>NZ_JAMYNE010000011.1:0-205264 GCF_040318915.1 Mesorhizobium sp. M0991
CTCCCCCGACCTCAACCCGATCGAGCAGGCCTTCGCCAAGATCAAGCATTGGATGCGACAAGCTCAGAAGCGTACCGTCGAGGACGCTTGGCGCCACATCGGCCACCTCGTTGCGACGATCGAACCCGGCGAATGCAAAAACTACTTCGCAAACGCCGGATACGCTTCCGTCAAAACGTGAAAGACTCTAGGATCCATGCCGTTACCTTCGAGCGTCACAGCCTCTGCTGAACATCGCCGCACTTACCGAGGCGCTTGCCGCCCCTCACCCTGCCCAGTCTACCTCGAGCATCCCCAGCCGCTGGTAAAGCCTGACCGCGGCGGCGTTCTCGACAGTATTGGTCTTGAGGTCGACATGCGCCGCGCCCCTTGCCTGAAACACCGCAAACGCGTGCCGCATCAGCGCCTCGGCAATGCCCTTGCCGCGCGCCTCGGGATGGACGGCAAGGTCCTTGACGAAAGCCCGCGTCCAGCAGAGCGCCGCGCCCGCCAGCCGGCCCTTGCGATCGATAACCACGAAACACAAAGCCGGGTCGAATTCCGCGTCGCCCGAAATACGCGGCCACCATTCGTCGAACGGCCCGTCGGCGCCGTCGTCGAACACCGCGGTCAAAAGCGCATGCAGTGCGAGCGCATCGGCGGCTTCGAAGCCGCGCATGAAAAAACCTTCTGGCCAGCGCGGCGCCAGAAGCGTGTCGTCGAGGATCTTGCGCAGGCGGATGTCGTTCGGCGCCGGTGGGCGCGGCTCAGGCATCGGGCTGCATGCGGCGGCGCAGGCTGTCGCTGCCGAGGCCGGTTTCGCCCAGCATCCCCTTACGCTTGGCGTCATAGTAATAGCCGCTCTGGTAGAGCCGGTCGGCGCGCTTGGGGTTACCGCCTGAGACCAGCCAGGCGCCGCGCAGATATTTCACCGCGTATTTCAGATTGGTCTCGGCGTCGAACAGGCCGCTTGCCGGCCCGTCATAGCCCATGCCGCGCGCCGTCGCGTGCTTGATCTGCATCAGCCCCCAATGGCCGCGATTATAGGCCTTCGGGTTGAACGTGCTCTCGCGGTTGACGACGCTGCGCACCAGGTCGACCGGCACCTGGTAGAGCGCGGAATATTTCTCGATCAGCCGCTCGATCTCGCTGCGGCCGCCGGCATTCGACTGGCCCTCGGTGGGGTCGATCGCGGCCAGAACGGCCGGGTTCTGCGGCACCGTGTAAGCGACCGGCTGAACGCCGGGCATGGCGGCGGTCTGTTCGGTGACCGGCATGGCGACGGCGGCCGTCGCGGCGGCTGGCTGGGCATTGGCGGTCATGACGGCGGGGGTAGTTGCCGCCAGCGGTGTCGGCCCGGCAAAGGCGGCGGCGGGCTCGACCGGCAGCGCCGCCGTCTGGGCGACGCCGGACGGTTCCGGCAGCACCGAAACCGTGTCGGGCAGCGCCAGCGTGAAGCCGGCATCGGTGTTGGCCGCATTTTCGGTGAAGGCCGGCGCCGGGGTCACCGGCGAAGTCGAGGTGCAACCGCTGAGAGCGGCGACGGCCAACACCGCCGCTAGGACGGGAAAGAGGAATTTTGCTGGCAAGCGGCGCTCGGGTCCGGTTCGTCGGGTGTTAAGAAAGTCCTTACACCAGCATCTTTCCCCCGGCAATCCGCGGTAGACGGTGGTTTTCGGGTGGCGAGCCGGGCCGGGAAATGCGATATTGTTCTGGATTTGTACTTCGAAGGATTCCGGAAAGGAGCACGCCATGGACGCCTCTCATGCCACCGCCGGCCACGCGGTCTTCGAGACCGTGCTCGGCTTCATGGGCATCGCCTGGAGCGATGCCGGGCTGACCCGGCTCTGCCTGCCGCAGCGCAATCGCGACGCGGTGGAGCGCCGGCTGCTGCGCCATGCCTCACACGTCGAACAAGCCGCCAAGCCCGAACCGCAATGGATTGCCGAGCTGATCGCCTCGATCAAGGCCTATGCCGCCGGCGAGGACATCGATTTCTCCAACGTGCCGGTCGATCTCAGCGGCGTCGACGAGTTCCGCCTGGCGATCTATGACGCGGCGCGAAAGCTCGGCTTCGGCGAAACCACCACCTATGGCGAACTGGCCAAACGCGCCGGCCATGCCGGGCTCGCGCGTGAAACGGGCGCCGCACTCGGCGCCAACCCGGTGCCGCTGGTCATTCCCTGTCACCGCATCCTTGCCGCCGGCGGCAAGATCGGCGGCTTTTCCGCCCCCGGCGGCTCGGCTACCAAGGAAAAGATGCTGGCAATGGAAGGCGTACGCGTCGGCCCGCCGCCGCCCGCGCAGGTGTCGTTCGGGTTTTAGGTGTGCTGATATTCAGATGAGGCCGGCACCCAGCGCACCATCTCGACCAGCCTAATCCGGAAGCAGGCGCCGGCGGAAGCGCCGATCGATCTCCACCCGCTTGCATTTATAGACGGTGCAGGAATTCGTGTCGGCGCTCGGCACCGAGGCCCGCGCCCTGACCTCGCCGATGTCGCAGAATTGCTGGCTCCGCACATAGCGGTCGTAGAGCGCCAGCCCCGGCACGCGCGCCGATCTGTAGCGCAGGATGACCGCGCCCTCGCGCGCGATCGTCGCCTGCACCTTGCCGCAGCTCATGCGCGTCGGGTCGTAACGCGAGACCGCCTGCGCCTCGGCGGCCACCAGCGTCAGGCAAGCGGCAAGCAGAACGATTTTCATGGCCCCTCTCCCCAAAACCCGGTCGCGCCCGAAGCCCGCGCGATCCTCCCGCGTCAGGCGCGCAACGACGACGCTCTCACGCGATTGGGGCGGCCGTTGGGCAGCGTTGCCGCCGCGCCATTTTCCGCCCCGTCTTGTTTTTCGCGCGAAAGCATATTATATGCGGTGCATTGATATTTCGGCCGATCGATCCGGGCCTCGCGATATTCGCGTTTGCTGACGTTCTATCTCCAAAATCTCGATACAAACCGGCTGGGTTTCGGTCCAGTCAAACTAAAGCAAACGTAAAGGACTATCGAAATGGCAACAGGTACGGTCAAGTGGTTTAATTCCACCAAGGGTTTCGGCTTCATTCAGCCTGACAGCGGCGGCGCGGACGTTTTCGTTCACATCTCCGCAGTCGAGCGCGCTGGACTGTCGACCCTGGTCGAAGGCCAGAAGATCAACTTCGAGATCGAGCAGGACCGCCGCACTGGCAAGTCGTCCGCTGGATCTCTGAGCAAGGCAGCCTGATTTTGCGAATGGCGCGCGCCGGGCGATAGCCCGGGGCGCGCGGCAAGTCACGGATGTACTGACAGTCGCGCGAGAAGCGCGCCGGAGCGACAGACCCCGACAAGCCGAAGCAGCAGATTGCTGCCGGCCCGGCCAAAACGCTCCCGATCAGGCTACCAAGCATGGGAAGGCGGGATTTTGTCCCGCCTTTTTGCTGTTTGGATTTAGACCGACGATTGGCGAAACCGGCGACACGGCGTCCTTCTCCCCGTCTCTATACGGGGAGAAGTGCCCGGCAGGGCGATGAGGGGCAGCGCGACGTATCAGGACTGCCCTTCGCCAAGCCAAGCACGATATCACGACGAAGGCTGGCGCTGCCCCTCATCTGGCTGCCGCCATCTTCTCCCCGTATAGAGACGGGGAGAAGGACGCCTTCGCCGAAGATTCCGCCAATCGCCAATGTTGCTCAGCCCAACGTTGCTCAGCAAGATTGGCGAGTTGCACTCAACCTACCCACTCCAGCGGCACATGCCCCGGGTCGGCCTCGACCCGTTGCAGCCAGGCGGCCACCGCCGGATAGGCGTCGAGCTGAAACCCACCCGTCTCGGCCGTATGCGTATAGGCATAGAGCGCGATGTCAGCGACGCTGAGCGCATTGCCGGCGAAGAAGCTGCTCCCGGCCAGGTGCTTGTCCATGACGCCGAGCGCCTTGTTGCCGCGCTCCAGCGTCACCGCCAGCCGATCGGGTGTCGCGTCTTTCGCGCGTTCTGGAAAGGTCAGCAGCGCCCTGCGCACGGCGATATAAGGCTCGTGGCTGTATTGCTCGAAGAACAGCCACTGGTAGGCCAGCGCGCGTTCATATCTGTCCGCCGGCAGAAACCGCGTGCCTTCGGCGAGGTAGAGCAGGATGGCGTTGGATTCGGCCAGCCGGCGGCCGTCGTCGAGTTCGAGCAGGGGCACCATGGCGTTCGGGTTCTTGGCGACATAGTCGGGCTTGCGCGTGTCGCCGGTATGCGAGCTGACCTCGACATTGGTGAAAGGGATGCCGAGCTTGGCCATCAACAGGCGCGGCTTGTAGCAATTGCCGCTGTCGATCATTCCATAGAGTATCATCGGTGCTCCCCCTTGCTCGCAACCACCCGTCTCAGGGCTGATCCAGCCTCAAGCCTCTATCTCGGCAGCGGCGGCTTCATCCAGTGATTTGTTTTGGCGTAACCATCAGCGTCGCTGATGCATTTATCCGAACAACGGAATGACGTTGCTATCCCTGCCGAGCAGCCTGTCGGTCGACAGCGGCTCCTCGTCGAACAGCATGCCGGCCAGCGCCGGCCGGGCGAGGTAAAAACCCTGCAGCAGGTCGACGCCGCCATCCAGCGCGACGCGCAGATGCGTGGCGTTCTCGACGCCTTCGACCAGCACCTTGGCGCCACGGTCGTGCAGCGTCGAAACCAGCGGCCGGAAAAACCGCTCGGCGGCGGCATGGCGGCAGAATTCGGCGAACCAGGTGCCGTCGATCTTGACGATGTCGGGCTGCACGAGGGCGACCCTTTCTTCCGTCGAATGCCCGGTGCCAAAATCGTCGATGGCGATGCGGACGCCGTCGCGCCGCATCTCACGCGCCAGGCTGACAAGCACCTTGTCGCCGGCCGCCTGCTCGGTGATCTCGCAGACCAGCATGCCGGGATGCAGGCCGAAATCCGCCAGATGCCTGGTCATCAGCCTGATTTCGGCCAGCGCCCGTGCGGGGTCATCGTTGATCAGCGGATTGTAGTTGAAGAACAGGTCGAGCCCGTCGACGCCGATGTTGCGGAAGTTGCGCAAATGCAGCACCCGGCACATGGTTTCGACAAACAGCCGATCCGCAGTCGGCACATCTTCGAAGAAGATTTGCGGCGCCATCGGCCTGCCTGCACGATGCGGCTCGATCAGTCCCTCGACCGCGACGGCGGCGAGAAACCTGCCGCGGGGCGCGAAGACCGGCTGGTAGGCGCTCCTCAGCCGGAATGCGCCGTAGACGCCATATTCGATGCCGACCTCGTCGGCAAAGATCGCCTCGCCGACCTTGCGCCGCATGTCGGCTTGCCCGGTCACGATGCCACCCTGCGGCCAAAGGCCCGCATCGGCCGTCGCGATGGCGAAACGGCCGCAGAAACCTTCTCCGTATCGGCCGACACCGCAGCCGCCTGCCCGCTCTTTTCGAAGACGCGGAAGCTGGTCGGCGCAAGCTCGGGGCGCGCCAGCACATAGCCCTGCACCATCGAGGCGCCCGACTTTTCGGCGAGCTCGAGCTGCCAGCCCGTCTCGATGCCCTCGAACACCGTACGGATGCCTTGCTCTTCGAAGCTCGTCACCATGGCGGTCAGCAAGGCGAAGCCGGCACCGGATTCCATCAGCGTCATGATCCAGTCGGCATCGAACTTGACGATGTCGGGCCTGAGTTCCTTGATGCGATTGATGTCGGACTCGTCGGCGCCGTAATCGTCGACCGCAATGCGCAAACCATTGCCCCTGAGCGCCTCGACGAAATTGTAGAGCGTTTCCTGCGATGCCGATTTCTGCTCGGTGACCTCGCAGACGACGCGGCGCGGATCGATGTCGGCCTCGTGCAGCACCAGCCGCATGTCGCGCAGCGCCTTGTCGGCGATGCTGCGGTCGGTGAACACCGATGGATCGAAGTTGATGAAGATCGAGGCGTCTCGCGGCAGGCAGGCGCCGGCGTTCAGAAGGTGCAGCGTCCTTGTCAGCGCCTCGATATGCAGGCGGTCGACCGCCGGACAGCTGTTGAAGAAACTCGTTGGCGGCTGCGGCTCGCCTTCGCGGAACGGCCGGATCAGCCCCTCGAACGCGACGACGGAAAGCTTGCCCTTGTTGAAGGCGAAGATCGGCTGGAACGCGCTTTGCAGCGTATAGACCCCCCAGACACCGCTGGCGGTGCCGTCATCATGGCGGATGATATGGGCAAGCCCGATGCTGCGCGTCACGGTTCCTCGCTGTGCGAGACTGGCGGACCGGCTACGGTCCTGCCGTTCAAGCTTTTACCGATCGTTGATGAATTTATTGTTGCCAGCATTGCGCGCTGGCTCATTCGACAATGCCTGCGCTGGGCTTGCGCTTGGCAAAACGATGCGACATGAGAGGCGCCGCGGCGCCTTCGCCGCGCCGGTCCTTTCTGGAGATATTTCTCATGGCCTTTCTTGCCGACGTCCTTTCCCGCGTAAAGCCTTCCGCGACCATCGCAGTGACGCAGAAGGCGCGCGAGCTGAAAAACGCCGGCCGTGACGTGATCGGGCTGGGCGCCGGCGAGCCGGACTTCGACACCCCCGACAACATCAAGAACGCCGCGATCGAGGCCATCCGCCGCGGCGAGACGAAATATCCGCCGGTCTCCGGCATCGTGCCGCTGCGCGAAGCGATCGCGAAAAAGTTCAAGCGCGAGAACAATCTCGACTACCGGCCGGACCAGACCATCGTCGGCACCGGTGGCAAGCAGATCCTGTTCAACGCCTTCATGGCGACGCTGAACCCCGGCGACGAGGTGATCATCCCGCGGCCCTACTGGGTGAGCTATCCCGAAATGGTGGCGATCTGCGGCGGCACCTCGGCCTTTGCCGACACCTCCATCGACAACGGCTTCAAGCTGACGGCGGCCGTGCTGGAAAAGGCGATCACGCCGCGCACCAAATGGCTGTTGATGAACTCGCCGTCCAACCCGTCGGGCGCCGCCTATACCGAGGCGGAGCTCAAGAGCCTGGCCGACGTGCTGTTGAAGCATCCCCATGTCTGGGTGCTGACCGACGACATGTACGAGCACCTGACTTATGGCGACTTCGTCTTCAAGACCATCGCCGAGGTCGAGCCAAAGCTCTATGAGCGCACGCTGACCATGAACGGCGTGTCGAAGGCCTATGCCATGACCGGCTGGCGCATCGGCTATGCGGCAGGCCCGGTGCCGCTGATCAAGGCGATGGACATGATCCAGGGCCAGCAGACCTCCGGCGCCTGTACCATCGCCCAATGGGCGGCGGTCGAAGCGCTGAACGGCCCGCAGGATTTTATCCCGAAGAACAAGGTGATTTTCCAGGGCCGGCGCGATCTCGTCGTCTCGATGCTCAACCAGGCGCGCGGCATCACCTGCCCGTCGCCGGAGGGTGCGTTCTACGTCTATCCCTCCTGTGCCCAGCTGATCGGCAGGAAGACCAAGAGCGGCAAGGTGATCGACAGCGACGAAACCTTCTGCTCGGAACTGCTCGAGGCCGAGGGCGTGGCGGTCGTTTTCGGCTCGGCTTTTGGCCTCGGCCCGAACTTCCGCATCTCCTACGCCACGTCGGAGGCTCTGCTCGAAGAGGCCTGCACGCGCATCCAGCGCTTTACTGCCTCGCTGGCCTGAGACGTTTCAGCCGCCATACTGCTCGTCGCTGACCTTCTCCAGCCAATCGACATGCACACTCTCGAGTGCCTCCTGCATGGCGATGTGGGTCATCGCCGATTTGGGCGCGGCGCCGTGCCAGTGCTTTTCGCCGGCCGCAAAGGAGATGACGTCGCCGGCCCTGATCTCCTGGATCGGGCCGCCCCAGCTTTGCGCGAGACCGGCACCGGACGTGACGTAGAGCGTCTGGCCGAGCGGATGCGTGTGCCAGTGGGTGCGGGCGCCGGGCTCGAAACTGACCAGCGTGGCGCGTAGCCGCGCCGGCGCCTCTTTCTCGATGATCGGCGTCTGCAAAACCCGGCCGGTAAAATATGTCTCCGGCGCAACGATCGTCGGCACGCTGCCGCAGGCAATAATCTTCATCGTCGCAAGTCCTCGATCCAATCCAGTGTCTAGAGCCTACCACTTTCGTCCGACGCCGGCTGCATGTCCTGCCGGCTGCGGGCAAGGCGCGGCCAAAACAGGCCGGTGCGCCTGCGGTAGGCGTCGTAGGCGTCGGCCAACCTTGTCCGCGAAAATTTTCGTTCTTCGTCCAAGGCTGCGATCACATAGATCGTAACGATACCGGCGACCGGCACCACCGCCCAGACCGACCAGGTCGCGATGCCCCACCCGATCCAAAAGATAATGTAGGATGTGTAGAACGGATGCCGGACATGGAGATAAGGGCCTTCGGTCACCAGGCTGTCGGGATTGTCCGGATCGAATGCGAACCGCAGCCGCGCCTTGCGGGAGACCGAGATCGCCCACCAGAACAGCGCCGAGCTTGCCAGTTCGATGGCGAGCCCGCCGATCTTCGCCGCCACCGGCTGCCGCTCGATCCAAAGCAGCGCAAGAAAGAACAGCGCCGTGCCGACCACGACGGCCGAAATGATCATGGCGCCTTGGGACATGCTCGGCGACTGGAAATGCGCGCGCATCGACCAGGCATATTGGCCGAGCGTGGCGACGCTGCTGATCGAGACGAGAAGGTCGAGCGTGGATTCCATCATCAGGGTCCCGGGGTTAGCTGTGGTGGATTCGTTCATCATACCCGGCAGAAACCGAGAAATCATTTCTTAACCACCGTTCTAAACAACATGGTGACCTCGGCATGCGATGTTGACCTGGAGACAATCCCAAGGTCCAACCAGATATGGCCGTTTCCCACCGCACGATCCGCACGCCGCAAGCGGATTTGCGCCTCAGCCAGTCGTCGGGACCCGGCATCCCGCTTGTCCTGATCCACGGCTCGGGCAGTTCGCGCGCCGTATTCGCCCGCCAGTTCGACAGCCCGTTGGCCGCTGCCCATCGGTTGATTGCTTTCGACCTGCCCGGCCATGGCGAATCCTCGGACGCCCGCGATCCGGCGACGGACTACACCATCGCCGGCCTTGCCCAATCGGCGGCTCAGCTCCTCGATGCCTTGGGCATCGGCCGCGCCGTCGTCTTCGGCTGGTCGCTTGGCGGGCACGTGGCAATCGAACTCGCGAGTTTTCACCGCGCCATCGGCGGGCTGATGCTGACCGGCGCGCCGCCGGTATCGAAGGGTCCTTTCGGCATGCTGCGCGGCTTCCACGCGCATTGGGACATGCTGCTGGCGTCCAAAAAGACGTATTCCGAACGCGATGCCGAGCGCTTCGAGACGCTGTGTTTCGGCGACACCGCCGATCCGTCCTTCCGCCAAGCCATCCTGCGCACCGACGGCCGGCTGCGCGCCGCGGTGACGCGCGGCATGCTCACCGGCAAGGGCGCCGACCAGAGACAAGTGGTCGAGCAGGCGGCGATTCCGGTCGCCGTCGTCAATGGCGAGAACGATCCGTTCGTCCGGCTCGGCTATTTTGAGACGCTCGCATACGGCTCGCTGTGGGAGCATTGCCACGTCATCTCCGGCGCCGGGCATGCGCCTTTCTGGGAGCGTGCGGACCTGTTCAATCGGTTGCTCGCGCGCTTTGCCGAGACGGTGGCGGTGCAGCGCGTCGACGCACCCCCGCTGGCGTCGCGCCTAGCCGGCACCGGCTGAACCCAGCCCCTCAACTTCAAATCCCTTCAACTTCAAATCCCTTGCCCTCCCGGCCTGCCCGTGGGACGATGCCCTTTGGGTAGGTGGCAAATTGAAAAAAGCCTCGCCCGCGACGGCCGACAGGCCGGCCGCCGCTCACAGGGAAACGCCTGAGTGGAGGTCAGCCATGGGTACTCGCGCCGGAGGACGACGCACGGGACCGAAATGCATTGCCATAGTCGGTCCCTTCGCCAGCGGTAAGACGACACTTCTCGAAGCCATACTCGCCCGTACAGGCGCCATTCCCCGTCAGAATCCCGTTTCGTCGGGAAATACCGTTTCCGATCATTCGCCCGAGGCGCGCGCTCACGGCATGAGCGTCGAGGCGACCTTCGCCACCACCGAATTCATGGGCGAGCCGTTCACCTTCGTCGATTGTCCCGGATCCATCGAATTCTCCTTCGAAGCCGAGCCGGTGCTGGCCGCCTGTGACGTCGCCGTGGTCGTTGCCGAGGCTGACGAGAAGAAGATCCCTGCCCTGCAGCTGATCATGCGCAAGCTCGACGATCTCGGCGTGCCGCGCATGCTGTTCCTGAACAAGGTCGACAAAGCGATAGCAGGCGTGCGCGACACGCTGAAGATGCTGCAGCCGGCAAGCTCGGTGCCATTGCTGCTGCGCCAGATCCCGCTGCGCAAGGACGGGGTCGTCATCGGCTCGATCGACCTCGCTTTGGAGCGCGCCTACATCTATCGCGAATATGCCGAGAGCGAGGTCGCCCAGATCCCGAGCGACGACAAGGCGCGCGAGCTCGAGGCGCGTTTTTCCATGCTGGAGACGCTCGCCGACCATGACGACCGCCTGATGGAGCAATTGCTGGACGAGATCGAACCGCCGAAGGACGCGATATTCGACGATCTTGCCGCCGACCTGCGCGACGGCATAGTGACGCCGGTGCTGATCGGCACCGCCGAGAAGGGCAATGGCGTGCTGCGCCTGTTGAAGGCGATCCGTCACGACGCACCCGACATCGAGGCGACGCGCCAGCGTCTCGGCGCGCCCGACGGCAATGCCACCGTGGTCCAGGTGATGAAGACCATCCACACCGCGCATGGCGGCAAGCTGTCGGTCTCGCGCATCCTGTCCGGCCAGGTCGCCGACGCAGCCGAGCTGTTCCTTTCCACCGGCGAGACGGCAAAGGTCTCCGGCATCTACAAGATGCTCGGCAAGGACCAGGTCAAGCTGATTTCGGCCAAGGCCGGCGACACGGTCGCGCTCGGCAAGCTGGACGCCGTCAGGACCGGCCAGACGCTGAGCTCGACCAAGGGCGGCATCAAGCCGCTGGTCACGCTGGCGCCGCCGCAACCGGTCTTCGCCTTCGCGCTGCGACCGAAGGAGCGCAAGGACGAGGTCAAGATGTCGGCGGCCATCCAGCGCCTGGCCGAGGAAGATCCCTCGCTCAACCTGCATCACAACCAGGATTCGGCCGAAACCGTGCTGTCCGGTCATGGCGAGATGCATCTGCGCGTCGTGCGCGAGCGGCTGGAAGGCAAGAACCAGATCCCGATCGAAGGCCATGTGCCGGCCGTGCCCTATCGGGAGACGATCCGCAAAGCGACGCAGCAGCGCGGCCGCCACAAGAAACAATCGGGCGGCCACGGCCAGTTCGGCGATGTGGTGCTGGAGATCAAACCGCTGCCGCGCGGGTCAGGCTTCCAGTTCACCGATACGATCACCGGCGGCGTCGTGCCGAAGACCTACATCCAGTCGGTCGAGACCGGCGTGCGCGATTATCTGAAATCCGGCCCGCTCGGCTTCCCGGTCGTCGATGTTGCCGTCAACCTCTCCGACGGCTCCTACCATGCGGTCGATTCCTCCGACATGGCCTTCCAGATGGCAGCGAAGCTGGCGATGAAGGAAGGCATGGCCGCGTGCTCGCCGGTGCTGCTCGAGCCGGTAATGAAGGTCGAGATCGTCACGCCGTCGGATGCGACGTCGAAGATCATCGCGCTGATCCCGCAGCGGCGCGGCCAGATCCTCGGCTACGACGCGCGGCCCGATTGGCCGGGATGGGACGTGGTCGAGGCGACCATGCCGCAGGCCGAGATCGGCGACCTCATCATCGAGCTGCGTTCGGCCACAGCGGGTGTCGCCAGCTACCGGGCCGTCTTCGATCACATGGCCGAACTCACCGGCCGGTTGGCCGACGAAGCGCTGAACACCAACGGCAAGGCCGCCTGAAACGGCAGCTGGCGGCCAGAACACAAGGGACACACAAGGAAACGGCGCCCGGACCATCCGGGCGCCGTTTCGTTGCGGACCGTCTTCGTGGGAGGCGAAACGGCAGGTCCGCCGCATATTTGCCGCCGGTGCCCGGCGGCGGAGGAAGGTTCGGACGCGGTAGCCGCCTGAGCCCGGATCGTCCGAGTGATGCCCCCATCCCCCGGACGAACCACACCGCGTCCTATGTTCTGCTTAATCGATTTGGCGCGCCCGCGGCATGTTACCCGAGGTTACATGTCACTGTTACGCGGCCGTTCCGGCCGATTTTCTGGCGATGTGTTGGTTTCAGGCAACAAAAAAGCCGGATCAATGAAGACCCGGCTGAGTTTGATTGGAAGTGCCTGTTAAGGCTAACCTCCAGAGGGGAACACTCGAGAGCGCTAATGGGAGGAGAACGCGCTCAGGAGATGATCTATATATGTGCTCTTCATGCCCAAGAAACAAGCATCTATTTTGCAACACACACATGCAAAAAGGCGTCGGCTGTGGTCTAATCCGTCCCGAAGCCCAATAGGACCAGTTGAATCGCTGAAATGCAGCGTGCGGCAAGGGAAAAATCGATCTGCAGCCGCGAATCAGCAGCGATTCCTGCTCGGAAAGTCGAAAAACGCAGGATGACGTAGAATCGTGCAGCACGCGTTTGTTTTTTCGGCAGCCAGACCTTGCTGGTGCATGTCGCCTAAAAGCCCGCCATCGAGCTTGACCTGAGGGTGCAGCGGTTTGGTTTACATGCCAAGGACAAGACCTGAAGCGCGTCGCAGGAGACCGTTCAAGGGCGCGCCTTGGAGCATGATCCCGGTCGAACAGGAAGATAGAGCTCCAACCCGATTCTATCGGGATGGAACAGGCTCTAGGTAAGGAGACCTCCATGCGGGCCGCTTCGGCGATCGCCGGCAGCGTCATCTTCCTTGCTGCAGCGCCCGGCGTGGTCGCCGGACTGGTGCCTTGGCTGCTGACCGACCGCTATCGCCTGCCCTGGTCGAGACTGCCCGGTTTCGTTCCTGTGGGCTGGCTGCTGGTTATCGCCGGCACAGCCATACTGCTGCATGCCTTCGCCCGGTTTGCCCTGGAGGGCCTGGGTACGCCCGCCCCGGTCGCGCCGACCGAAAGGCTGGTCGTCGGCGGCATCTACCGCCATGTCCGCAACCCGATGTACGTCGCCGTGCTGTCGATCGTCCTCGGCCAGGCGCTGCTGTTTTCGAGCTGGACGGTCGCTGCTTATCTAATCATCGCCGCGGCCGCCATGATCTCCTTCGTGAAACTATATGAGGAACCGACGCTTGCCCGCCGCTACGGCGACGAATACGAAGCCTACCGCCGCGCCGTACCAGGCTGGCTGCCCCGCCTGACACCTTGGCGCGGCTGAAGCAGCCTCGAAGGCTGCGTCACCACGGCAGCGGGCCGTCCTCGTTCGAGAACGTGCCCGTCGGACCGTTCGCGTCGAGAAGCGCGAGGCGCACGGGCTCCCGCGCGGCCTGTTCGACGGTGCGCGGACCTTCGAAGTTGTTCAGCTCCGTCGCGGTGTAGCCCGGGCACGCAGCGTTGACCTTAATGCCGGTCTCCTGGAGCTCGATGGCGAAGGCGAGCGTCATCGCGTTGACCGCCGTCTTCGACGGGTTGTAAACGGCGCCAAACGAAGTGCGGTACGGAAAGGCCGGATCCGCGTTCAATGTCTGCGAGCCGGCGCCGCTCGATACGTTGACGATACGTGCCGCCGGCGCCTCACGAAGGAGCCGCAGCATCGCTTGCGTGACGGCGATGACGCCAAACACGTTCGTCTCGAACACCGCGCGTACGTCGTCGAGAGAGGCAACACTCGGGCGGCCCGAGTTGATGATCTCCTCGAGCGGCCTGCCCGGCTTTCCCGCATGGGAGATGCCGGCATTGTTCACCAGCACGTCGAGGCGGCCGAGTTCGATACGGATGCGCTCTGCCGCGGCGGCGATCGACGCCTGGTCGGTGACGTCGAGCTGCAGGGCGTGGGCATCCCCTCCGATGCTCTTTGCGGCTGCCTCCGCATGCTCGAGCCTGCGCGATCCTACGAGCACGGTGAGGCCGTTCGCCGCGAGATCCTTGGCGATCTGAAGACCGATGCCCTTGTTGGCCCCGGTGACCAGGGCGACGGGTTTGTCCTGCATGGTAATCTCCTTCTGTGCACCGACGTGTGGCCAACACCGCCTTGCCGTGCTAGATACAAGTCAAACGGAACCACGTTCCATATATATCCGGAACAAGGTTCCGTTTGCAAGAGGCAATTTGATGGACGAAAAAGCGCCGAACGGCAAAACGAAAGATCAAGGCGATGGTCTGGAACCCCGCGACCGCGCGGATCGCCACGTGCGCGCCGACGCACGGCGCAACATCGACGCGTTGCTCCGGGCGGCCATGGCGGTGTTCGCGACCTCCGGCGTGGAGGCTCCGGTGCGAGAGATCGCGGAAAAGGCTGGCGTCGGCGTCGGCACCGTCTACCGCCACTTTCCACAGCGCTCGGACCTGATCGTGGCCGTCTTCCGCAACGAGGTTGACGCCTGTGCGGACGCCGCGCCGATCCTGGCCAGGAAGCATGAGCCGGGTGAAGCGCTGGCCCTGTGGATGCAGCGCTACGTGGATTTCATCACGGCAAAACGCGGCCTCGCGGCAGCCTTGTACTCAGGCAATCCGGCCTTCGAGACTTTGCCTGCCTATTTCAACCAACGGCTCCGGCCCGCGCTCCAAACATTGCTAGAGGCAGCGGCCGCGGCCGGCGAGGTGCGCGCCGATATCGAGCCGGGCGACCTGTTGGGGGCGGCCGCCAGCCTTGCCATGCCGGCACATGGTGGCGGCCCTGCCCAGGCGCGGCGCATGGTTGCCCTGCTCGTCGATGGTTTGCGCTACGGCGCCAGCACGCCGGCGCGCTCCTAGCCCAGAAGCCGATAATTAGCGAAACCGGCGATACAGCCCCCTTCTCCCCGTCACTATACGGGGAGAAGTGCCCGGCAGGGCGATGAGGGGCGGCACGACATATCAGGACTGCCCATCGCCGAGCCAAGCCAAGTACGACAAAGGCTGGTGCTGCACCTCATCTGGCTACCGCCATCTTCTCCCCGTATAGTGGCGGGGAGAAGGACGCTTTCGCCGAAGCTTTCGCCAATCGCCGACGTTGCTCGGAAAGCCGGCGGGCTGACTAGAAACTAAAACGACCAGCTGCGCGCCTTGGCGATGATGAAATCGCGGAAGACATGCAGCTTCGCCTGGTTCTTCATCGCGTCGGGATAGGCGAAATAAGTATCGAAGGACGGCACCTCGGTCTCGGGCAGCAACTGCACCAGCCCCGAATCCTTGCTGACCACGTAATCGGGCAGCATGGCGATACCGGCGCCGCCCTGCACCGCCCGCTTGATCGATAGGATGTCGTTGATCTGCAGCGTCGGCACCCTTTGCCCGCCTTCGAAATCGCCGACCGTCTCCAGCCAGTTCAGTTCCGACAGGTGCGCCGGCACCGGCACGCCGAAGGTGACGATGCGATGGGCCTTCAGCTCGGCGATCGAATTCGGCTTGCCGTGTTTGTTCACATAGGAGGGCGCCGCGTAGAGATGGAAATGCACGGTGAACAGACGGCGCTGAATAAGGTCCGGCTGCTGCGGCTGGCGCAACCGGATGGCGCAGTCGGCCTGGCGCATCGTGAGGTCGAGTTCCTCATTGGCCAGGATGAGCTGCAGGCTGACCTCGGGATAGAGCTCGATGAACTCCTGCACGCGCTCGGTCAGCCAGCCGGCGCCGAGGCCGACCGTGGTCGTCACCCTGAGCACGCCGGAGGGCCGGTCCTTGGTTTCGGTCAGTCGCGACTTGATGGTTTCGAGCTTCATCAGCACGTCGTGCGCCGTGCGGAACAGCATCTCGCCCTGCTCGGTCAGCACCAGGCCGCGAGCGTGGCGGTTGAACAGCGGGACGCCGACATCATGCTCGAGCGCGCTGACCTGCCGGGAGATCGCCGATTGCGACAAATGCAGTGTTTCCGCCGCATGCGTGAACGACCCCGCTTCCGCTGCGGCGTGAAACACGCGTAGCTTGTCCCAATCCAACGCCATGATTTCCCCTCGTCCTGTTTTCTGGCGTCCGCCTGTTATGGCGTCTGAATGAAAAATCAGGCTTTTGCGCGGCTCTTCTCAGCCGCTTGTCGAACAATCACTCCGCCGCTTCGCGGTGAACCTCGATCCCTGCCAGATATTTTTCCGCCTCGAGCGCGGCCATGCAACCGAGCCCGGCAGCCGTCACCGCCTGGCGGTAGATATCGTCGGTCACGTCGCCGGCGGCGAACACGCCCGGCATGTCGGTGCGGGTCGAATCCGGCGCCGTCCACAGATAGCCGTTCGGCTTCTGCTTCAGCTTGCCGGCAAACAGCTCGACCGCCGGCGCGTGGCCGATCGCCACGAACACGCCGTCGACCACCAGATGCATCTCCTGCCCAGTCACCACGTTGCGCAGCTTCAGCCCTTCGACCGAAGGCGGCATCGGCGCCTTGCCGGGCCGGCCGGTGACCTCGTCGACCACCGTGTCCCAGATGACGCGGACATTGTCTTTCCGCAGCAGCCGCTCGCGCAGGATGCGCTCGGCGCGGAAATCGCTGCGCCTGTGGATGACGGTGACGCTCTTGGCCAGGTTGGAGAGATAGAGCGCTTCCTCCACCGCCGAATTGCCGCCGCCGATCACCGCGACATCCTTGCCGCGGTAGAAGAAGCCGTCGCAGGTGGCGCAGGCCGAAACGCCAAACCCCATGAAGGTCTGTTCGCTCGGGATGCCCAGCCATTTCGCCTGAGCGCCGGTGGCGATGATCAGCGCGTCGGCGGTATAGATCGTGCCGGAATCGCCCTTGGCGCGGAACGGCCGCACGTTGAGGTCGACCTCGGTGATGATGTCGTTGACGATGTCGGTGCCGACATGCTCGGCCTGCCTGAGCATTTCGCTCATCAGCCATGGACCCTGGATCGGTTCGGCGAAGCCCGGATAGTTTTCGACGTCGGTGGTGATCATCAGTTGCCCGCCCTGCTGCAGGCCGGCGACCAGCATCGGCTTGAGCATGGCGCGGGCGGCATAGATCGCCGCCGTATAGCCGGCAGGGCCGGAGCCGATGATGAGAACAGGCGCGTGCTTGGTGATCATGAAAAGCCTCTGCGGGGGAGCAGCCATGGATTGTGGCATGAACTCTCGTCGATTGTTGCGCGTAATGTAAGTGTTGCCTGCGACGCCAGCAAGGCAAGTTGCCGTTCGTCCCCGGAAAGCTTCGGCGCCGGCGACGGCGACAAGCAACCCGCAGCAAGATGATGCGAAAATCCTCGATCCAGCGGATGGAATAGACAGCAAAGTCGTTTAACTACAAAGTCGCGAAAGATTCTTTCGCGTCACCACGGAAGCCGCACGGAAGCCACCATGCCGATCAAGGCCGATCTCGATGCCATCGACTGGAAGATCCTGCGCGAGCTTCAGCGGGACGGACGCATGACCAATGTCGAACTGTCGGGCCGCGTCGGCATTTCGGCGCCGCCGTGCCTGCGCCGCGTCCGGCGGTTGGAAGAGGCCGGCATCATCCGCGGCTACCGCGCACTGCTCAACGCACCGGCGCTCGGCCTCGACGTCGTCGCCTTCTGCCTGATCGGCCTGCATCACCAGGCCGACGCCGAGCTCAAGACCTTCGCCGAGCGAACCCGCGGCTGGCCGATCGTTCGCGATGCCTGGATGGTGTCGGGCGAGTCCGATTTCCTGCTGCATTGCGTAGCGAGCGACCTCGGCACCTTCCAGACCTTCGTCATCGAGGAACTGGCCTCGGCCCCAAATGTCGATACGGTGCGAACCGCGCTGACCATCCGGCGGGTCAAAGACGAAGGGCTGGTGGCGTTTTCGGCTTGAGAGACCAGGCAAGGCGCCTGAGAAACAAAAAACCGGAAACAAAAAACCCGCCTCGGGAGCGGGTCGTCGGTGGGAATCATCACCATACCCAAATTAGTAGCATAGCTGCCGGCACAAAGCAAGAACAAAATGTGGCGACCTCGATGAATTTGCCGATCTCCCCCCTTTCGGGGGAGATTGCAGCTTCGCCCACGGCATCAACTCCGAATGCCCGATCACCCCGCGTCGCAGAGGCGCTCTTCGACCATTTCGCAC
This sequence comes from Mesorhizobium sp. M0991, assembly GCF_040318915.1. NCBI lineage: Bacteria > Pseudomonadati > Pseudomonadota > Alphaproteobacteria > Hyphomicrobiales > Phyllobacteriaceae > Mesorhizobium > Mesorhizobium sp. M0991. Next base: position 18,001 of record NZ_JAMYNE010000011.1, read on the forward strand.
AAATGGTGATAGAGGCACAGATGCCCCTGCTGGATGATCGGCGTCGAGGTCGAGGGTACGTTGAGCAGGATGTCGGAGAGCGGCTTCAGCTTGCCGCCGGTGTCGCCGGTCAGGCTGATCACCGTTATGCCCATCATGCGCGCCTGTTGGGCGGCGGCGAGGATGCTTGGCGAATTGCCGCTGGTCGAGATGGCGAGCAGCACGGCGCCCGCCGAGCCATGCGCCTCGACCTGGCGTGCAAACACCGTGTCGAAGCCGTAATCATTCCCCCAGGCGGTCAGCACTGCCGCGTTGGCCGGCAGCGCGATGACGTTGTAGGCCTTGCGCTCCCTGAGGAAGCGGCCGACCAACTCGCCGGCGATGTGGATGGCGTCGCTGGCCGAGCCGCCATTGCCGGCTATCAGCAGCACCTTGCCCTGCGAAAGCGCGGCGACGACGGCGTTGACCGCCCGCTCCATCTCGCTGGTCAGGTCGCGCTCCACCATCGCCGAAATCGCAGCCGCCGAGCGGACCAGGTAATCGTTCAGTTCGGACATGAAACCCTCAGTTCCCGGCGCGCAATCTGCCGATGGTGCCGGTCGTGCTCTTGCCGGCGACGAGATCGACCAGCACGACGCGCCCGCCGGCCTTCTGCACGACATCGGCGCCAACCACCTGATCGACCGTATAGTCGGCGCCCTTGACCAGTATGTCGGGGCTCAGCGCCTCGATCAGCGAAAGCGGCGTATCCTCCTCGAAGATGACGACGGCGTCGACCGAGGCAAGTGCTGCCAGCACGCAGGCCCGGTCATGCTGGTCGTTGACCGGGCGTCCCGGCCCTTTCAGCCGGCGCACCGAGGCATCGCTGTTGAGGCCGAGCACCAGCCGGTCGCACTGGCTGCGCGCCGCATGCAACAGGCTGACATGGCCGGCATGCAGGATATCGAAACAGCCATTGGTGAAACCGACGCTCAAGCCCTCGTCCTTCCAGGCCCCCACCAGCCGCGCCGCGGCGGCGGCATCGAGGATGGCATCCTTGTGGGCAACCGGGCCGTGCGAGCGAAACAGCGCACCGGTGAGTTCCTCGATCGTCAGCCGCGCCGTGCCGCGCTTGCCGACGACAACGCCGCCGGCTGCGTTGGCGATGGATCCGGCCATGACGCGATCGGCCCCTGCCGCCAGGGCCAGCGCGAAGGTCGCGATCACCGTGTCGCCGGCGCCCGAAACGTCGAACACTTCGCGCGCCTGCGTGGCGATATGGCGGGCGTCGTCCGCACCGACGACGCTCATGCCCTTTTCGCTGCGCGTCGCGACGACGAAATCGAAACCGTGCGCCGAAATCAGCTGGCGCGCCGCCGCCTCGATTTCGTCGTCGGCAAACACTGCGCGCCCGACCGCCTCGCCGAGTTCTTTGCGGTTGGGCGTGATTGCCGTCGCGCCGGCATAACGCGCATAATCGCTGCCCTTCGGATCGACCAGCACCGGCTTGCCCGCTTCCCGGCAAATCGAGATCAGCTCGCCGGCGACGCCGCCGAGCAGCACGCCCTTGCCATAGTCGGACAGGATGACGATGTCGGCGCGCGCCAGCGCTTCGCGAAAATGCCCGACCAATGTCGCGCGCTCGGCATCGCCCAGCGGCTTGATTTCCTCTTCGTCGAAACGCAGCACCTGCTGGTTGAGCGCGCTGAACCGGCTTTTGGACGAGGTCATGCGATCGGCATCCTGCGCCAGCCCGCCGGTGTCGACGCGAAATTCGCCGAGCATGCGCATGACGTTCTTGCCGGCCTCGTCAGCGCCGATCCCCGAGACCGGTATCGCGGCAGCGCCGAGCGAAACGATATTGGCGACGACATTGCCGGCGCCGCCCATGGCCAGCGTTTCGCCGCGCCCGTGCAGCACGGGGATCGGCGCTTCCGGCGAAATGCGCTCGATCACGCCATTGACGAAACGGTCGAGGATGAAATCGCCGACCACCAGCACGGTGGCGTTGCCGAAGCGCGAGATGGCGCGGTGAAGAGGTTCGGGTGAAGGAAGCTTGATCATGTCAACGCGCGGGAGAGCCGATTTCAGTGACAGGGAAACTCGATTGGCAGGGCCGGCCGTTCAAGGCGATGCCGATATACCGCAATTTCAGCCGACGCAACGGTAGGCCTTCGACCGATCGCGGCGGCGAGACAGTGCGTCAGCTTTTCTGCAACGCGACATGCATGCCCAGCCCGACGAGCACCGTACCGCCGGCGCGCCGCATCAGGCGCTGCGCCCGGCTCGACTGCCGCAGCCTGGCGATCACCGCGCCGGCCAGCACCACGCAAACAATGTCGGCCGACGAGAACATCAAATTGACGATCGTTCCAAGCACGACGAACTGCAGCCAGACCGGAAACGCTGCCGAGGCATCGATGAATTGCGGCAGGAACGCCATGAAGAAAATCGCCGTTTTCGGGTTGAGCACCTCAACGGCAACGCTCTCGAAAAAGGCGCGGCGGGCAGATTTCGGCTGAATTCCCGGCAAGACGGCATCGCCTTGCGCCTTGGCGCGAAACAGCGAAACACCGAGCCAGATCAGATACAGCGCACCGACCAGCTTGACTGCCATGTAAAGCACCGGCACGGCATGGAAAAGCACCGACAGGCCAACAGCGGCGGCGAAGACATGAACGTAGCCGCCAAGATGGATGCCGAGCGCCGCCATCAGGCCGGACCAGCGGCCGCGCGCCATGGTTTGCGCGGCGGCATAGAGCATGGCGGGGCCGGGGATATAGGCGAAGATCGCCGTGGTGGCAAAAAAGGCGACAAGCAGTTCGGTTGACGGCATTGCCTTGCTCCTGTCGCCGGTCGGCCGGCAGGCCGACTGAAACGTGACCTTTGCGGCGCCACTATGGCGCTCATCCGGCCGCCCGCCACCTGCTTTGTCGACAGCCCGGCCCGCCTCCCCTATAAGGCCAGAATCCCACAAGGGCTACAACCGGCACAAGGTACCAGAGGCTTTCATGATCATCGTCACGGGCGGCGCCGGCATGATCGGTTCCAACATCGTCGCCGCGCTCAACGCCGACGGTTTCAGCGACATCCTCGTCGTCGACGACCTCACCTACGGCCACAAGATCGCCAACCTCGCCGATCTCGAGATCGCCGACTATCTCGACAAGGACGATTTCCTGGCGCGGATGGAGGCCGGAGACCTCGGCCGCATCGAGGCCGTCTTCCACCAGGGCGCCTGCTCGACCACCACCGAATGGAACGGCAAGTTCATGATGGAGGTCAACTACACCTATTCGAAGCGCCTGCTGCACGCCTGCCTGGCCCTGCGCGTGCCCTTCCTCTATGCCTCGTCCGCTTCGGTCTATGGCGGCGGCGCCGAGTTCCGCGAGGAGCCGCAATACGAACGCCCGCTCAACATCTATGCCTATTCGAAAAAGCTGTTCGACGACTATGTCCGCCGTACCGTATTCGATACGGATCATTCGCCGGTGGCGGGCCTGCGTTATTTCAACGTCTACGGACCGCGCGAGGCGCACAAGGGCGCCATGGCCTCTGTTGCCTTCCATTTGTTCAACCAGGTCGAACGCGGCGAAAACCCCAAGCTGTTCGGCGCCTATGACGGTTTCGGGCCCGGCGAGCAGAGCCGCGATTTCATCCATGTCGGCGATGTCGCCGACGTCAATCTGTGGCTGTGGAGACGCGGTTCGAGCGGCATCTTCAACTGCGGCACAGGCAAGGCCCAGCCCTTCCGCGCCATTGCCGAAACGGTGATCGATACGCTCGGCCAAGGCCAGATCGAGTTCATCGAGTTTCCCGACCACCTCAAGGGCAGCTACCAGAGCTTTACGCAAGCTGATATGTCCCGCTTGCGCGCAGCCGGTTACAATGGCCAGTTCCGCACAGTGGAAACCGGCGTCAGAGACTATGTCGAATGGCTGAAAGCCCAACGATCCTCGTGATCGGCCCACGCTGGGTGGGCGACATGGTGATGGCCCAGTGCCTATTCTCGGCGCTGAGGGAGCTTCATCCGGATGCCGCCATAGACGTGCTGGCGCCGGCCTGGGCAGCGCCGCTGGTCAAGCGCATGCCCGAAATCCGCCAGCAGATCGACGTGCCGCTGAAATCCGGCGCGTTCGAATTCCGCATCCGAAGGCGCTTCGGCCGCCTGCTGCGCGGCCGCTACGACATGGCCTTTGTCCTGCCGGGAAGCTGGAAATCGGCGCTGATCCCGTTCTTTGCCGGTATTCCGCGCCGCGTCGGCCATCTCAAGGAAATGCGCTATGGGCTGCTGACCGACATCGTGCCGTTGCCCGATCGCCTGAAACGGCGCACCGCGCAGGCCTATTTCAGCCTTGCCCGGGGCGGCGCCTTCCGGGCCCCGAAGCTTGCGGTCGATCAAGCCAGCCAGGCGGCACTGCTCGGCCGTTTCGGGCTGACGCCGGGGAAATTCGTGGCACTGATGCCGGGCGCCGAATTCGGCCCGGCCAAGCGCTGGCCGAGCGAACACTATGCCGGGCTTGCCCGCGAGATGATGGCGAAAGGGTTTGGCGTCGCACTGTTCGGATCGAAGAACGACGCCCAGGTGACGGCTGAAATCGCCGCGCTGGCGCCGGGCGCCGTCGATCTCGCCGGCCAGACAAGGCTCGAGGATGCCATCGACCTGATCGCGGCGGCGAGGCTCGCCGTCTCCAACGACAGCGGGCTGATGCATGTCGCCGCCGCCGTCGGCACGCCGGTCGTCGCCGTCTACGGCTCGACCTCGCCTGAGAACACGCCGCCGCTCGCCGAGCGCCGCGAACTGGTCTGGCTCGGCCTGTCCTGTTCGCCCTGCCACAGAAAGACCTGCCCGCTCGGCCATCTCAACTGCCTGAAGACGCTGGAGGTCGAACGGGTCGTGGCTGCGGCGGAGCGGCTGCTGGAAATGCCGGCCGCCGCATGAAGGTGCTGATCGTCAAGACGTCGTCGATGGGCGACGTCATCCACACCTTCCCGGCGGTCGAGGATGCGCGCCGCGCCCGGCCGGATATCTCCTTCGACTGGTGCGTGGAAGAGGCATTTGCCGGAATCGTGGCGCTGCATCCAGCCATCCAAACCATCCACAGCGTGGCGATCCGGCGCTGGCGCAGGAAGCTGCTCCAGCCCGGCACGTGGCGGGAAGTGGTCGGCTTGCGCCGCGCCTTGCGAGATTGCCGCTACGACCTTGTCCTCGATGCACAAGGCTTGCTGAAATCGGCGCTGGTGGCACGGCTGGCGGCAGCACCGATCGCCGGTTTCGACCGGTCGAGCGCCCGCGAGCCTTCGGCGAGCCTGTTTTATGGCCATCGCGACGCCGTGCCGCGCGGCCTGCATGCCATCGAGCGCACGAGACGGCTGTTCGGGCTGGCGCTCGGCTACGAGCCGGATTTTTCCCGGCTTGAATCGGGCATCGTGCCGCCAGCCGGAAGATTTGTCGGCGAAAAGACCGCCTTCCTGCTGCACGGCACCAGCCGCGAGGACAAGAAATGGCCGGTCGCGGACTGGATCGAAACCGCCCGCCTGCTGGTGGGCACGGGAATGACGCCGGTCACCACCTGGTCGAACGACCGGGAAAAGGCGGTTGCCGAGGCGATCGCCGGCGCCGTTGCGCAGACCGTGGTGTTTCCCAGGTCGCCGCTTGCCGAGATCGCCGCTGTCATCGGCGGCTCGGCGCTGGTCATCGGCGCCGACACCGGCCTGACCCATCTCGCCAGCGCTTTCGGTCTGCCGACGGTGGCGGTGTTCCTGGCGACGGAGCCCGGCCTGACGGGGCCACGCGGGCCATTCTCATCGACGCTGCTGGCGAGGCCCGGCCGTAGCGTCACGCCGCCGGAGGTGATGGCGGAAGCCGAGAGATTGCTGGCGCTTAAATTACAAGGCGCTGCATAGGACCTTTTCAGAATTCGCTCTGGCGAGTCGAATAGCGTGGTTTTCGAGAACCGGAGCGGAGCGTACTTAAAGTACGTGAGCACCGGAAGCGCAGAAAACCGCGCTAGTCGGCCGCCAGAGTAGAATTATCAAAAGGTCCTAGATGAACTGCACCTGGACGATCTCGTAGCCCCTGGCGCCGCCCGGCGCATTGACCTCGATGGCATCGCCGACTTCCTTGCCGATCAGGGCACGCGCGATCGGCGAGGAGATCGAGATGCGGCCGGACTTCACGTCTGCTTCCTGGTCGCCGACGATCTGGTAGGTCTTTTTCTCCTCGGTATCCTCGTCGACCAGCACCACGGTGGCGCCGAACTTGACCTTGTCGCCGCTGAGCTTGGTGACGTCGATCACCTCGGCTCGCGCGATCAGGTCCTCGAGTTCGTTGACCCGGCCCTCATTGAGGCTCTGTGCCTCTTTTGCCGCGTGATATTCGGCATTTTCGGAGAGGTCGCCATGCGAGCGCGCTTCGGAAATCGCCTCGATAATACGCGGCCGCTCCTGTTGCTGGCGCCAGCGCAGTTCTTCCTTCAATGACGCGAACCCCTCGCCTGTCATCGGGACCTTGTTCATAATGCCTGACCTTTCCTGCCGCCGCCCCCGCAATCGGGAGCGACCTTGTCGATGGTACAAAAAGAAAACGGTCCGGCAGCCTCGCTAACGGAACCGTCTCACCACAATCTTGCAAGATATAGCAATCTTCGCGGGTTTTTCACGTCCAAAAAGTCGGATTTTGAAAAATCATCCACCGATGGCGCGGCTGACCTAACGTCAAGGAGCGCATCACGTGTACCGTGAGGCCAATTCCGGTTCGGGGCAGCATGTGCAGCATAGCAAAAAACCGGCTGCGATCGCCGCAGCCGGTTATGAGCAGCGTCCCGGAGGTCGGATCAGCTCCTCATGAAGTGATCGATCTGCTCAGAAAGCATGCCGTATTCGCGAGATCCCTTGCCCGTGCGCTTCTCGATTTCGCGGAGCTGTTCCTGGGCGCCGGCAAGATCGCCGATCTGCAGGTGTGCCTCGCCGAGATATTCGCGCACCAGCGTGTAATTGGGGTCGATGCGCAGCGCTTCCTCGTAATAGCCGAGGCCGACGGTGATGCGGCCGGAATGGCGGTGCGAATAGCCGAGATAGTTGAGGATGCGCGGGTCCTGCTTGTTGGCGGCGAGGCTGAGCACGGCGATCGCCTCGTCATAGCGTCCATCCATCGCCAGCGCGCGACCGGCATCATAGATGCTGTCGTCGTCCAGCATACCTTGCTTCGGCGAGACACATTTCTTCTGCTTCTTGTCCCAGGCCTCCCCCTTCTTGCACTGGCTCTGGCCGCCGCCGCCGCCATTGCCGCCGCCGCCGCCACCACCTCCCCCGCCTTCACCAGCCGAAAACGCCGGAGCCGCAATCAGCGGCAGGGCGGCGATGGCCATGGCGTAAATCAGCAATCGTCTGCGCATCGAACTCTCCTTTGAACCTGACAATGCAACACTAACGCCGGGCCGAAGCCGTTTCGTCCCCGGAAAATGCCATCCTATCTCAAAACGGCGATCTCTCCCAGGAAGGCCATCTTATCCCGGGAACAGAGGGCATCGGAAATCATGCTTCACGATTAACGCCGACGCGCGAGAGAACGTGACGAGCGCTGCAAATCCGCTATCATCGGGCCGACCGAGCACGAAGCAGGGAGACGGCCGGTGCAGCAACGCGTTGAACGAGACTGGGAGCTTTCGATCGGTCCCGACACCGTGCGCCTGTTCATCCTCAAGGCGAAGGCGCTCAGCGCCGCCGTCAACGAAGACTATGCCGACGGCGCCGAGCACGAGGTAGAGCTCGACGGCAACGCGCACGACAACCACCATCATGACGGCCTTGCCGAGGAAAGTTCCGAAGATCTCACCGAGGAGGAACTGCGCGAGCTGATCGACGATCTCAATGTCGACGAAGCGGCCGAACTGATTGCGTTGGCCTGGGTCGGCCGCGGCGACTATGACGCTACGGAATGGACGGACGCGCTGGCCGCCGCCCGCGAGCGCGCCAACAAGCGCACGGCAAAATATCTGCTCGGCATGCCGCTGCTGGCGGACTGGCTCGAGGAAGGCCTGGAAGCGATCGGCGCGTGACGGCGCGGTTACCGATTGTGATCGGCCGCCCCCCTCGCCCAAGGCAACTTCCCCGCATTCTGGCCGTTGCGAACTAATGGCGGCGTTTGGCCTTTTCAGATTGGACAGATTGATGCTGGTCGTTGCGGCTACGTCGCTGACGGGATCCGTTTTAGCCAAGGCGCCCGAACTACCGCAAACTGCACCGGTTCCGCAGTTCAACCGGCAAATCACTCCGCCGCTACCAACCGAGATCCCGGTCCCCGAACCGCGCCCGGAGGATGCTCCGGAGCCGCCCCAGGCCACTCAGCCCCAAGGCGGTCAGTCCCAGAACGGCCAGCCCCAGAGCGGCCAGCCCCAAAATGGCGAACCAAAGACCGAGCAGCCGGAGCCGCCGGCGATTGCACCGCAGCGGCCCGAAAAGCCGGCGCGGGCTGAGCCGCCGGCAAGCCCACCGGGCGCGCCACCAAACCCGGCCGAGGCAGACAAAAAGGCGGAGCAAAAAATCCTTCCAGATCCTCGATCGGCCGCCATTGCCGGGAAAGAAATGCCGGGCGAGGAGTTGGCCTGCCGCAGGCGGCTGAAGTCGATGGGCGTCGATTTCGAGGAGCGCAAGCCCGAGCATGATACGGCGGTCGGTTGCTCGATCCCCTACCCGATCGTGCTGAAGACACTCGGCAAATCCATCGCCATCGGCCCGGAGCCCGAGCTCAATTGCCAGATGGCGGAAGCGGCCGTCCGCTTTGCTGCTTCGGTCATCCAGCCTGCCGCAAAGGCCGAGTTCGGCACGGATATCAAATCGATCGGCCAGGCCTCCGCCTTCGTCTGCCGGCCGCGCCACGCCGGCGGCAAACTGTCGGAGCACGCCTTCGGCAACGCGCTCGACATCGCCAGCTTCACGCTCTCCGACGGCAAAGAGATCGATGTCGGTCCAACGCCGCCGGAGAAGGACGCGAAATTCCTGGATGCAGTGCGCAAGGCGGCCTGCGGGCCGTTCAAGACCGTGCTTGGCCCCGGCAGCGATGCCGATCATTCGCTGCATCTCCACTTCGACCTCGAACCGCGCCGCAATGGCGGCACGTTTTGCCAATGACCTCGGCCGCCGATAATGGGCGCCGCAATTTAGCCGCAGGCGTGAACGCAGCCGCTGATTTTTCCTTTACTCTTCAGGTTTAGAGTCTGTGCCATCCAGGGACAGGGAACCCTTCCGATGGCCGGGCTATTTCGCGCTGCGTTTGCCGCTGCGCGGCACACAGAATGCGCGCACATGGCCGGCAGGCTTGCCGCCATGCTTGCCATTGCGGCGGTCTCGGCCTGCAACACCGGCAGCGTGCTGTCGCTGCAGCCGGCCGTCGACGTCGGCAGCCAGACCGCTGCCGTCCCGCCCAATTCCGACCCACAATATTCCGGCCCGCAAGATTCCGGCCCGGAATATTCCGGCATGCAGCGTCTCGTCCCGTCCAATCTCTATATGACGGCCGCCTATCCGCGCCTGGATAACCCGATGTCGCCGGCCGAACAGATGCCGGCCGCAGAGATCGATTGCCGCAAGGAACTGAAACGCCTCGGCGTCGTCTACACCGACGTTGCGCCGATCCATGAAGGCCAGTGCGGCATCGACTATCCGGTCAAGGTCTCGGCCATCGGCAGCGTCGAGATGAAGCCGGCCGCGACGCTGACCTGCGACATGGCCGCCACCTTTGCCGGCTGGACCAGGAACGAACTCGTCCCGTCGGCCCGCTGGCGCTATTTTTCAGGCGTCAAGACCATTCACCAGGGCTCGAGCTATTCCTGCCGCAGGATCGCCGGCGAAGGTGTTTTGTCGGAACACGGCAAGGGCAATGCGCTTGACGTGATGAGCATCGAGCTCAACAATGGCGACGACATCGACGTCCGCAAGCCCGGCCTGTTCGCCTTCCGCACACGCGGCTTCCTCAACAATGTGCGCGCCGACGGCTGCCAGTATTTCACCACCGTGCTCGGCCCCGGCTACAATTACGACCACCGCAACCATTTCCATTTCGACATCAAGTACCGCAAGAACGGCTATCGCGCCTGCCGGTGATTGCGGCCCCTGCCCAAGACCTGCTGCGCCGATTAAGATGGTGCGCAGACGCTTGGGTGGTGCCTCTTGAGCCAACGAAGCCTTCGACGACGTGCAACGACCTGGTTGGTGGCATGCTGTGCCGCTTATCTCTCGCTCGCCTATTTCGCCGCGCCTGAGTTCTGGACGTTGCGGGACCGCAATTTTCGCAGCCGCCAATTCGAGATGGTGACGCATACGCCGCAAGGCATTCCGGGCGATCCGATCAATGTCGGCCTTGTCGGCACCAAGAAGGAGCTTGTCCATTCTTTTGCCGTCGCCGGCTGGGATACGGCAGACGCGGTCACGCTGAAGACCGCCATCGAGATCGGCGAAAGCGTGCTGTTTAACCGCCCCTATCCCGACGCGCCGGTCAGTCGGCTGCTGTTCGAAGGACGCGCCCAGGACCTCGCCTTCGAAAAGCCGGTCGGCGACAGCGCCGACCGGCGCCACCACGTCCGCTTCTGGCAGACCGATGCGACCGGAGACGACGGCCGGCCGCTTTGGCTTGGCTCGGCAAGCTTCGACCGCGGCGTCGGCCTCAGCCATGACACCGGCGCGATCACCCACCACATCGGCCCCGACATCGACGCCGAGCGCCATGCGCTGATGCGCGACCTCTCCGCAGCCGGCACGCTGATCTCGACCAGCGAGATACCAGGCGTCGGCGCCACAAAGACCGGGCGCAACGGCGAAGGCGATCCCTATTTCACCGACGGCAAGGCCATCATCGGCGTCCTGCTGCAACTGCCGTAGGCGCGCAATCGGCCTTCCCGTCTGACAGCCATTTTCGTCCCGACGAGGTCAGGGCACGGTGATCACGATCTTGCCATACGGTCCCGTCTCCAGACGCTCAAATGCCTGCGGCACGTCGTCGAAGCCAAACACCTTGTCGATCACCGGCTTGATCGCCAGCGTCTCGATCGCCTGGTTCATTCGCTCGAAAGCGCGGCGGTGGCCGATCGATATGCCTTGTACGACGATCCGGTTGCGCAGGAACGGAATGATCGGAAAACTGAACTCCATGCTGCCGAGAAGGCCGATGAGCGACAGCCTGCCGTCGGCGCCCAGCGCATTGAGCGAGCGCCGCGCATTGTCGCCGCCGACCATTTCCAGCACATGCCTGACGCCGGCCCCGTTTGTCAGTTCGCGCGCCGCCTCGTCCCATGCCGGCTGGCTGCGATAATTGATCCCCTTCCAGGCGCCGAGCGCCTTCGCCCGCTCCAGCTTCTCGTCGCTGCTCGAGGTGACAATGGCGCGCAGGCCGAAGGCGGCGGCAAATTGCAGCGCAAACAGCGACACGCCGCCGGTGCCCTGGATGAGTACGGTTTCGCCCGGGATCGGCTTGGCCGCCTCGACCAGCGCGAACCACGCCGTCAGCGCCGCGATCGGCAGCGTCGATGCCTCGACGTCGCTGAGCGACGGCGGCGCCGCCACGGCGGCATCCTCATGAAAAAGCACATGCTCGGACAACGTCCCGGGCAGTGACGAACCCAGCGTATGCTTGTGCAGCACGGGCGGCGCGTCGCCGTCCGGCCAGTCGGCGATCACCTGGCCGAGCACGCGCTGCCCGATGCCGAAGCGGCTGACTTTGCCGCCGATGGCCACCACCTCGCCCACCGCGTCCGATGTCGGCACGAACGGAAAGCTGAGGTCCGGTATCAGCACGCCATCGACGATCATCCTGTCCTTGTAATTCAGCGATATCGCTGTGACGCGTACCAGCAGATCATGCGGCCCGGGTTGGGGCAGCTTTCCCTCAGCCGGCTTCAGCCTGGACAGGCCGAAACCGTTCATCTGCCAGGATCTGTTTTCGGTGCTCATTTGGTTCGCGCTCCGTGGTTGATGGTTGCGCGAGACATTTACGCCGTTTCACTATGGAGAAAAGTGCTTCCATGTGGCATGTTCTGCAACAGATTAAGGAGCAAAACTCTATAATAGGAGCGCTTCATTGGAATCGGCCAATTTGCAAGGCATCGTCGCATTCGTTCATACGGTGGAGGCCGGCAGCTTCACTGGCGCCGGCGCACGGCTGCATGTCACGAAATCGGCGGTCGGCAAGTCGATCGCACAGCTGGAACAGCGGTTGGGCGTTCGCCTGCTCAACCGCACCACCCGCAGCCTCAGCCCGACCAGCGAGGGCCTGAGCTATTACGAAGCCTGCGTCAGGGCATTGGCCGAGATCGAAGCCGCCCAGTCGCTGTTGGCATCGCGCAAGCAGGTGCCTTCCGGCCGGCTGCGCGTCGACCTGCCTTTGGCTTTCGGCCGCCGGTGCGTCGCCCCGCTGCTGTTCGGCATTTCCAAAAAATTCCCGGATCTGACGATGGAAATCTCGTTCAACGACCGGCGCGTCGACCTGATCGAGGAAGGCATCGACCTGGCGGTGCGCATGGGCGACCTGGACGACAGCTTGTCGCTCGCCGCGCGCCGCATCTATGCCCAGCGTTCGGCCATCGTCGCCGCCCCCGCCTATCTCGACGCCCATGGCAGGCCGCACTCGATCGAGGACCTGGCCAGGCACAGCCTCATCGGCTATGGCCGCGACGGCACGGTCCATCCGTGGACCGTCAGGCATGTCAACGGCCGCCTCGAAAAATTCGCACCCAAGGCGCGGCTGGTGCTCGGCCACGGCGAACCGATGCTCGATGCGGTACTGGCCGGCTGCGGCATCGTCTATCTGCCGACATGGCTGACGGCCGACAGCATCAGGCGCGGCAAGCTCGAAATGGTTCTGTCGGACTGTCTTGTCGAAAACACGGTGGTGCATGCCATCTGGCCGGTAACACGCAACCTCGCGCCAAAGGTGCGCGTCGTCGTCGACGCCCTGATCGAGCATTTTTCCGCGCCGCCCTGGGATGCCGCATGAGGTGCCGCCTGATTGCCCGGCTCGCTAAATTTAAAAAGCGCGACCGTTCTATTTTCGAAAACCGCGCGGCAATGCTATGGACCCGGCATGCTTTATGCTGAAATTGCCATCGTGGTCGTCCTCATCTGCGTGAACGGCCTTCTGTCGATGTCCGAGCTCGCCATCGTCTCGTCGCGCCCGGCGCGCCTCAAGACGATGATCGACCGCAACATCAAGGGCGCCGGCCGGGCTCTGGCGCTAGGCGCCAATCCGGGAAAATTCCTGTCGTCGGTGCAGATCGGCATCACTTTGGTCGGCGTCCTGTCCGGCGCCTTTTCCGGCGCCACGCTCGGCGAGCGGCTGGCCACCTTCCTGGCGTCGGCCGGCGTCCGCGAAAGCCTCGCCGACCCGCTCGGCGTCGGCATCGTCGTCGCCATCATAACATATGGCTCGCTGATCATCGGCGAACTGGTGCCCAAGCAGATCGCCTTGCGCGATCCCGAACGGGTCGCCGTCAGGGTCGCTCCGGCAATGACCATCCTCGCCAGCGTCTCGGCGCCGCTGGTCTTCCTGCTCGACTTTTCCGGCCGCGCCCTCCTGTGGCTGCTTGGCCAGCACGGCCAGAGCGAGGACAAGGTCACCGACGAGGAGATCAAGATGCTGGTCGCCGAAGCCGAGCACCACGGCACCATCGAATCCGACGAACGCCGCATGATCGCCGGCGTCATGCGGCTCGGCGACCGTGCCGTGCGCGCGGTGATGACGCCGCGCACCGAGGTCGACTGGATCAATCTGCAAGCCGACGAGGCCGCCATCAGGAAGCTGCTGATGGACACCCAGCATTCGCGCCTGCCGGCCGGCGACGGCGGCGTCGACGCCATGATCGGCGTCGTCCAGACCCGCGACGTGCTGGCCGCAATGCTCGGCGGCCGCGCCCTCGACCCGCGCCGGCACGTACGCGCCGCGCCAATCGTGCATGACCAGGCCGACGCGCTGGACGTGCTTGCGACGCTGAAGGAATCCGACGTGCCGATGGCGCTGGTGCATGACGAATACGGCCATTTCGAAGGCATCGTCACCCCGGCCGACATTCTGGAAGCGATCACCGGCGTCTTCCGCTCGGACCTCGATGCCGGCGACGAGGAAAACGCCGTCAAGCGCGAGGACGGCTCATGGCTGCTCGCCGGCTACATGCAGGCCGACGAGATGGCGGAGGTCCTCGGCATCGACCTGCCCGAGAACCGCGACTACGAAACCGTCGCCGGCTATGTGCTGTCGCATTTGCACCATCTGCCGGCGACCGGCGAATGTGTAGACGCGCAAGGCTGGCGCTTCGAGGTGGTCGATCTCGACGGCCGCCGCATCGACAAGCTCATCGCCACCCGCCTGCCCGGCCGCCACCGCGAGGTCGTGCGGTAAGAAGCGGCGCGACTTGTGGGCTATATGCTCGCGGCGACACCGCTCGCACAGTCAAAGTTGATTGGGAATACCGCCTATGGTCGATCACCTTTTCGCCGACCCATATCTCGCTGCCGTCTACGATGCCTGGCACCCGAGATCTGCGCGCGACGACTATGATTTCTACCTGCCCCGCATTCTAACAGCAGACGCGGTGCTTGATGTCGGATGTGGAACGGGCACCCTCCTTCACGAGGCACGCCTGGCCGGACATTCAGGGCGGCTCTGCGGCATCGACCCAGCACCCGGCGTGTTGAATCGCGCACGAACGCGCACGGATATCGAATGGGTCCTCGGCGATCTCCAATCGGCGGGCTGGACAGCCGAGTTTGATCTCATTGTGATGACGGGGCACGCATTCCAGGCCCTTGTCAGCGACGAAGACCTGGGGGATTTCATGGCGGCTGCGCAACAGGCCCTTGTGCCAGGCGGATGCTTTGCGTTCGAAACGCGGAACCCTTCGGTGCGGGCGTGGGAACGCTGGACACCCGAAAATGCGGTCGTCGTTGAGCTACCTGACGGGTCTCTGGTGCAGATCACAACAGAGGTGATCATGCCGTTCGACGGACAGACGGTGACATTCACCCACAGGTTCGGCGGAAAGCATCCGAGCCTTCCGCAAGTTAGTCGCAGCACCTTGCGATTCCTCGACATGGACGCCTTATCGAGCCTGCTGGGGAACGCGGGGCTACGGATCGAACAGCAATTCGGCGGCTTTGACGGCAGCCCACTTGGCCCTTCGAGCCCGGAGATCATCACGTTCGCGACGAGATGAAAAGGAGCATCCGCTCTCCAACCTGCAAGGAACGACAACTCGCGGACCCATTGCGGACGTGGAGCCGTATTTCGCGGCGACTGCCGCCGACCGTAGGTCAGAGCCAAGCTTGGCAATCGCAGGATTTAGCGATCAATCGATTGCCTCGATGCCTTGCGCCTTCAGCCGTTCGAGATGGTCCTTCATCTCCTTCAGCCGCTCGGGGGAGTGGCCCTGCCACTCGGTGACCTCGCCCGTGATCCTGAGCGGCTCGCGGCAGCGATAGGACTGCGTCGGATTGCCGGGAAATTTCTTGTCCGTAAGATTGGGGTCGTCCATGATCGGGCCGGTTGGCTCCACGATATAGATCCTTTCCCCGTCCGTCACCAGCGGCCAGCTCTGCACCCCAGATTGCCGCATCCAGAGTGCCGGTCAGATAGACCCAGGCTGCCTGCTTTCTCGCGCCGTAATTGGAGCTGTAGCCGGCTTCGATCAGGTCTCCCGGTTTAAGGTCGGCCCGGGTGCCGTGGTAGAATTGGCGCGGGTTGTCGGGGGCTGTCATCGGCTCGCTACTCATCCTCGCTGTCTCAGGCATCATGGTGTCGTGGTGCGCACTATTTCATGCACGTCATCGAATCAAGCGTCTGGCTGTGCGGTTATCGGACGTCCGCTCTCAGCACTCCTGACACCCGTTCCAGTCGCCCCGCCCGATGCACGCTAGCGGTCGGCTGCCGGCGCGGTTATTATCGGCGCCCAGTACCGTCGCTATGGTGGAAAAATGGATCTGCAAGCCTTCAGGGATTCGATTGCAAAACCACAGCCGCCAGCCGGCTTGAGCCCTGCCCTGCAGGCGCTGTGGTGGGATGCAAAGGGCGATTGGGCTAAGGCGCACGAGTGCGCGCAGCAGCGCGACGATACGGTGGGCATGCACGTTCATGCCTATCTCCATCGCAAGGAAGGCGACCAGTCGAATGCGGAATATTGGTATCGCCGCAGCAACGCCGCGCCGTCGACCTTAACGCTTGACGAGGAATGGCAAGAGTTGGCGCGTGCATTTTTGCAGCAGAGCTGACGCTTGCTCAGTCACCGTAAAATAGCCGGTCCTGCATCCACTCGCCGGGGTTTCGGCTGGCGCCCTGTGGCTCGTCCCTGCTGTTCCATTCCGCATTGCGCGCCCGCGCCTCGTCCGCGATCAGCTTGAATTCCCGCATCTTCGCAGCCTCGATGGCGAATGCGCTGCTTGGCAGGACGCCAGGGTCCTCCTGACTGTTCGGAAACTGAAAACGGGCCTCCAGTTCGGCCCATATTCGCTCGGGCGCCGTATCCTTGCTGGCAAGCAGCGCGACGACCAGCGCCAAAGTCTCGCGCTGGGCGTTCAGCCGCCCTTCGATCTCTTCATTCGGCAATTCGGACATGCGGTCGCTTCCAGTTTCTGGCTCAACGGCAAAATCGCACCCTTGTTCCGGAATTCGGGGCTGGCACGGTCCTGCTGAGCAGCAGATGCTCGCAATCGCAATCGAGATGATCTCTTCTCCTCGATCCTGTTGACTCGGGCGGATGGCACTTCTCGCGCCGCTTGCGTCCAGCCTCTTCGAACGCGGCATGCGGACAAAGCCTGAGAGCCTGAAGCGAATTGTCGAGACCGCAGCAGGGTGATGCTTTGTTGCAGACTCGGGGGTGACGCGGGGCCGATACGGCGGCCGGCAATCATGATATTGTTGCCCCTGAAGCAACCGTCAGCGTGCATATGCGATTTCGGGGGTCTGTACATGGGAACGCAACATTCCATCGCCGCGAGGCCTGAGACGGTGAGCTTCGAGCCCGCTCGAACGGCTGTTGTCGTCATCGACATGCAGCACGATTTCGGCAGCCGGGGTGGTATGTTCGACCTCGCCGGCCTCGACGTTGCTCCTATAGCACGTCTCATCCAGCCCATTTCACGGGTGCTCGAAGCGGCTCGCAACGCGGGATTGTTCATCGTCTACACGAAGCAGCAGCACAATGCCGACCTCTCCGATGCCGGCAACGAAGATGCCCCGCACCGTATCAAGCACAAGCGCTTCAACGCCGGGCAAGTCGTTACCGCCCCTGACGGCAGCGAAAGCCGCATCCTCGTGCGCGACACCTGGAATACGGCAATTGTTGCGGAACTCTCCCCGCAACCCGGGGACGCGGTGATCTCCAAGCACCGCTTCAGCGCATTCTTCGAAACCCCGCTCGACTCGACGTTGCGCGCGCGACGGATCGACACGCTGATATTTACCGGGGCAACGACCAGCGTATGCGTCGAGTCGACGGTCCGCGACGCAGCGTTCCGCGATTACCGCTGCATCGTGCTCCGGGATTGCACGACAGAGCTGATCGCCGCCGACGCGCCGCGCAGCAATCATGAAGCGTCGCTGCTCACCATCGAGCTTCTCTTCGGCTGGACGGCGGACTCCGATGCCGTGATCGGTGCCTTGGCTGCGGGGCGCGCAGCGGCCGAGTGAAGACTGGTTGCGCAATCTGATGCACGGAATGGCTGGCAAGAGTGCAAGCTCGCCGGCACGTCTGCCCCGCAACGATCAAAGGCTGTCCTCGAGAACGACCTAGGCTGCTGCGAGCACCGGAACAGCTGAGAAGGCTAGGCGTTGTCGGCATCCGGCATCTCGAGCGGACGCTATGAAACCTTCTGATTTTTAAGCCGTTATCGCCGGATGCCCGAGGCTCAATTCAAGCCGAAATCGGTTGACGGCGCCCAATCGCGCGATGTCGAGAAGTCGCGCCATGAGAAGCAATCGACCGTCGAAGTCGCGTCCGAGGTCGTCGGCGAGCCCTCGCCGCCGCCGGATTTCATCGAACCCGATCCGGAGTTGACACCTGAAGAGGCCGAGCAGGCGCGCAAGAGATATCTGCTGAAGCGCTTCTGGATCAGCGCGCGCGGCTATTGGGGCAGCAGTGGCGACAGGGTCGCTTGGCCGTTGACGATCGGGCTGTTGGTCCTGATCGTCACCAATGTCGGCTTCCAGTATGGGATCAATGTCTGGAATCGCGCAATTTTCGACGCCATTGAGCAACGCGATGCCCACACCGTATATTGGCTGAGCGCCGTTTTCGTGCCACTCGTGCTCGGAAGCGCCAGCCTCGTGGTGGCACAAGTCTTCTTTCGCATGAGGATACAGCGCCGCTGGCGTTCCTGGCTCACCACTGCGGTCATCGCACGTTGGCTCGCAAGCGGCCGCTACTATCAGCTGAACCTCGTCGGCGGCGACCACAGCAACCCCGAAGCCCGCATCGCCGAGGATTTGCGGATTGCCACCGAATCGCCCGTCGATTTCATCGCCGGTGTCATCGTCGCATTTCTGTCGGCCTCGACCTTCATCGTGGTGCTCTGGACGATCGGCGGCGCCCTGACCCTGACGATTGAAGGTTCGACCGTCACCATTCCCGGCTTCCTGGTCATCACCGCAGTGCTCTATGCCGCGATCACGTCCACCTCGATGGCGGTCATTGGCCGCCATTTCGTCCACCTCTCCGAGGAAAAAAATCAGGCGGAAGCCGAGTTCCGCTACACGCTGACGCGCGTGCGGGAAAACGGCGAGAGCATCGCATTGCTCGGCGGCGAGGAGGAGGAGCGCAGCGGCATGGACAAGACATTCGCCCATGTGCTCAGGCAATGGGCGCTCCTTGCAGGCCAGCACATGCGCACGGCGCTGGTGTCGCAGGGGTCGAGCCTGTTTGCGCCTGTCGTGCCGGTCTTGCTTTGCGCTCCAAAGTTCCTCGAAGGCAGCATGACACTTGGACAGGTCATGCAGGCTGCCTCGGCGTTTGCCATCGTGCAGGGCGCATTCGGATGGCTGGTCGACAACTATCCCCGTCTCGCAGACTGGAACGCCTGTGCACGACGCATCGCCTCGCTGATGATGTCGCTCGACGGGCTCGAGCGGGCGGAGCAGAGCAACACGCTGGGACGCATAAAGCGGGGCGAAACCGAAGGCGATGCGATGCTCAGCCTGAACAATCTCTCCGTGTCGCTCGACGACGGCACCGCCGTGGTCAAGGAAACCGAGGTCGTGATCCAACCAGGCGAACGGGTGCTCGTGGCCGGCGAATCCGGCTCGGGCAAGAGTACGCTGGTGCGGGCCGTCGCAGGTCTGTGGCCGTGGGGTAGCGGCAGCGTCAACATCCGCGCCGACAGGCGGTTGTTCATGTTGCCGCAACGGCCGTACATCCCCACCGGGACGCTTCGCCGCGCAGTCGCCTATCCAGGCGCCGCCGACAACTGGACGCTGAATAAGATCAAGGCTGCCCTCGACAAGGTGGGACTCGACTACCTCAACGATAGGATCGAGGAGGACGCGCCATGGGACCAGACCTTGTCGGGTGGCGAAAAGCAGCGGCTCGCCTTCGCGCGTCTTCTGCTGCACCGCCCCGATATCATCGTGCTGGATGAGGCAACGTCGGCACTCGATGAGAAGAGCCAGGACAAGATGATGGAGATGATCATTCGCGAATTGCCGAAGGTCACCATCATAAGCGTAGCGCATCGCGCCGAGCTGGAAGCCTTCCATAGCCGCAAGATCACATTGGAGCGGCACAAGGGCGGCGCAAAACTTGTCAGCGACATCGAACTCGTCCCGCGCAAGGACAGACGGAACTTGCTCATGCGCCTTCTGAGGCAACGGCGCGCCAACGGAAAGCCAGCGCGACCTTGAGCAAAGTGGAGCTGCCCTACACAAAAAGTGAGGCCGCCGGTCAGGACCCGGCGGACCTCGCCTGTTCGAGTCACTGCCCACATCTGGTCCTGAAAGCACCAGCCGTGGTACCTTGATTCCGTGCAGCTGCCGCGGTCGGAACGTCGGATGGTGCGAGCGCATTCCTGTTCGTGGTGCAACGCCGACGCCGGCTGCGAAACGCCCCGAGGGCAGGAAAATGGCCGAATTGGCTGCAAAACCCGGAATGGCATCAAAAGCCCAGATTGATTTCGAAAGCAAAGGGACCAGCAATGACAATCGCCAAGAACACGATCTGCCTTTGGTACGACAAGGACGCCGAGGCTGCGGCCCGCTTCTATGCCGAGACTTTTCCCGACAGCTCGGTGAAATCCGTCCACCGCGCTCCCAGCGACTACCCGTCCGGCAAGGCGGGCGACGTGCTGACGGTCGAGTTCATGGTCGCCGGCATCCCCTGTCTCGGCCTTAATGGCGGGCCCGCGTTCAAACACAACGAAGCCTTCTCCTTCCAGATCGCCACCGACGATCAGCAGGAGACCGACCGCTACTGGAACGCCATCGTCGGCAATGGCGGCCAGGAGAGTGCGTGCGGCTGGTGCAAGGACAAATGGGGCATCTCCTGGCAAATCACGCCGCGCGTGCTGACCGAAGCGATGGCCGCCGGCGGCGATGAAGCAAAGCGCGCATTCGAAGCGATGATGGAGATGAAGAAAATCGACGTTGCAGCCATCGAGGCGGCGCGGCGCGGCTGATAGTGCTGGGTGACCCGAAGCGGAAGTCGGTGCATCACCCCTGATGAGGAGGTCATCGATAAGATCAGAGCGGAGCGGCTGGGAATGCCGCCGTGCCCATCATGTCCAGGCAGGCGTGCGATGGTGTTGAACTGCGCTGAGTTTTACGACGCCGAACTGCGACGGCACAACGAGGTCTTCAGGGCTGCGGTCAAGGCGGGAACGCGCGATCGCGTGCTCGATATCGGATGCGGTTCGGGACAATCCTCTCGCGATGCTGCCCGCGTCGCGGTGGAAGGCAGCGTGCTTGGCGTGGACGTATCGGCGGAGATGCTCGAGATCGCCCGGAGGCGTAGTGCGGAAGAGGGATTGCGAAACGTCGCCTTTGAGCGCGGCGATGCGCAATTGCTGGTGTTTCCGCCTGCCGGCTTCGATCTGTGCATCAGTCGGTTTGGCGTGATGTTCTTTGCCGATCCGGCGGCGGCGTTCGCCAATATCGGCCGGGCGATGCGACCAGGGGCACGTGTTGTATGGATGGTATGGCAGTGCCGGGACCGCAACGAGTGGGCGACTGCCATTCAGCGGGCAATTGCGCCGGGGACAACCATTTCGGCGGGCGCCGCCACCCCGTTTTCGCTTGGCGACCCCGCCATCACCGCGGAGATCTTGCGTGCATCCGGTTTTGTTTCGGTCGACTTTGCCGAAGTCCATCAGCCGGTCTTCTACGGCCAGGACGTCGATGCGGCCTATGACGCTTTGCTTGGCCTGCAACTGGTGAAGGATCCGCTCGCCCGCGCGGATGTGGATGTCGACGCGGCGCTGCGGCGGTTGCGCGATCTGCTCGACGCGCACTTGACCGCGGACGGTGTGCTTTTTGACTCGCGTGCCTGGATCATCACCGCAGTTCGGGCGAGCCGATAGTAACCGCTCGATTTGATCTGTAGACGATCCTGTTCTCTCGGCCTTCCCGTCAGTCCAGTTGCGGCGCGACTTCTGAAAGCAGCCAATCCCGGAAAGCCTTGACTTTGCGCTGACGGATCGCCTCTGGCGGGTAGACGAGATAGAAGCTGGAGGGGGATTTCAGGGCGTGGCTGAAGGGGCGGACAAGTCGCCCGGCGGCGAGGTCGGCCGCAACGAGCATGGTCCGGCCGAGCACCACCCCCTCGCCTTGTGCGGCCGACTCCATGGCAAAGGTGGCAGAGTCGAAGGTAATCCCGCTCTGCGGGTCCACGCCCTCGACCCCGGCGCTTGCCAGCCAGGTCGCCCAGTCGATTGGAAAGCTGTCACGGATCAGCGTGTGATGTCTGAGGTCCTGAGGCGTACGGAGCGGGTATGCGCCCTCAAGAAGCTTTGGGCTGCACACCGGAAACACCTCCTCGCCGGTGAGGAACTCTGACGTGAGCCCCGGATAGTTTCCGCTGCCATAACGGACGGCGACGTCGATGCCGTCGCCAAGGAAGTTGGTTAGTTTCCCGCTCGTCGAAACCCGCACATCGACGTCGCCATGCGCTCGGTGAAAGCGGTAGAGGCGCGGCACCAGCCATCTCCCCGCGAAGCCATCGGAGGTACTGACGTTCAATGTCGAGCTCGAATAGCGAGTTGTTGCGGCAGCGGTGGCGGTGGCCAACTGGGCGAGCACCTCGCGCACCGCCCGCGCATAGGGCTCGCCAACGGCTGTCAGGCTCACCGAGCGCGTGCCGCGCTCGAACAGTTGCACACCGAGCTGATCCTCAAGATTCTTGATCGCCCGGCTGATGGCGCCGTGGGTGACATGAAGCTCCTCTGCCGCCTTGGAGAAACTCAACAGGCGCGCCGCGGCCTCGAAGCTCGGCAAGGTGGTGAGAGGAGGCAGCTTCCGGGGCATGGATCGATCCCTATGTGTGAGCAACGCTCACACATAGTCGCCGATAAGTCGTTTGTCGTCCAGGCCGGGAGGCGGCATGTTTGCTCACGTAATCAGTCATTCACCGCTGCTGAAAAAAGCAAGTTTGTGTGACTGATACTCTCGCTGACGAAGATCGCGGGGCAACTGCTGAAACCAAAACTGCCGCCACTCTGGGAGAGCACCATGACCGCCAAACGAGTTGAACCCATCGTCGACGTCCTGACCGGCATGGCCGGCCGCATCCTCGCCTCGAGCAGCCGGCGCTGGACCGAGCGGCAGATTGCACGCTTCTCGACCCGCCGGCTCGAAGACCTCGGGTTCGCCCGCGACTGGGACGGCTCGGTCTATCGGCCGTCGGACTACCGCTAGCCTGAACGAAAGCAACAGCGGACAGGCTCTTCGCCGAAGATCGCTGCGCAAGGAATTAATGGAGAACGGACATGGCCACCATCCACCCATTCCTCTGGTTCAACACCGATGCGGAGCAAGCCCGCGATTTCTATCTCTCGGTCTTCAAGAACAGCAAAGCGCTCCAGACCGTCGAATACACCGACTGGGTGTCCGGAACCAACAAGACGGTCCCGCATGCCACCTTCGATTTCGAGCTCGAGGGTCTGCACCTTACTGCGCTCAATGCCGGGCCGCAGCCGCCCTTCAACGAGCGGCTCTCGCTCTACATCGAGACCAAGGACCAGGCCGAGACCGACTACTACTATGAGGCGCTCACCGCCGGCGGCGGCAGGGCACAACCCTGCGGCTGGCTCACCGACAGATACGGCGTCTACTGGCAGGTCATCCCGGAAATCCTGCCGCGGCTCAGTGCCGATCCGGATCGCGAAAAGGCCAACCGCGTCCGGCAGGCGATGTATGGGATGCGCAAGATCATCATCGCCGAGCTCGAAGCCGCCTACGCCGGCAAGGCCTGACTCTCCCACCGCAATCGCAACGAATGGAGAACCCCCATGACATCGCTCGTGGACAAGAAAGTCATCGTCGTCGGCGGCAGCTCCGGCATCGGTCTCGGCGTCGCGGAAGCTGCTCTCAACGGCGGAGCGAAGGTCGTGATCGTCGGCCGGTCGCCCGAGAAACTGCAGGCTGCCGAACGGACGCTCAATGCAGGTAATCGCGTGACAAGCGTGGTCGCCGACATGACCGACGAAGCAGACGTCGCCCGCCTTTTCGAAGAGGTCGGTCCCTTCGATCATCTCGTATCGACCGCCGGAACACTGCCGCCCGGCGATCCCATCGGCAGTACCGACATGGAGGCTGTGCGAGGCTTCGTCGATAACAAGCTGATTGCCGCCGTCATGCTCTCCAAGCATGCTGTGCACACCCTGAAGGCCGGTGGCTCCATGACCTTCACCTCGGGAATAAACAAGGATCGGCCGCCGGTGCCGGGAGGCTCGGTCGTCGCCGCGATTGCCGGTTCATTCAGCTACTTCGCCCGCGCCCTGGCGCTCGAACTGGCGCCGACGCGCGTCAATGTCGTGTCTCCCGGATGGGTCGATACACCTATGTGGGACATCGTTGGAGAAGCCAAATCCGGCTTCTTTGCCGACATGGCTGCCCGTTTGCCGTCGAGAAAAATTCCGACCGCCGCGGACGTGGCCGCCGCCTACGTCTACCTCATGGAAAGCGACTTCACGACCGGCGAGACAATGCGCATCGATGGCGGCCATAACCTGATCTAGCCGCCATTTGCATACCGCGACCGCTAGTCCGGTGCACTGCTGCCGAGGCGACGAACGCCGGCGGGTCATGCCGGCGTCGCTCAATCGGGGTTTACATCGGCAGCCAGGTCCCTAGTTTTAGCGTTTCGCGCCGCGCACCCGAGTGCGTGGATGATCGAGGACGGGACCGTGAGCTTTGGCCGGCCCCTCGAAACTTTCAAAGGATGGCTATCATGACACAGGCCAAGAATGGCGACACCGTGCGCATCAATTACAATGGCCGCCTGGCCGACGGCACTCAGTTCGATTCTTCCGGCAACGAACCGCTGCAATTCACGCTGGGTGAAGGACAAGTGATCGCCGGTCTCGAAACCCATGTCGAGGGCATGGAGGTGGGCGCGAAAAGCACCGTCACCATTCCCGCCGACGCCGCCTATGGCCCCCACCGCCCCGAAGCGGTCATGACCGTCGACCGCGCCCGCGTACCAGACAACATCAACGTCGATATCGGCAGTCGATTACAGGTCAGAACCCCAGAGGGGCGCCCGATGCCGGTAACAGTCGTCGGCGTGGACGACACCAGCGTCAAGCTCGACGGCAATCATCCATTGGCGGGACGGGATCTGGTGTTCGACGTCGAGCTGGTCGAGATCGTTCAGGCGGCGTAGCGTACGGCAAAGGCCGTGGTGGCTATGACTTCGGGTGACGCACTTCCGCCGGCGGTTTCGGCGGTGCGTCACCTGTCGGAGGCAAAGACCGCAACGGCGGAAATCGTGTAGCTTGCAGCAACCCATAGAGACATTCGGCATCTGGAATGTCCAAGTCAGCGTCGCAGTTTCGAGGACCTGTAGGCTCACGCCAACGCGGTCGCCCTCCACTTCATGTATTACAACTTTGTCCGCATTCATGCTTCACTGCGCATGACGCCGGCGATGGCCGCTGGCGTGACTGGCAAGCTTTGGGAGATCGGCGATATCGTTGCGCTAATCGGAGCCAATGAAGCCGAGAAGCCAATAGTGCGCGGACCGTACCAGAAGAAAGGCGTCTCAATTGATTGATCCTAAACCCATCACGAACGAAAATGTTCTGATGGCGCTTGGCATCGTTCTCGTCGAAATTCGCGCGACCGATGATCTATCCAAAGCACGGATGCTCGCTGACTCATTTCACAACGCACCGGCCATGATCGCGTCTGGCGCCAGTCCTCAGGATACCTGGGCAAGAGTACTTGGAACCGCTCGCAGGCTTGATATGGAACGATATGTCGTCTGGCTATTAAGACACGTTCAGGCGAGACAGATTTCAAACTGACCCACTACCTGTGGAAGACCTCGCTTGACAGCCGACTTCTCGTGACCGCAAAGTCTCGTGATGCGGGCAATTGGTTGGAATAGAATTGCGCGTGCCGGGGCAATCGTGCTGATGATCGGCACAAATGTTCCTGTGCCGGCACGTTCCGACTCACTCCTTCTCACAAGCCCGTCCCAGCCAGCCAATGTCGGCGATGCGATGCTGGCGGCTGCCAATTATCATGATTCCGGCGACTATGATCGCGACCTTGCCGCAGTAGCGAAGCAGGCCGGCGACTGGGTCGTAAAGCGCGCGACGGAGGTGCCTCGCCCCGCACTGGTGCTCGATATCGACGAGACGGCTTTGGCCAACTGGGAAGTGATCACACGTGACAATTTCGGCCGCCCGATCGGCGGCGCCTGCGACATCGCAATCGACGGTCCCTGTGGCTGGGCCGCCTGGGACCAGCTTGCGAAGGATCCGGCCATCGACCCGGTGCTGGAGGTCTTCCGGCAGGCACGAACGGCGAAAGTCGCGGTGTTCTTCATCACCGGACGTCCGGAGGACCAGCGTCAGGCAACCGAATAGAACCTGCAGTCGGCCGGCTATGCCGGCTATGAGCAACTTTACATGGTCCAGCCTGGGGCCAAATATGGTTCCGCCGCAGATTTCAAGGCACCCATAAGGGCCGAAATCGAAAAGGCCGGCTACACGATAATTGCCAATGTCGGTGACCAGCCGTCCGATCTGTTCGGCGGGCATGCCGAGAAGCTGTTCCTGCTGCCAAATCCATTCTACCGGGTTCGCTGACGGCCTGTACGGTGCAAGCCCGGATCCTCGGCTCCTTGCCGAGCACCTACTAAGGTATCAAGACAACTTTGCCGGTCGCGCCGCGCTCCTCCAGCAGGCGATGTGCGTGGCTGGCCTGGTCGAGCGGGAAGCGGCCACCTTTGGTCACCACAAGCTGACCACCAGCGGCCAGATCGAAAAGCTCCAAAAGATCGTCACGGAGCCCGTCCGTAGACAGCAACGGAAGCAGGGCAAAACCCCTCAGCGACTGGTTGCGGCCGATCATCGCCTCCATCTGCGGGGCGCCGAGCGCGTATCTGCCAAGTGCCGCAAACACCAGCTCTCCGCGAGGCGCCAGAGCCTCGAGCGCAGCCGCCGTCAGCGGGCCGCCGACAATGTCGTAGATGATGTCGACGCCAGCGCCACCTGTCGCTGCCCGGACGTGCTCCGGCCAATCCGTGTTGCTATAATCGACGGCAGCATCGGCCCCCAGTGACAAAGCAAGATCGAGCTTGGCCTTGCTGCCGGCTGCCGCGATGACATTGCTCGCCCCTGCCCGCTTCGCAAGCTGGACAAGCAACGAACCGACGCCGCCCGCGGCAGCGGCGACCAGCACCGATTTGCCGCCGGGCGGGCTTTGCCGCGACAGATGCAGCGCCGTCAGTCCTTGCACCATCAACGCCGTCGCGTTTTCGAACGAGAGCGCATCCGGCAAGGGCACGGCCAGGCTTGCGTCGATCGTCGCATACTCGGAATAGCCGCCAAGCGGGCGGCTCGAGGCGAACAACGGCGCGGCGACGCGCGTGCCGAGCAAGGAAGCCTCCACCCCCTGCCCGAGCGCCTCGACGATCCCGGCGGCCTCGACGCCAGGGATCATCGGCAGTTGCGGCGTCACCGCATAGCGATCCGCGCGCATCAGCACTTCGAAGAAATTCACCCCGGCCGCCCGAACGCGGACCAGGACCTCGCCGGCTTGCGGCTCAGGCTTCGGCACCGCGGCTATGTCGAGAACGTCGGGCCCGCCGAAACGGTTCAGTTGAATGGCTCTCATGGCATGCACCGATCGCTATTGGCATCGGCCGCTGTTTGCCACTATCTGCCTGGCTTCGACTACACACCGATTTGTCCGCGACTGACCGGGAGGTGACCATGGCCAAGCTGATCAAGAGGCTGCCGATGCTGCCGGCGGAGCGCGCGCTGAAAGTGATTTCGGGCCGCTGGAAGGCGGTCATCCTGTACCATCTCTTCGACGGGCCGCGGCGGCTGTCGGCGCTGCAGGCGCTGATGCCCGGCATTACCCAGAAAGTGCTGATCCAGCAGCTTCGCGAAATGGAAGAGCACGGCCTCGTGCGCCGCGAGATCTTTGCCGAGATCCCCTCGCGCGTCGAATATTCGGCGACGCGGCTCGGCCTCAGCCTCGAGCCGATCCTGCTGGCACTTTGCCAGTGGGGCCAGCATCACGCCGACGAGCTGAATGAGATGGACCGCCTTGCCGATTGCATCATCAGGCCACGGCAGGCGCAGGACGCGCATGCCGTGTGAACAAAAAGGGCGGCGCATGCGCCGCCCCAATGCTTGGGAGAATTAATCCTTGGGAGGACTGTTCGACCTGCTCAGGCCGCCTTGACTTCGTCGGCGACGGCATCGGCCTGACGCGCCGTCTTCAGCACCCTGGCCCACCATGCAATGTCGTTGACCAGCGCGGTTGCCGCCTGGTTGAGGTGCTCGAACTCGTCGAGCTTCTTGTCGCCTTGCTTGACGGCAAGGAAATCGGCCCAGGCGATGTGTACGGCGGACTTTACCGGCGCCATCTGCAACTCGACCGCATGCAGCCTCAGCTGCTCGACCGCGCGCGCGCCACCGACGCTGCCATAGCCGACGAAGCCGGCCGGCTTCTTGTTCCACTCGTTGGCGGCGTAGTCGATGGCGTTCTTCAGCACGGCCGTCGGGCCATGATTGTATTCCGCGGCGGTGAAGATGAAGCCGTCGAATCCGGCGACCTTCTTTTGCCAGCGCTGCGCCACTTCGTTCTGCGACGGCACCCAGGCGGAGGATGCGACCTCATCGAAGAACGGCAGCGGGAAATCGCGCAGGTCGACGACTTCAACGTCGATGTCGGCGTGCGACTTGGCGATCTTGGCAATCCATTGGGTCGGGACGTCGGCAAAGCGGGCCGCGCGGGTCGAACCAATGATGACGGCGATTTTGGGTTTTGACATAGAGGGGGCTCTCCTTACGGGAATACTGGTATCGTTTAGATACCTGAGCTATATGAGTAACTGGCCGCTCAATGTGCAAGGAGGCACTTTTTTGTTACCAAGGCACCCGCACCGCACCGAGGACTGCCGCGCCATCTCGGAAATCCTGCAGCGCGTCGGCGACAAATGGACGGTGCTCGTGGTCGGCAAGCTTGGCAATGGGCCGCTGCGCTTCAACGAGCTGCGCAGCGCGGTCGGCGGAATTTCGCAAAAGATGCTGACCACCACTTTGCGCGGGCTCGAGCGCGACGGCTTCGTCACCCGCACGGTGTTCCCGACCATCCCGCCGCGGGTCGACTACGAATTGACCGATCTTGGCTACGAGCTTCTGGTGCCGGTCGATGCGCTCGGCGAATGGGCACGCAAGAACACAGAGCGCGTCAAGGCGGCGCGTGAAAAATTCGACGCCATGCACAGCTGAACCCTTGCGCTGCAAGGGTTTGAACCTGTCGGGGATGCTCCGGATGAGCCCTACTGCTGTAACTGCATCTTGCTCTTCGGCAGCTTCTCGATCCGGTTCCATTTCGGGTTGGGACTGACCACCTTGCCGCCAATCGTGCAGGTCGTGGTCGTCTCCTTGCGGCAATTGCTCACCGTCGTGCCGCTGGTGTCGCATTTCGTCGCCGAGCAGATCTCGCACTTGGCCGCTTGCCCGTTGATGGTGCGGTTTTCCGACGTGCAAGTGGCGCCTGGATCGCCTTTTTTGACCTCGGCAAAAGCACTTGCGGACGACAGGCAGAGCAAGGCTGCAAAGGCACCGGCCAGGGCAGCGTTCAGCATGTGTTGACGCATTGTCTTTCCTCCCAAGATCCCGCCGGTCGCGTTGCAGGCGCGCATGCGGGAACCCGTTGGTCAAAAACCACGCGGGATCGCTGCCCGCATCCCCCGCGCGGGAGAGACGGCTGTTTAAATCCGTCTTCTGGAATCAGGCCGGTCAGCCTTCGGCCGGAACCGCCTTCGGCTTGCCTTCGCCGTCCAGCGCCACCATGACGAAGTCGGCATGGGTGACCTTCTCCATCAGGTCGGAGAGATAGCGCTGCGCCCAGGCCTCGACCTTGAGCGTCATCGAGGTACGGCCGACACGTTCGACATGGGTATAGATGCACAGCGTGTCGCCGATCTTCATCGGCTTGGCGAAGGACATTTCCTTCACCGCCGCCGTCACCACGCGGCCCTTGGCGCGCTCGGCGGCGCGGATGCCGCAGGCGAGATCCATCTGCGCCATCACCCAGCCGCCGAAAATATCGCCCGCCGCATTGGCGTCGGAAGGCATGGCCAGCGTCCTGAGCGTCAGATCGCCGATCGGCCGCCCGTCCGCGTAATGCACCATTTGGCCAATCCTCTCGAAGCCGATCGCCCGATCCCGTATCGTCATGGCACGGACAGGTCAACGCCGCTGAATGGTGGCAACTAGTAGGATTGCGTTCCATGGCCGAGGTGAGAAAGCTGGCGCGCCCGAGAGCTTACCTAGGCGCGCTTCACAAAGCGGGCCAGGGCGTCGGCACGTAGGCGTAGGCGTTGCCTTCGCGGATGACATGACCGATGCCTGGGAAGGGCAGGTGCATGCCTGCGACGAGCAGGCCATCCGCTGACACCATGTCGAGCACCTTCTTGCGTGTGGCGATTGCGGCCTCCTGGTCCACGTCGAAGGCGATTGCCCATTCCGGATGTGCAAATTGCAGCGCGGAGGCGTGGATTACGTCAGTCAAGAGCAGCAGGTTGGCGTCACCAGAACCAATTCGAAGCGCGAGATGCCCCGGCGTGTGTCCAGGCGCAGGCAACGCGCTGATCCCGGGTGCGATCTCGACCTCGCCTTCGATCTTCCGGACCTTGCCATAGTAAGGCACCAGCGATTTGCGCGCTATTTCGAAGTACGGCTTCATCTGGTCGGGCGCCTTGGATAGGATCGCGTCATCGTGCCAGAAAGCGAATTCCGGCGCGGCAACCACGACCTCCGCTGCCGGGAAGGCGGCATTGCCGCCAATACCGACAAGGCCGTTGGCATGGTCGGGATGGAGGTGGGTGATGATTACCGTGTCGATTTCTTCCGGCCTGACGCCGGCGGCGGCGAGCGCGTCAGGTATATGTCCCAGTATGGGCCCCATCGCCGATGCCGAGCCGGTATCGATCAGCACCCGTCTGTCGCCCCTGGTGACAAGGTAAGCATTGACCGAGGTCGGGAGTGGTTTTGGCAGGAATGCCTTTGCCAGCAGCGCTTCAGCGGCAGCCGGATCTGCGGAAGGGAAGAGTTCGAGGCCGAGATTGAGATAGCCGTCGCTCAGTGCAGTAACCTCGAGGTCGCCGAGCATGAACCTGTGGGCGCTCGCAAGCGAAGCCGGAGACGGGGCGGCGATAGCCGCAGCGTTGCTCCCAAAGAGGCTGATCGGAGAAAGTAGTAAGGCGCCGGCACTAAAGGTGCCGATGCCGAACGTTCGACGGTCGATATTCATGGTCTTGTCCTTCGAGTTGCGGATGAAGCTGGGCGCAGGCTACGGGATCGCCGCCAGGGCGGATGCCGACCGTTGGACTGCCCCGCGGGAAGTGGAAATCTTCGGGCGGGTCGGCGCGGTTCACGGCGAACTCCTTGCGACATCAATAATCCGCCTCATAAACAGCGGAAATAGCGACGGGATGCAGTTCACTGCTGCAGATTATGCAGCAATCAATTCAAGCGGGTAAGGCCGCTGGTTTGGCCGTCCGCTGAACGGCCTCCGCCTACTGGATAGGTTGCCGAGGTTCGAGCGCTCGGCGCAACGTCGGCGCCTCTTGCTCGATATAGTCCCACAGACGGTTCGAGATCGGCCCGTGCGGCCGGTCGCGGCGGCGCGCAACCACCAACTCCTCAGTACGGCCTGGCAGATGACGACCGGCAATGGATTGCAGGCGTCCGTCGCGCAGCTCTTCCTCGACCAGGAAGCGGGGCATGTGGCCCCATCCGAGGCCCTGCAGGATGATTTCCTTCTTCATGCCCTGATCGGCCACCATGCATTGAGGCGCACCCTCGATCATGAAGTAGTCTTGTTGTGGTGAATGGCGGGCCGTGTCGTGCATGACACATTGGGTGAACGCGTGCATTTGATCCGGCGTGATTGGGTGCTTGATGCGCTCCGGCAGAAAGCCCGACGCCACTACCGGAACGAATTGCACCTTGCACAGATCGATCCATTCCACCCGTGGGTCGCTCTTGTCGATCCAGTGCAGGATCAAATCGGCTTCGTCGTCGAAGAGGCGCTCCCACGGGCCGCCCACCGCCTCGAAATGCAGATGCAGGCGTGTGCCCGGACACTGGGCGAAGAACCGTCCGAGCATGCCCAGTGCCTGCGGGCGCGGGCACAGGTCGCCGATCACCACATGGATCTCGGTTTCTTCGCCCATTGACAGCTGAGCAGCATGAAGCCGCAAGCCCTCGAGCTCGCGCAGC
This sequence comes from Mesorhizobium sp. M0991, assembly GCF_040318915.1. Taxonomy (NCBI): domain Bacteria; kingdom Pseudomonadati; phylum Pseudomonadota; class Alphaproteobacteria; order Hyphomicrobiales; family Phyllobacteriaceae; genus Mesorhizobium; species Mesorhizobium sp. M0991. The sequence continues at coordinate 49,894 of NZ_JAMYNE010000011.1, forward strand.
AGCGATTGTGCCCTGCGATGGAACGACAGCCCTGCCTCGGTGGGGCGCACGCGATAGCCGCCGCGATCCAAAAGAACGAGGTCGAGTTGCCGCTCCAGCTTTGCCACGGCGGCGAACACAGCCGGGTGCGAGCGATGCAGCATTGCCGCCGCAGGCTGAAAGCCGCCGCAGCGGACCACGGCATCGAAGCATTGCAGGTCGTGTAGGGTGAATTCGGCCATGTCAGCTTCTATTACAGAGATAGTCCTATCTTTGTAATATCGTCAAAAGCGCGCCGCAGCTAGGCTTTGCCACATTCAGCGCTTCAAAAAGGAAGGTGTATTCACCATGAATGAGCTGGATTTCATGACCGTCGGCGATGGCACACGCATCGCCTACCGCATCGACGGCGACGCCGGCAAGCCTGTGCTGATGCTGTCGAATTCCATCGGCACCACGCTGCGGATGTGGGACATGCAGATCGACGAGCTGTCGAAGCATTTCCGTGTTCTGCGCTATGATTTTCGCGGCCACGGAGGGTCGAGCGTTCCGGCCGGTGCTTATTCGCTCGACCGGCTTGGCCGCGACGTGATCGAGTTGCTCAATGCCCTGGGCATTGAACGCGTACACTTCCTCGGTCTGTCGTTGGGCGGCTTCGTCGGGCAGTGGCTCGGCATTCATGCGCCCGAGCGGATCGAGCGCTTGATCCTGAGCAACACCTCATCCTACCTCGGACCGGCAAAGCAGTTTGATGAGCGCATTGCCGCCGTGCTGCAGGCGCCGGACATGTCGGAAACCGCCGAGATGTTCCTGGGCAACTGGTTTCCTGCGCGTATGCTGGCGGCCAACGAGCCCGTCATCGAAGAATTTCGCGCCATGCTGCTGGCCATCGACCGGCAAGGCCTGGCTGGTTTATTTGCGGCGGTTCGCGATGCGGACCTTCGCCGAACCATAGCGCTGATTTCCACGCCGACGCTGGTGATCGCCGGCCGCCACGACACGGTGACAGCCGCCAGCCACAGCGAGCTGATCGCGGCGACGGTGCCCGGCGCGAAACTGGTTGTCCTGCCCGCGGTCCACTTGTCGAATGTCGAGTACTCCGCCGAATTCATAGAGGCCGTGCTCGGTTTTCTGCGCTGAGCCGGAGCACGGCGGGGATGCTGAGTGAAGGCCGTTTCGAACATCACCGCATGGACCGCAACCTATGATGCACTAACGCGTAGCTCGGGCTAGACTGGGCAACACAGGTAGCGGATGACGGCTGACATGGAACTTGGCTTTCGCCCACTGACGCCCGATCTGTGGCCGGCGCTCGAGGACCTGTTCGGCGACAGCGCCGTCTGCAGTCGTTGTTGGTGTATGTACGGGCGGATCGGTCGTTCTTATCGAAAGCGGCCCGACGAGGAAAACAAGGCAGCGTTCCGGCAAGCCGTCCAGCATGGTCCGCCTCCAGGTTTGCTTGCTTTCGACGGCGATGTGGCTGTCGGCTGGTGCCAGGTGACGCCGCGAGACGCCCTGCCCTGGCTCGATCGGCTATGGCAGCTCAAGCGCGTGGACGACAGGCCGGTCTGGTCCGTGTCCTGCCTCTACGTGCGAAAACAATACCGCCGGCGGGGCGTAACATCCCAGCTGATTGCATAGGCCCTGGAAGTCGCAAGGCGCGCAAATGCTCCGGCACTCGAAGCCTATCCTTTCGACGCCGACGTATCGCCGAGCGCTTCCGGCAGCGGATATGCCTCCACCTTCGCGCGCGCCGGGTTCAGGGTCGTTGCCCGCAGGACGCCGGCCCGCCCGATCATGCGCTATGATTTCAAGCAGATTGCCGATCATCGCCTGTGATCGCAGCTTGAAGTTTCGGCTATGGGTGGAAAGTTGTCATCCAACCGCTATTGCGCCCGCTTCGCTTCTCGCTTTTGCGAGGATGGTCGTCTCCGGGGCAACGGCAAATTGCTCACAAAATGCATCGATGTGATGCTGGCCCCGATCCGCGTCTCCAACGGCAACAAGGGCCAAGCCCCAGGCGAGGTCTGTTTGCACATAGTTTTCCAACGAAAAACGTCGAAATTTCATCTTGGACCGTCGTTCGAAACTAGCAGCAACGTCCTTTAGTGCGGTGATTCTGGACCAGTCCTGCTGGGCAGCATTGAGCGCCGCCAAAGCGGCGCGTTCAACCTGATCGGCGCTATCGTTACTATAGAATGAGCACCAGTTGGGAATCCGGCCCGATGAATCAATCGGGTCAATGCAAAGATCAAAATTCGCCGACTTCGCCGTTCTTTTCCACCGGAGGCTTCCGCCTCTGAAAATTGGTACAAAGTCGATCGAGACGCCCCAACAGGCGGAGAAGGTCATGCCTTTCAACGCCTGAAATTTCAGCAGATAGCGTATGTGATCTGTTGGACGGCCAACCCAGAACAAATCCCCTACTCGCTGAAAATCGGATGCCAAGCCGCCTTCCAATGCTGCAGCGGCAATGTCGCCCAAGGCTTTACCACGCTGAGGCGCACGACCGAGGTCTGGTTGCCGACGAAATCTTTCGATCAAGCTGGAGAACATCTAACCTCTTCAACGGCAATCGTGAGGGTCGTCAGCAAACATTACTGATCGCACGGATCAATTCAATGACCGAGCGCGAACGGCAGCCTTCGGTCATCCCTGCTCGAACACATCGGCATTGATTGCTAAAACGCGTATGATTGTTGCCGTAGCAAAACTAACTCCGGCAACAAGCGGCCATTCAAACCGAATATCACCAGTCGCTTTTTTCACATCGGATGCCGGAAGACCCGGCGACGCCGCGTCGCGCCGAAGCCTAGGTTAGAGCCGAATTCCGGAGCCAGCCGCAGCCACCATGCAAACCTATGACTTCATCATCGTCGGTTCCGGCTCGGCCGGCTCGGTCCTGGCCGAAAGGCTGTCGGCTTCCGGCCGCTTCTCGGTGCTGGTGCTCGAGGCCGGCGGCAGCGACCGCCGCTTCTACGTGCAGATGCCGCTCGGCTACGGCAAGACCTTCTTCGACCCGGCGGTAAACTGGAACTACAAGGCCGATCCGGACCCCGGCCTCGCCGGCAATGTCGACCACTGGCCGCGCGGCAAGCTGCTCGGCGGCTCGAGTTCAATCAATGCCATGGTCTGGATCAGGGGCGCGCGCGAGGATTTCGACGCCTGGCGGGATGCCGGCAATCCCGGCTGGGGCTTCGACGACCTGCTGCCCGCGTTCAAGGCGCTCGAGGACAACCAGGCCGGCGCCGACCAATGGCGCGGCGTCGGCGGGCCGCTGCATATCACCGACTGCTCGACCTCCGTCCATCCGCTCACCAAGCGCTATCTCGCGGCCGCCAATCAAGCCGGCCTGCCGCTCAACCCGGATTTCAACGGCGTTTCGCAGGAAGGCGTCGGCGTCTATCAGATCACCACCAAAAACGGCCGCCGCATGTCGGCGGCGCGCGCCTTCCTGCGCCCGGCAATGAAGCGCAAAAACGTCCGCGTCGAGACCAACGCGCTGGCGACAAAAATCCTGTTCGAGGGCAAGCGCGCCGTCGGTATCGAGTATCTCCAGAATGGCGAGACGAAAACCGCCCGCGCCGGCCGTGAGATCATCCTGTCGGGCGGCTCGGTCAATTCGCCCCAATTGCTGCAGCTTTCAGGCATCGGCCCGTCGGCGTCGCTTGGTGCGCTCGGCATTCCCGTCATTTGCGCCAACGAGAATGTCGGGGCAAACCTGCAGGACCATGTCGGCATCAACTACACCTTCAAGGGCAGGCAGCCGACGCTCAACCAGATCCTGCGCCCGTGGTGGGGCAAGCTGCTGGTCGGCATGCAATATGTCCTCCTGCGGTCGGGTCCGCTGTCGCTGTCGATGAACAATGCCGGCGGCTTCTTCCGCACCGACCCGGCCGCGGCACGGCCCAACATGCAGCTCTATTTCCAGGCGTTTTCGACCGTCATTCCGAAGAGCGGCGAACGCCCGATTCTGACGCCCGACCCATGGCCGGGTTTTTCCATCGGCCTGTCCAATTGCCGCCCGTCGAGCCGTGGCGAGATCATGATCCGCTCCAGCAATCCGCGCGATTATCCGAAAATCGTCGCCAACGCGTTGTCGACCGAAGCAGACGTCGCCGAAATGCTGGCGGCGGTGAAATTCGTCAGGAAGATCGCATCGATGCCGGCGATGGCCGAGATCATCGAAGAGGAGGTTTTGCCCGGTCCGTCGATCACCTCCGATGCGGATCTCGTTCAGGATTTCAGGAAGCGCTCGGGCACCGTCTATCACCCGGTCTCGACCTGCCGCATGGGGCCGAACCCGGCGCGCGCCGTCGTCGATCCGCGCCTCAGGGTGCATGGCCTCGACGCCTTGCGCGTCATCGATGCCTCGATCTTTCCCGACAACATCACCGGCAACACCAACGCCGCCGCGATCATGACCGGATGGAAGGGCGCCGAACTGGTTCTGGAGGATCAGAAATGAAAATCACCGACGTCAAGACCTGGGTTGTCGGCAATCCGCCACCCGGCATCGGCGGCAAGTATTTCATTTTCGTCAAGCTCACCACCGATGGCGGCGTGGTCGGCTATGGCGAGGCCTACAACGCCACCTTCTCCGCCCATGTCACGGCGAAAATGGTCGAGGACATGGCCGAGCGTTATCTGATCGGCCGCGATCCGCACGACGTCGAAAATTTCTTCCGCCGCGCCTATTCGTCCGGCTTCACCCAGCGCCCCGACGTGTCGGGCATGGGCTGTTTCTCGGCGCTCGAAATCGCCTGCTGGGACATCATCGGCAAAGAGGCGGGCAAGCCGGTCTACAAGCTGCTCGGCGGCCAGGTGCACGAAACGTTGCGTTCCTATACCTACCTTTATCCGCACAGCGGCAGCGTCCACTCGGAGGATGCGCGCGGCAAGAACGTCTACAACGATCCAGATCTGGCTGCAGCCTGCGCGCTCGAATATGTCGAGCAGGGTTTTAATGCGGTCAAGCTCGACCCGGCCGGTCCCTACACCGCCTTCGACGGCCACCAGCCGCGCCTCGTCGACATCGACCTCTCCGCCCGCATGGTCAAGGCGATCCGCGAGGCGGTCGGCACCAGAGCCGACATCCTGTTCGGCACGCACGGCCAGTTCACCGCATCGGGCGCGCTGCGCCTCGCCCGCGCCATCGAGCCCTATGATCCGCTGTGGTTCGAGGAGCCGGTGCCGCCCGACATGCCCGAAGTGATGGCTCAGGTCGCAAGGGGCACTTCTATCCCGATCGCAACGGGGGAAAGATTGACCACGAAATTCGAATTTGCCCGGGTCATCGAGAACCGTGCCGCGACCATTCTTCAGCCCGACCTTGGCCGCTCCGGCGGCATTCTCGAAACCAAGAAGATCGCCGCCATGGCCGAGGCCTATCACATCCAGGTCGCGCCGCATTGCTATTGCGGGCCGATCGTCGGCGCCGCCAACATCCAGCTTGCGGTGACGCTGCCCAACTTCCTCATTCTGGAATCGCTGAAGCAGTGGGACGGTTTTCACGAGAAGCTGCTCAAGAAGAAGATCGAATGGCAGGACGGTAATGTCATCCCGTCGAAGGAGCCCGGCCTCGGCGTCGAGCTCGACGAAGCCGTCTGTGACGCGCATCCCTGGACCGGCAAGGACCTACATTTGCAAATGATGCAGACGCCACTGATGCCGTGACCTGTCGAGCGGGCGACAATGTCACGCGATTTCAACGTGTTGGACGTAGGACCGGAATTACCGCCGAAAGAACTTTAATCAAGCCCTCAACGCCTTGATTCAATATCTCAGCGTCAAGGCGCCGGGCAGGATCTCGAAGGTCGCCGGTATGCGACCCGGCGATTCGCCGTCTATGTCGATCAGCGCGGCGTTCTTTTGCAGATCGCCGAGCGGCTCGACAACCACTTTCTTGCCGCGCAGGATGGTGATCGCCGGATGGTTGCGGTGCCGCCCGCCATAGAGCAGGCGGATGTCCCAGATCAGCTTCAGCTTGCCGGCGGCGCGCAGGATGACGATGTCGAACTCGCCGTCGTTAAGCTCGGCGTCGGGCGCGATCATCATGCCGCCGCCGAAGAATTTTCCGTTAGCCACCGCCACCAGTGCCATGCGCACCTCGACCGGGGCACCGTCGTCGATGGTGATCGCAACGTCCTGGAAGCGGTAACGGAGGAATTCCCAGACCGTGCGCCAGTAGAACAGCGCCTTGGCCGAAACCTTGCCCTTGCGCTTGTCGGCGTTGACGGCACGGTCGGTAGCGCCGGAAAGCCCGAGGCTGGCGATATTGATGAAATGGCGGCTGGCCAGCGCGCCGTGGTCGTCGACATAGCTGATGCAGCCGGCATCGACCTTGCGCGGCTTGGCCTCGGCAATCCGCTTCAGCGTCAGATCGACATCGTTCGACAGGCCGAGCCCGCGGGCGAAGTCGATGCCGGTGCCGCAAGGCAGCAGCCCGAGTTCGGCCGTCCGGCCGCTTTCCCGGAAAGCCTTCAGCAGCCCGTCGGCAACCTCGCTGGCGGTGCCGTCGCCGCCGGCCGCGATCACCAGCTCGAAGCCGATGGCGGCAAGGTCGAGCGCCAGCCGTTCGGCATCCCCCTCGGCCTGCGTTTCACGCAGCTCGAAATCGCCGAAATGTCTTTTCAGCGAAGCCGCAACCTCGGGCCAATGCCGCTTGAGCCTGCCGCCGCCGGCGATCGGATTGAGAATCACCGCGACCTTCAAGCCTGCCTCCCCAAGGCCATCGAACACGCCTTCCAATCATTTGCCGGCATTGAAGCCTGCGCCGGCCCGCGGGGCAAGATCGAATGTCCGACAATGCGGTTTCGGCATCGACGGCAAATCCCGGCTGCCGGTAGGCGGCCGGCGACGAAGATCGGAATTCGCTCCATCGCTGGGTTCAGTCCCCGATAATCCCGCTATCCACAGGCTCGCGGCGGTTTCGCCAAACGCTTATCCGGCGTACGTTAAACCCATCTCAGGCGGCTACCGATCGCCACGCCGAAAGGCAAAGCGGAACGGCGGATTTCCTGAGGCCCGTACGGCCCTGAACGAGAACAGGCTTGCTTGTTGGAGGGATGGAAGCCGAGACCTACGGGGCCGCGGAAAGCGTGCGAACGCCAACGGCGGACCGATGCTGCCATGAAGGACGGCAAAAACCTTCGATGGCGCGCTGGGCAAAGCTCGCAAGAGCGGAGACCGGCGTGGTCCGGAACGGACGCTGCCCTCGGGTGGCGACTGGCAGGACCGTCAAAATCAAGGCCGGAATGGCGCGACATCTTTCGGGAGTTGCTGCCGCGACCGTGTCCTGATCTGACAGGGAGGCGCTGGGAGAAATCCCGGCGCCGACTGTCTTTGTGGCCCCGCCTGACGATTTTGCCGGCGACGCTTCACGCTGCGCCAAAATCAGCTACTATCCATTTGCCGTCGGGGACCGTTTAAAAGGGCTACAGGGGGACATTTCATGACGCTCATCCAGAAGCTTGCTGTTGCCTATGCTTTCCTGTTCTTCGGTGTTGTTGCGATCGGCTATGTGCCGGCCTTCAACGATGCCGGCGGCAATCTGTTCGGCCTGTTCTCGCTGCAATGGTATGACGATTTGCTGCACGCCTTCTCCGGCGTCTGGGCGCTGGCGGCCGCCTTCATCTCGCACCGCCAGGCGGTGTTCTATTTCAAGCTGTTCGGCTCGGTCTATCTGTTTGACGGCGTGCTCGGCCTGGTCACCGGTTCCGGCTGCCTCGACGGCGGCATTTTCATCAACGGCTTCCGCTCCTTGAACGACATCGAATTCCCGGCCCGCTTCTTCGCCAACCTGCCGCACATCGTCATCGGCGGCTTCGCCGTCTATGTCGGGTTCTGGCTGTCGAAACGTGTGTACGACCATTTCGCTACGGCCTGACCGGCCATGTTCCTGTTCCGCTGGCTGAAGCGCATCATCAAGGCGATCCTCTGGCTCGTCGTCATTGTCGTGTTGATCCCGATCGCCGGGCTGGCCTACGGCTTTCTCACGACGCCGTCGCTGGACACAACACCATTGCCGGGCGTCACTGAGGGTGCCCCGCCGAAGGCGCTGGCCGACAAGGTCCGTGCCGAGATCCCCGGCTACCAGCGGCCGGAGGAATCGACCTTTCTCACCTATCCAGAATGGGCCATCGTCTACGCCGCCCGCGAATATGCCGGCTTCGTCGACAAGAACCAGCCGAGCGGTTTTCCCTATCTCTCCTATATTGGCCGCTTCTGGCAGGACTATGCGATGGTCATCCGCGCCAGTTCCACCTACAAGTTCAACCTCGACAACCACCAGATGCTGGTGGTCATCGGCACCAGCCACACGATCGAGCACGCTATCCAGTGGGCCTATGAAAATACGGTCGGCCGCGTCACCGAAGCGACAGCCGGCAAGCGCACCGCGGTCGACATCTACCAGGCCAAGGTGGTGGCGGACTATGCCGGTTTTCTCGACCAGGTGCCGTGGTACCAGTTTCCCTATGCCGAAAAGCGTGCCGGCCTGTTTGCCGTCCAGCCGGCGGCGGACGACAGCGCCGTCCGCACCAGCGAACGCAAGCTCGCCTTCGGCCTCGCCGACACCATCAAGCAGGGCTACGCCGATCTGATCAAGTCGGCGCTCGCCGCCACCACCGACCCGGCCTTGCTCGACATTCACGTCTGGGCCAAGGGTCCGGTCAGCGAGGTGACGCGCAACGAGCCCGACACCTTGCTGGAGCGCGATCTCGGCGCCGACGGCACGGTCTTCGTCACCAGGCGCTATCAGGTGTTCACCGACATGATCCCGCGCCTGATCGACAAGGGCGTCTCCTTCGTCGAGATCGGCGGCAATGACGAGATCATGGTCACCATGCTTTCCAATGACGAGATCAATGTTCCCGAAGGCGCACGCACCTTGTTCAGCTACCCGCTTCCGGCGGAACCTTCGACGCGCCGCACCGGCCTGACCGTCGCCGTGCGCAAACTGCACCTCGTGCTGCCGGCGCTGATGACGGCGGGCGCCAGGCTCGAGCACGTCTACGATTACTGAGGCCTTTCGGTCACAGCCGGCCTCGGCAAGACGTTGCGTGATGCTCCGCCACGCTCATTCCACAATCGCGGCCAAATCCCGCCTTGTTCCGCAACGATTGATGATGCCGTAGCACTTTGTCTTGCGCACATCGCCAGGCAACTCGGAGGGACAAGACCGTGATCAAGACCGCCCTTGTCGCCATGACCATCGTCGGCTGCGATTGCGACGCCAGGCTTTGCGAATATATCGGCGAGACGCCCGCCAAATGGTCGACCATCGCCGAATGCGAAGCGGCGATGAAAAGCCAGATGCTGCACGAGCGCAATTTCGATTATCCGCTGGTCTCGGGCATCTGCCGGACACAGAACTCGTCTTCGTCATCGCAGCTCGTGGCGACCACTTCGGAGCCCGAATTGACGACGGCCAGTACGGCAGCGACAGACCCGCTGCCACCGGAGCTGAGCCATCGGCCCAGTGCTGCCGTCGGAACGCAGGCCACGGCGACGGAAACGGAAGCCGTCAGGCCGGTCGCCTATGAAGCGGCGGTCGATGGCGGCCGCGCCGTGCTCTACCGCACGAAGACCGGCTACGCCGTGGTCAAGACCGATCTCGGCCGCGCCGCAGCGGCAACGATCGGCATCGCCAGGCGTTCGGCGAACTGGCTGGCGGCGAAGCTGCCTGACGGTCTGTAGCCGCCGCTCAGGCCGTGCCGATCAGTGCCTTGACGGCGCGATAAAACGTCGACGAAAACAGCTCGTCCGGATCGTATTGCCGCTTCTTCGCCAGGAAGGACGGCAGTTCCGGATAGGAGGCAAGCAGTTCCTTGCCCGTATAATGAAGCTGGTAGGGCAGGAAAAAACGCCCGCCATGCTTGATCGTCACGTCGATCAGCGCCCTTGTCAGCGCCCGCATCCTGGCATTGCCGTCGGCGTCGGTCGGCTGATTGATGTAGAGCACCAGCGAATAGGCCGGCTCCGGCGCATAATTCAGCGCCACATCCTCCTTGTGGACGATGCGCACCGACGCGTTGAGCACCGGCAGGCTCTGGTTGCGCAGGATCTCGCGCGCTTCCGCGATGAACGGGTTATACGCCGCCCGCGGGATGAAATATTCGTGCAGTATGTCGGTCTCATCGAGCAGATCGTTGAACAGATAGGGCACTGAATCGTGCATCGGATTGTTGCGGGTGACGAGGCAGGCCTCGCCCTCGGCCATTGCCGTTGTCCGCGCCACTGTGCAGCTCTCGAATTGCGGCTCCAGCGTCTTTTCGGTGAACCATTTCAGCTCCTGGAACAGGCTGCCCCACTTCGCCAGGTTGATGATCACCCGCTTCAGCCCAACCGAACCCGGCTCGCCGATTGCCGGCTGGTCGGCCGGCGGCTGGTCGGCCACCTTGTCATAGCGGTAGACGATCATATCCTCGAGGAAATTGCCCGGCGCAGTCGACAGATGCCCATAAAACAGACCGATCGCCCTGTTTGGCTCCAGCACCTCGGCGAAGAACTTTGGAAAGTCGTCCGATTTGATGATCTCGCGCGAGGTCCGGTAGACGGCGTTGTCGACGATGTCGAGCGTCGCCTCCAGCACCACGCCGAACAGGCCGTAGCCGCCGACGACGTGGCGGAATAGCTCGGTGTTTTCAGCCGGTGAGCAGGTTGTCACCGAACCGTCCGCCAGCATCACCCGCATCGAACGGATCGAGCCGGCAACGGAGCCGGCCTGGTGGTCCATGCCATGCGCGTTGACCGACAGCGAGCCGCCGACCGAAAAGATGTCAGTCGACTGCATAGCCTTCACCGCAAAGCGCGGGTGCAAAAGGTTCTGGATGTCGTGCCAGCGCGCGCCCGGCTGCAAGGTCATCGTCTTCGCCGCCGCATCGACGCTGACCTTGTTGAATTTGCGCATGTCGAGGACCAGTGCGTTGTCGTCGAAAGCGTGGCCGCCCATCGAATGGCGCACCGCCGCGATCGAGACCTTCAGGCCATTGGTGCGGGCAAAGGCCAACGCGCTCGCAATGTGGTCTTCCTCGCTGACTTCGATGACGCCGTAGACTGGCGTCATCGACAGGCCGCTGGCATCGTTGATGTCGCCGCCCTTGGTCAGCCATGGCAGCGACGTATCGTAGGCTGGCGGGCCCTCCAGCGGCTTCTGAGCCAGGTCGATCCCGTCAATGTCGGCAATGCGCCCGGAATTCTTCTGCCCGGACGGACCGCGCGCCAGCCGCGCCACGGTCGTGCCGCCCCACAGCATCGCGCCGCCCACCACCGCCGCACCCAGCAGCAGCCGCCGCGACAGGCGAAACCCCTTGCGTTCTCCGATCATGAACCCCTCGCTGCCTCAGAGATAGCGCGAGCTTCCGGCAAAAACCATAGCCGGAGTGCGTAGCAGAACTACAGCGGCAGTTGCGGCATCAGGAGCATTTTCTTATGGTTGCAATGAAGGTATTTTTCACGCTATGGTTGAAAAAGCGAACGGATCCATGATGATGCTGACCATTGTAAGGGCGCCCATTCCATGAAGCACGTGTCCCGCGCGATACTGTCCCTGATGCTAGCGCTTGCTCCGATATCCGCCGAGGCTCAGGACTCCAGTCAGGGCGACGACAGCGTCGTCGCAGTCGCGCCTGACGATCCAGATATGGCGGCGGCGACTGCACAGGCACGTGCCAGCCTGGATGAATTCCTAGCATTATCCCAGACACCGCCACCTGGAACGGACACATTCAAACTGAAGGTGATGATCAAGGACGGAAATGTGACCGAACACTTCTGGGTCATCCCGTTCCAGCGGAACGAAACCGGATTCGTGGGGATATTGGCGAATGAGCCACATAGTGTCCACAACGTCGTGGCTGGCCAGTATATCGAATTCAACCGGGACGATATTTCCGACTGGGGATACACCAGAAACGGTCACCAGGTTGGCAGTTTCACCGTTTGTGTGATGTTCAGGTCGATGTCGAAGGAAGAAGTCGACTACATGCGAAGCGAACGCGGCTTCGATTGCTGACCGCCCAGCCGGACTAACCCGCCTCCTCGTCCCTCGCCCCGATCTTGCGCACCAGCGCCGCTGTCGCCAGCATCGCGCCCATGTCGGCGATCATCGGCGCGACATGCTTGGTGTAGTCGAGGCGCGTGGGGATATCCGGCAGCTCGAAGAAATTCCTTTCCTGCGGCAGCAGCAGGAAGCCGTCACTGCCGCTGAGCGCCACGCGTGCCGGATCGTTCGGCCGGGTCTCGCCGAGCCATTGCAGCGCCTGCGCCAGCCGGCCGGTCACCAGCGGCCGCGCCGCCTCGATGTTGTCGGTGCGGAACTCGTAGGCGGCATCGAGCTCCGGCACGCCGCTGGACAATTCCTGCATCTTGCTGCCGAAGATGCCGCGGAAGAAGCCGACGGCTTTGTTGGTCCGGCGCGCGGCGACCAATGTGCCGGGGAACGGCACGATCGTCTCGAAGGCGACGATGACGCCCTTGAACACTGCCGTCGTGCTCTTGCCCGTCCCTTCCCGGAGCTCTGCTTCGTACAGCTCGAACGGAAACCCTTCATAGCGGCCGGAAAAAGCATCGTCGAAAGACTGTCGGTTGAATGGGCCAACCGTCTCGCGCGGCAGCCGGTCGAACGAATTCGGCTTGACGCTGTGCCGATACTGCATGTCCTCGATGAAGCCGAAGATGATCGGCAACAGCGTGCTGCGAAACGACTGCTGCAATTTGCTCGCTGGCTTGATCGCCCGGAAATAGAGCAGGATCGCCGCCAGGAATCCGCCGATATAGAGGAACACATGCGGGGTCGAGAACCACTGCTCGCTCGGGTCGGCAACCCCGTTGAAGAGCCAGGCCACAAACACCACGAACACCAGCACCAGCCCGATGAACAGCGGCACCCGCCAGCGCGTCCGGCGATGGGCCGAAGCTCTTTCGGCCTCATAGGCCTCGATGTTCTTCCTGAGGCCGGCGATCACCGCTTCGCTCGGCATGAAATCCGCAGTTTCCATCACCCACCGCCGCCACAAGCCTGCCCGCGTTGAGCATGATAGCCGGTTTGGTGGACCGCGTCAGCGCAGCCGTCAGCGCCCGGCACCGAAGATCGCATCGAGGCGGGCCAGAACCCTTTGCCTCGATTTTCCCGCCAGCGCTTCGACCGGGACCAGGCGCTCGTGATCGCCGGCGCGCAGCCGCATGAAGGCATGCAGCCGGTAGGCGGCGATGGCCCCGCGCGTGCCGGGATCGTCGCTGATGTCGACGACGAGAATGGCGCCGATGCGGCCGGGCCATGGCTGGCGCGAAAAGGCGGTACCGAAGAAATCGCCGAGCCCATAGGCAACGAGCGTCTTGCCGGTCCGCTCGATCGGCTGCACGACATGCGCATGATGTCCGGCGACCAGGCCGACGCCATGTTCGGCCAGAAGCCGCGCCAGTGCCCGCGTCTTCGCACGTGGAAAATGCCGGAATTCCCAATCCCAATGTGGCACTGCGCAGAGGAGGTCGACACCCGAAGCGGCGTCGCGCGGCCATTGCGTCGGATCGCCTTGCATCGAGACTCGGCCCGCAAACTGAGCCGCGCCGACATTGCGCCACAAGGTAAAGGCGGCAAGGCCGATTGTCAGCGCCCCGACTGCAAACCGCTCGACCGGAACCGCAGTGCCGATCGTGCGGATGCCGAGCCGCTCCAGGGCGGCGACCGTCTCATCGAAGCCGGCAATAGCCTGGTCGAGCACATGGTTGTTGGCCAGCGACAGCACCAGTTTTTCACGCGAAATGCCGGCGGCGGCCAGCGCCTCGGCAAGGAACCGCTCGCTCATCGCGTGGCGCGTGCCAAGCCTGGTGCCCAAAACAGCGCTCGGCCGTTTCACCACCGGGCTTTCGCAATTGCCGACCACCAGATCGGCCGAGGCAAGCAGTGCCGCAATCGCCGGATCGCAGTCCGGCGCGCGGCGATTGGCCACCGCCGAGATATCGCCAACGAAAGCCAGCCGCACCGTCCGCGCCGGCAGCGGTTCGAGCAGGGCTGCGGCCGCCGGAGCAAAGCCGCGCGCGTCGCCATCGAGCGAAGGCCGGAGGAAGCGTGGCAGCCACGACAGTTTGTAGGAAAGCGGATAGTTCGACACGCGACGGCCCAATGGTTTGCCTTGTGTAGACCGCCAGCCGGATTGATTGAAGCGCAGACTGTTATCGGTGAACCACAGGGCTACAGGCGCGCGAACCAAATGCGTGTATGATCCACTGCGGAGCGACAAAAGGGGCGATCACGATGAAGCGTTTTTCCAGGCTGGTGGCGTGCGCCATCATTCTTCTCCTCCCGCTGGCTTCACCCAGCGCCGCGGCTCCCGAAGCGGCGGCCCTGTTTGAGGCGAAAACCGTAGCCGAACGCGACAGCGCTCTTGCCGCCCTGGAAGCCGCCGCGCCCGGCGATCCGGCAGCGACCTACGCCGCCGGCGCCGGCGAATTCTTCACCGCGCTGGAGATCCTGGCCGGCGGGCTGCACCGCCACGGTTTCGAAAGCCCGCAATCCTTCATGCTGCCGCTGATGCGGTTGCCGGTGCCGGACAACCCTGATCCCGAGCCGCTGAGCTACGAACAATTCCGCGCCATTCTCGTTGCCTTCCGCGACCGGCTGGAGAAATCCGCAGCCACGCTGGGTTCGGTACCCGCCGACACGGACATCGGTATGGTCATCGACCTCACCCGCCTCGGCATCGACCTCAACGAGGACGGCACGATCGCGCCGGACGAAAGCGCTGCGGCGATCATGGCCTCTCTGTCGGGCACGGGCGGCGCGCCGGCCGATGCCGCCCTCGCCTTCCGCTTCGACCGCGCCGACGGCTATTGGCTGCAGGGCTATGCCGAATTTCTGATGGCGCAGGCCGATTTCTGGCTGGCGCATGACTTCAGCAACACCTTCGACGGTTCGTTCCATATGCTGTTCCCGCGCGCCAAACTGCCGCTGCAGGACACGCTCGTTCCGCCGGACGGCGGCATGAGCGGCGGCATTCTGTCGTCCGAATGGCGCATCGCCGATTTCATCTCGCTGGTCCATCTCATCAACTGGCAAGTGGTCGAGCCGGAGCGCCGGCAAGCGGCACGCCGCCATCTCATGGAAATGATCCGGCTGTCGCGCGAGGACTGGAAAGCCATCCGCGCCGAAACCGACAATGACCGCGAATGGCTGCCCGGGCCGCAGCAGAAAGGCGCCAGCCCGCTGACCGGTCTGGAAGTCGGCGAGCAGCAGGTACAGGCTTGGCTCGCCGCCCTGGCTATGGCCGAGGATCTGCTGGAGGGACGCACCTTTCTGCCGCATTTCCGCATCGCCGACAAAGGCATCAACATGAAGCGCTTCTTCGACGAGCCGAAGCCCTTCGACCTGGTGCTGTCGATCACCGGCCCGGCCATCGCGCCCTATCTCGAGCGCGGCAAGATTCTCACCAGCGAGGAGTTCAATCAGATCCAGCGCCAGTTCGGCGGCGCCGGGTTTCTGACGTTCGCGCTGTGGTTTAATTGAGGGGGAAACTCGGATGGTGCTCCTGACAGCCTGCTGTCAGCAGCCAAATTGCGCCTCGCGCCACCCGCCACTCGGCTCTTTCCATTTTGGCCGATACCTCCCATATTCGGGCCATGGCCAGACTCCCCGACAAGAAAACGCCGCCGCCGGCGAATGACGATCGCGCTTCGCCGCCCAAGCGGCGCAGTCCGCTGACCGATTTCCTCGACGCATCGGAGCCCCTGCACGGCTTTGCCGAGGCGCCGCAGGCCGAGTTCACCGGCGCGCCGCTGACCGGCTCGATCGCCGACTGGGCCGAACAGATCGAGCAGGAAGCCGAGAAGGAAGGGCGCCAAATCTCCCCCCTCGAGGGGGAGATGTCACCGAAGGCGACAGAGGGGGTCGGCAAAGGAAGCGCTCGGCATCAAGGGTCGCCGAGCCCGGACGCACCGACCCCACCCGGCGGCTCCGCCGCCACCCTCCCCTCGAGGGGGAGGGAAGGCGCCAAGCCGGCGAAGAAAATCCCGGAACGCTCCTCTTCCCCCGGCCGTACGGCACGCGGCACCTCGATGGGCGGTGCGGCCTCGGCGCGGGAGCGCACTGCGGCCGGTCTCAACCCTGTCGCCGGCCTCGATGTCTCCCTGGAAGAGGCCGAGACCATGGCCTCGGGCGGCGTCACCGCCACGGTCGCGGCACTGTCGGCACTGATCGAATCCGGCAATCCGCTGCACAAGGACGGCGTGCTGTGGACGCCGCACCGCCCTGCCCGGCCGGAGAAATCCGAAGGCGGCATCGCCATCAGGATGGTCTCGGATTTCGAGCCGGCCGGCGACCAGCCGACGGCGATCAAGGATCTCGTCGAGGGCGTCAACAGCAACGACCGCACGCAGGTTCTGCTCGGCGTCACCGGCTCGGGCAAGACCTTCACCATGGCCAAGGTGATCGAAGAGACGCAGCGCCCCGCTCTGATCCTGGCGCCCAACAAGACGCTTGCCGCGCAGCTCTATTCCGAGTTCAAGAAGTTCTTCCCGGAAAACGCCGTCGAGTATTTCGTCAGCTACTACGACTACTACCAGCCTGAGGCCTATGTGCCGCGGACCGACACCTACATCGAGAAGGAATCCTCGATCAACGAGCAGATCGACCGCATGCGCCATTCGGCGACGCGCTCGCTGCTCGAGCGCGACGACGTCATCATCGTCGCCTCGGTGTCCTGCATCTATGGTATCGGCTCGGTCGAGACCTATACGGCGATGACCTTCCAGATGCAGATCGGCGACCGGCTCGACCAGCGCGCGCTGCTCGCCGACCTCGTCGCCCAGCAATACAAGCGCCAGGACATCAATTTCGTCCGCGGCTCGTTCAGGGTGCGCGGCGACACGATCGAGATCTTCCCGGCCCACCTCGAGGACCGCGCCTGGCGCATCTCGCTGTTCGGCGACGAGATCGAGGCGATCACCGAATTCGATCCGCTGACCGGCCAGAAGACCGGCGAGCTGAAGGGCGTCAAGATCTATGCCAATTCGCACTATGTCACGCCGCGCCCGACCTTGAATCAAGCCATCAAGTCGATCAAGGAAGAGCTCAAGCACAGGCTGGTCGAACTCGAACGGGCCAGTCGGTTGCTGGAAGCGCAGCGGCTGGAGCAGCGCACCCGCTTCGATCTGGAGATGCTTGAGGCGACCGGTTCCTGCGCCGGCATCGAGAATTACTCGCGCTATCTGACCGGCCGCCAGCCGGGCGATCCGCCACCGACCTTGTTCGAATACATCCCCGACAATGCGCTGGTCTTTGTCGACGAAAGCCATGTCACCATACCGCAGATCGGCGGCATGTATCGCGGCGACTTTCGCCGCAAGGCGACGCTGGCCGAGTATGGTTTCCGCCTGCCGTCCTGCATGGACAACCGGCCGCTGCGCTTCGAGGAGTGGGACGCCATGCGCCCGCTTTCCGTCGCGGTTTCGGCAACGCCCGGCGGTTGGGAGATGGAGCAATCCGGCGGCGTTTTCGCCGAACAGGTCATCCGCCCGACCGGCCTGATCGACCCGCCGGTCGAAGTGCGCCCGGCCAAGACGCAGGTCGACGATGTCGTGGGCGAAATCCGCGAGACCACGAGGGCCGGCTACCGCACGCTGGTCACTGTGCTCACCAAGCGCATGGCCGAGGACCTGACCGAATATCTGCACGAGCAGGGCATTCGCGTGCGCTACATGCACTCCGACATCGACACGCTGGAGCGTATCGAGATCCTGCGCGACCTGCGCCTCGGCGCCTTCGACGTGCTGGTCGGTATCAACCTGTTGCGCGAAGGCCTCGACATTCCCGAATGCGGCTTCGTCGCCATTCTCGATGCCGACAAGGAAGGTTTCCTGCGCTCCGAGACATCGCTGATCCAGACCATCGGTCGCGCCGCCAGAAACGTCGACGGCAAGGTCATCCTCTATGCCGACCAGATCACCGGCTCGATGGAGCGGGCGATGGCCGAGACCAACCGCCGTCGCGAAAAGCAGATGGAGTGGAACGCGGCCAACGGCATCACCCCGGAATCGGTCAAGTCGCGCATTTCGGACATCCTGGACTCGGTCTACGAAAAAGATCATGTCCGCGCCGACATTTCGCAGTTCACCGACAGCGCCGGCGCCATGATGGGCAACAATCTGAAGGCGCATCTCGACGCCCTGGACAAGCAGATGCGCGACGCCGCCGCCAACCTCGATTTCGAGAAGGCGGCCCGCATCCGCGACGAGATCAAACGGCTGCGCGAGATGGAGTTGTCCATCTCCGACGACCCGCTGGCCAAATATGCCGACATGGAAAGCCCGGTTTCGGGCCGCGAAAAGGGCAAGCACAACAAGGGCGTGGCCAAACATCGTACGTCAGAGGAACAGGAGCGTTTCCGCAAGCTCGACGAGGCACGTGCCACCGAAGAAGCGGCCAAGGCTGCCCGGCCCAACCTCTTCCGCAAGCCCGCGCTCGACGAGATGGGCGCCGACGGCGCCGTGCCGGTCAAGAAGCCGCTATTCGCAAAACCTTCGCTCGACGCCATGGGCCCGGGCACCGACATGCCGACGCCGGCCGGGGCGGTGTCCCGTTCGCTGTTCAAGAAACAGTCGGCCGAAGAGGCGCACGGCTCCGATTTCGGCATCCCCGGCGAGCCGATCAAACCGCTGTTCAAGAAAAACTCGCTCGACGAGATGACGGTGCGGCGGACCGAGAAGCCGGTCGAGGGAAAAGTGCCGGCCAAGCCACAGCCGATCTCCCCCCTCGCGGGGGAGATGTCAAATGGTGGCAAAGAGGGCAGGACAGCGGGAGGCGCGAAGGAACGCGATGATTCGGCCAAACCCATTGTCCGCCAGCGTGCCGGCATCGGCTCTTACGAAGATCCGGCCGATGCTCGCCGCGAAAAGCGCCGACCCGGCAAGACTGGTCGGCCGGGACGGTAATTCTGCCGTGGCGTTACTTGAGCGCCGCATGTATCTTCTCGCCATCGGCTGGGTGGCTACAGATGATAACACGCCGTTTCTTTGGGCTTCTCGCCGCAGGGTTCTTGCCGTCCCGCGCGGCGTCTCAAACAACAAGCGCACCGCGGCGCTTGCAAGACGACATTCCGATAGCCGCGCAGTGGATATCCAACGCACTGCAAAGTTCGGGCTTCGGCGCGGATTTCTCACCGCAGAGCATATCCGAGGTGGAACGGTTTTTTCGCGAGCAGACGAAGGATGGAGAGCCCATCTCCGGCGGTTTGATATCACAAGATATCGGGCCGCGTTTGTTTGCATTGGGATGCTACTGTGGCGAGGTGCTTCGCAAGGAACTCAGCGGGCATTGGCTGACGAATGACGACGATCCCGAAGGGGAAATTAACGCGGCTCTCGAAGTCGGAAGCGGCGTTACTTGCTGGCCCATGCAACGAGTCATGAAGCGGCTGCGCAACAGCGAAGACGACCTGGTGGCTTGGGCCGAAGGGATCAGGCGGGGCTGAAAGGCCGAGTATCCAACCTACGACAACAATTGGCAGCAAACCTAGGTTCGATGCGGCAACAAGGCAAACTCCACATTCTGCCCCTGATTTTAGGCAGTAAAGACACGCCTTTGCGGGCTGGCGCCGATCTTGGACCGGTGCAGAAACACCTTGGCTTTCCGAAATGGCTGTATGTCTATCAGGATCAGCCATGCGGCTTTCTTCTGGGTTATGGCGATCTGGAAATCAACATTTTGATCAGGCGCGATCGAGCGCGAGTGCACCGTATCAGCATCAAACTTTGGCACATGCCTCATGTGCCCAAGTCCTTGCCTTTGAAATGGAGCGGCAACAGCCAAATCGATCTCGACGGCTTTAGTCCAGCCATGACGTTTTCGGCCGCCAAGACGCTCCTCGCAAGTCTAGGGCTGCAAGCCGAGGAATATAAGATGGAAAGCGGATATGAAACTGTCCGTCGGCTCGTGCTCCCTCATGCCGAACTTCATTTCTTCAAGGGACCGGAAGAACCGATCCTGATGGAGATTCACTTCGAAACGCCACAGGAAATCCAGCGAACCAAGGGTGACTTTATATTCCCTCTGCCAGACTAAGGCCTGCCTGCAGAGGACACACTTGCAACCCACCCCGCCTTTGGTGTAATCGCTCCGCACACTCGACCGTCTTGAAAGGAGGGCTGCGTGTCTTTCGACCACCACCGTCAGCGCGGCCCTGTCTCTGCCCTGCGAGCTTGCTTGCAGGGCTGACCAGAGACGGTCCGGGTTTTTCTTCCCGCTTCGATTTTCTTGGTCTGCCCTTCGTGGTGCTGCAACGCCGAGCCTGATGGCCAGCTTGCGCACCGTCAAAGTGCATTGAACCGGAATCCACTCCGGACAGACCAGAGAAATCGACATGGCCCTGATCAGCCTCAAGTCTCTCGGTGTCACCATGAGTGCGCCGCTCTTCTCCAACCTTGATCTCACCATCGGCACCGGCGACCGGCTCGGCATCGTCGCCGCCAACGGGCGCGGCAAATCGACTTTGCTGAAGTGCCTGACCGGCGACATGGAGCCGACATCAGGCGACATCACCCGCACGCGCGGCCTGCGCGTCGGCTATGTCGAGCAAGTCATCCCCGCAGCGCTGGCCGGGCGCAGCTTTCATGAGGTGGTGGCAGACGCCTTGCCGGCCGAGCAGGCCGAAAGCGAGCAATGGCGCGTCGATGTGGTTCTCGACTCGCTCGACGTGCCGCAGCCGATGCGCGAGCGGCCGATGCGAGCCTTGAGCGGTGGCTGGCAAAGGCTTGCGCTGGTCGCCCGCGTCTGGGTCACCGACCCCGACGTCCTGCTTCTCGACGAGCCGACCAACCATCTCGACCTCGGCAAGATCAGCCAGCTCGAAACCTGGCTGAACGCCCTGCCGCGCGAGGTGCCGCTGGTGATTGCCAGCCACGACAGGGCGTTCCTCGACGCCACGACCAACCGCACGCTGTTCCTTCGCCCTGAACAATCGCCGGTGTTTTCGCTGCCCTATTCGCGGGCGAGGCTTGCGCTGGACGAGGTCGACGCCTCAACCGAGCGCAAATTCCAGCGCGACATGAAAGTGGCGCAGCAGCTGCGCCGGCAGGCGGCCAAGCTCAACAACATCGGCATCAACTCGGGCAGTGATCTGCTGACGGTCAAGACCAGGCAGCTCAACCAGCGGGCAGAGCGCCTGGAAGAAGCGGCAGCGCCGGCACACCGCGAAAAATCGGCGGGCGCGATCAAGCTCGCCAATCGCGGCAGCCATGCCAAGGTGCTGATCACGCTTGACGATTTGGCGGTCGGAACCCCTGACGGCACGCTGTTGTTCAGCACCGGCAAGCGCCATATCTGCCAGCGCGATCGCATCGTCCTGCTCGGCCGTAACGGCGTCGGCAAATCACGGCTGATCGGCCTGATCCGGAACGCCATCGTCGAGCCGGAAACGGCGGCGCAAAGCCTGAAGGTGACGCCGTCGACCGTGCTCGGCTATAGCGACCAGGCATTGTCGGGCATCAGCGGCGACGACACGCCGCTGGCGATGCTGTCGCGCAGATTCGATGTCGGCGAGCAGCGCGCCCGCTCGCTGCTGGCGGGCGCCGGCGTCAACATCGACATGCAGGAGCGCAGGATCGGCGTGCTGTCGGGCGGCCAGAAGGCGCGGCTGATGATGCTGGCGCTCAGGCTCGCCAATCCCAATTTCTATTTGCTCGACGAGCCGACCAACCATCTCGACATCGATGGCCAGCAAGCGCTGGAAGCCGAACTGCTGGAACATCAGGCAAGCTGCCTGCTCGCCTCGCACGACCGCTCCTTCATCAGGGCAATCGGCAACCGCTTCTGGCTGATCGAGAAGCGGCGGCTGACCGAGGTCGACAGTCCGGAAGATTTCTTCCGCTCGGTGGCCGAAGCGGGAGATTGACGATTTTGCCCGATGAATGGCGAGCGGCTCAGCACACTTTCCCGCTCGCCGGAAAAGGCGCATCCTGAGGTCTCGCAAACCTAAGGAGGAAACCGGTCATGCGTGGGGCGGATGTCGTCAGGAAGCTGTATGATGCCTATGCAAAACGTGACATCGAGGGCGCGCTGGTCGACTGCGCCGATGATGTCGTCTTTCGTTGGATCGCCGATCCGGTGCAGTCGCGCTATGCCGGAGTGGCCCGCGGCAAGCAGGAGTTCCTTGCCAGGCTTGTGGCGCTGGACAGCGATTTCGAATACCGGCGCTTCGTCCCGGTTGAGATCATCGATGGCGGCGACAAGGTTGCGGCGCAGGTCGAGATCCATTTGACGCGCCGAACCACCGGTGACGAGTTTGTCTTGCGCACCGCCGATTTCTGGACGGTACGCGACGGCAAAATCATCGAACTGGTGGAATATTACGACACCGCTCTGGCCGCATCTGTCATCTGAGTCCAGTCCGTCGGACGGCACGCAGCTAAGCTTCCGGTTGGAGGTGCGCTGACTTGGCGGTCGTCGCTCGATTCCCGGCAGGTGAGAAACGCCGTCTTCGATTGAATCCGGCCTTGCGGAAAAAAATCTGACGCTCTGTCGGATGATGATCGCCTGCCACGTCCTTGGGTTGCCGACACGGTGATGCCGGCGCCAATTGAGGAGAAAGCATCATGTCTATTCTGTCATCCATAGGTCACGCCGTGACCCGTTACTCGGCGGCTCGCGCCCGTTACCGCAGCGAACGCGCCATCCTTTCATTGCCGATCGAGCTGCGCAAAGATATTGGCTGGCCGGAAATCGTCGTCGACGCGCAAAACAGCCCGCGGATTCGCATCGAAGGTTGAAAGGTGCCAGTTGGCCGTGGCAGCAACGCGCCATTTCGGACCCGCGCCCGGCATTTGAAAAAACCATCGGCCGTGTAGGATCGTCGCCGTTTCGTTCGTCCTGTGGTTCGCAAAGGCAAACCAGAAGCAAAGAGGAGCATGACATGAATGACCAGCCGCAGACCCAGCCCGCCGCCAAAGTGCTTGGCGGGTTGACGCCCTACCTTCAGCTGGACGGCGCTTTCAAAGCCGCAGAATTTTACCAAAAGGCCTTCGGTGCCGAGCAGGTCTTTGCCTATCCGCCGGACGAACAGGGCCGCACCATGCATATCCATCTCTACATCAACGGTTCGACCCTGATGCTTTCCGACTTCTATCCCGAGCATGGAATGGCCGCTGTGAAGCCTCAGGGCTGCACCATGCAGCTCCATCTCGGCAGCGACGACATCGACGCCTGGTGGAAGCGGGCCATCGAGGCAGGCTGCGAGGAAGTCGTGCCGTTGCAGGTGATGTTCTGGGGCGACCGCTGGGGCAATATGCGTGATCCGTTCAGCGTCGAATGGGCGATGAACGCACCGGTGAAGAAGGCTTAGCACATTCTTCCTTCGCCCTTTGCGGGAGGAGGAAAAACCTACCCAGGAGGAAATCCAATGTCTTATGTCGATGGTTTCGTACTTGCCGTGCCGAAGGCAAAGCTCGATGCCTACAAGAAGCTGGCGGAAACCGCCGGCAGCGTCTGGAAGGAGCATGGCGCGCTTGCCTATGTCGAATGCGTCGGCGACGACGTGCCCTATGGCGAGATCACCTCGTTCCCGCGCGCCGTGCAGGCCAAGGACGACGAGATCGTCATCTTCTCATGGATCGTCTATGAATCCAGGCAGAGCCGCGACGCAGTGATGGCCAAGGTGATGGCCGATGAGCGCCTGAAGGCCGACTGGTCGACCATGCCGTTCGACGGCAAGCGCATGATCTTCGGCGGCTTTCAGCCGTTTATGGAGCTTTAGATGCATGTCGCGCAAAAGTGTGCAGCGGTTTTGCGATAACGACATGCATAAACAGGAATCTAAAGCGCGTCGCATGAGGCCGATCGAGCGCGACGCGCTTTAGGCGCAGCGGCGCTCTAAGCCAGCCTGTCGAGCAGCGGCTTCAGCCGGTCGCCATAGCGCTTCCACAGATCGACCGAGCCCTGATACATCGGCTGGCGTACCTGCGCGGCGGACGCCGTGCGCACCGGCCGGTCGGTCTGGTGGAACGACAACACGGCATCGTCCCACGGCAGGCCGAGATGGGCGATCAGCGCCCGCGACTGGGCTTCCTGGTCGGCGACGAAATCCTCATAGCGAACGTCGTGCACGACCTCAGGCAGCACGGCGTGCCAGTGCGCCATGATATCGGTGTAGAGATTGTGGAAATCGGCGAGTTCGCCGAGATCGTAGCCGTAGCGATGGCTGTCGCCGCGGAAGTGCACCTTGTAGATCGACAGGCAGGTC
This sequence comes from Mesorhizobium sp. M0991, assembly GCF_040318915.1. Taxonomy (NCBI): domain Bacteria; kingdom Pseudomonadati; phylum Pseudomonadota; class Alphaproteobacteria; order Hyphomicrobiales; family Phyllobacteriaceae; genus Mesorhizobium; species Mesorhizobium sp. M0991. Next base: position 74,100 of record NZ_JAMYNE010000011.1, read on the forward strand.
GCCGCCGCATCGCGCGCGCAATGGATGATCTTGGCCTGCGGCAGCATCATGTGGATGAAACCGATCAACAGGAAATTGCCGGGCATCTTGTCTGTGACGTGCCGAAAACCTGGATAGCGGGTGTGCAGCATGTCGAGATAGGCCTGGCCGGCCTCGGCATAGGCCTTGTCGGGCATGTCGGCGATGCCCCAGGGAAAGCCGCCCTTCATGCTGAGCGGAAACTGCTTGCCGACCGCCGTCTTCAATATGCTGAGCTCGCCCGCGCCATAGACCTGCGGATGGCTGGCGATGATCTGCTCGACCAGCGTGGTGCCGGAACGCGGCATGCCGACAACGAAGATCGGCGTGTCGTCGGCGATCCCGCTCGGCCTGTGCCTTTCAAAAAAGGCCTTGTCGAACACCGCCTTCATCGCCTCGAACTCGCCGCGCGTCTTGCCGGCGTCGTAGTCGATGCCCTGGCGGCGGATCGCGTTGCCTTCGGCGAAATAGTCGAAGGCGCGGCCATATTCCCTGAGGTCGTCATTGGCCTTGCCGAGGCCGAAGGAAAGCTGCATGCGCGCCAGGCTGCCTTGCGGCGCCTTGGCGTGCTCCGCCTCCATGCGGGCAAGCTCGGCGTCGCGCTCCTTCTGGCGCTTGACCTGGGTGAGCATCAGCCAGGCCCTGGCCATGCCGGGGTCCACCGCCAGCGCCTGCCTGAAAAGATCGGCAGCCTCGTCGAGATTGCCCTTTTCCATCAGCCCGACACCCAGGCCATGCAAAAGATCGGCATCCTTCGGCCGGATCGTCAGCGCCTCGCGAAAAACAGCCAGTGCCTCATCCAGCCGGCCCGCTTCCTGCAGCGTTTCGGCAAGCCCGACGCGGGCGCGGACATGGAACGGGTTGCGGCCGATCGTGCTGCGATAAATATCTTCGGCGCCTTCGAACTGGCCGAGCTGCTTCAGCGACGAGCCGAGATTGTCACGCGCCGCCAGCTGGTCCGGCCGAATCGCCACCACCTTGCGGAAGAGATCGGCGGCGGCCGCTACCCGGCCGAGGTCGCGCAGCACGGTGCCGAGATTGTTGAGGAAATCCGGATTGCTCGGCTGCAGACGCACCGATTGTTCGATCAGCGCCAGCCCCTCGGCGCTGCGCCCGGTCTGGTGCAGCAGAAGCCCGAGGAAATGCGCAGCAGCCGGGTGGTTGGCCTTTTGCGCCAGCACCTGTCGGTAAAGCGCCTCGGCTTCCTGCCGGCGCCCCGTCTGGTGCAACTGCAGCGCCTGCTGCACGTGCTGGTCGAGCCCCAGCGGCGGCTGTCCGCCTGAGCCGTAACGTGCGCCTGCCGGTTGTCTCGGATCTCTGTTGATGGGAAACCTGCCGTGTTGTCCGCCTGCCGCGATCTAGGCCATCGCTGCGGCACGTGCAAGAGCAGACGGCGGTCGCTACGAAGCAAACCTCCGAACTCGGGGAGCTTACCGAAAGTCTGCCGGCGTCAGCACATACATGTTCTTGCGGCCGTGCGAGTAGGCTTGGCGCGCAATATCGTGGATCGACGAACGCTTGGCGTCAAAGGCGCTGAGAAATTCGGCCTCGGCTCCGCTTGCAGCCGGGTTGGCCGCCGAAAGTGCCGCAACCTCGACAAAGAACGGGACTTCGAACATGCCGTCATGGCCGACGAAACGAATGCGCTTGGCCGCCGCGTCATAGGAGCGGCTGGGATTGGGAAAATTGAGCGTCATGGCTTGCGCGTCAAATCAGGCGATTGCTTTCGGCAAGCTGGCGCGCCCGCCGCGCCGTTCCGTCAGTGTCGGCAATCCTTCGCCTTGCCGCCTCGTCGCTTCTTATCGTGAGGCGCGGCGACAAGACCTTTATCGGCTTGGTGACGGGACTAACTGCAACTGTCGGGACATCCGGTGTTCTTTCGGAGTTCATGACTCTCTTCCTTTCATACCTAAATAAATACAAATGCCGGAGGAATTTTTCCGGAAGTTCTTCAAACAATTTTTGAGGTGCACCGGGACCGTATCATCGTTCTGCAGATAACTATAGAAAAGTAATTTTAGGTTGGTAGGGGTAAGAGGCCGAAAACTTCTTGAATAAGCCGTATTTTCAGACTAATGGTATAAAACCGTTTTGGGTCATGCTTGGCCCTGCGGCGTCAGGGTTCTCGGCCCGCCAAACTTATCCAAATCGCCGACACCTGGTACCGCAATGCAGGCTCCGCTTCCGGAGCAGGCCGGAAAGAAACTTCAACGCACGAGAACTTCAAGGCACAAGCGAGAACTTCGAGGCACAAGAATGTCTGCCCGCACCACCCATTCCATCGCGCATTTCGCGGCACCTTTCGTGCTTGGCGGGCTGGATGGCGTGCAGCCGGCCGGCGACTATGACATCGACCACGACGAAGAACTGATCGACGGCATGTCGTGGCCTGCATGGCGCCGTGTCGCCACTTTCATCCATCTGCCGGCAAGGACGGTGAAAAGCGCGACCAGCCAGCTTGTCGCCGTCGACCATGCCGAGCTCGAGGCAGCGCTTCAGCACGACCAGGAGAATGTCACATGATCCGCTTCCAGCAGAGTGCGCGGCGCACGGACACGCCGGCGCATATCTTCACCGTCGGCCAGACCGTCCGCATGAAGAGCCGCACCGGCCTTGCCCAAAAGACCGCGGAGCTGTTCCAGATCAAGAGCCGGTTGCCGGTCAAGGACGGCTCGCCGCAATACCGCATCCGCAGCGAGCTGGAGACCTATGAGCGGGTCACCACGGAAGACAATCTCGAACCGGTCGACAACCCGGCCAGTTGAGCCGAAAGCAATCCGCAACACGTATAAGGGATCAGAAAATGGCCAAGGGTCAACAGCGCAGCAATCGCGAGACACGCAAGCCCAAGAAGGACAAGGTGGCGGCAAAGCCGGCCTCGCCCTTCGGCTCGGCGGTCAAGCAGGCGGAGACCGCTGTGAAACCCAAGTCCAAAGGCTAGGGTTCGATCGCACGACAATCTGCCTGGAGGCGTGCTTGAACTTCGTCATCGAGTTCTACCGCTCGCGCGATGCCGACGAAGCGATACTCGATCGAGTGTCGCTGGAGGCACCGAACCTGCGCGCCGCCCTGCAAGGCGCCGCCACGCTACTTCACACGCTGATGATGCCGCAGATCCCCGATCGCCTGCGCATCTCCAACGAGGACGGCGCCGAGCTCTACGTCGGCCCCGCCGATGGTGCCTATCCGGACGAACAGTGAGGCCGGTGCGCTAGCAAGGCCCATCATCGACGACGCGATAATCCGCCGCGCGGGCTTCGCATTCGTTGGGGAATGTCCGCAGCTCGCCATGGCGACGAGCACAGACCGGGCGGTATTCGCGGGTGCAGAATGTCTGCTCCTCACCGCCACCACCACCGCTGCGGCACTCGCCCTCGCGAATGATGCGGTATCCGGCCCGTTCGGCAAGGCAGGCATTGGCGAAGGTCTGGCGGTCGCCGCCGCGCCGGGCACAGACCGGGTCATATTGCTTGGTGCAGAATTGCGGCCCCGGCCGTGGCGGGCGCGGCCCTGGCCCCTCATCCACCACGACGGTGCAGGCTGCGAGAATTGCCGACAGGAACAGGATGGAAAAAACCTGCCGCGGAAAGATTGCCGCAAGAAGCCGCATGAATGTTTCCCTCCCTCGAAACTCCTGCCTGCACAATGGTGCCTGCGTCCGGCCGATCCTCGTCATTACGCTGCCAAATGCAACCCCTGTTTGCAACTGGCGAGCCAGGGCGGTATGCCGGCGCAAGCCAAGATAGCACCTGCCCCGCTTGCTGGACCATGCCTGGGTGGCGTCTGGCCGATGACCGCGCGGAGAACCGGGGCTATCGGTGCGATGCGTCGGGATGCGCCTGTTGGTCCGCCCGCGGCTCTATCTTGCAAGCATCACGTTTCCGTGCGATAAATTTTGTGTTCGGGCATTTGCGACCCGGAGAGCGGAACGTTTTGGACGACCTTTCCCCGATACTGTGAATCTCTGACAGCCCCGTTTTCGGCGGGGGGTTTTACCATGCGCCAATGCATGACTGCCGAAGCAACCACCGGGACTTGCCCACGGCGCCAGGCGGCGGGCGGAACCACCAAGACTGACACGGGTGAAGGAGTTTCCCCAATGGCCCAGACCGGCACCGTTAAATTCTTCAACGCTACCAAAGGCTTCGGCTTCATCACGCCCGATGGCGGCGCCAAGGATGTGTTCGTCCACATCTCGGCAATCGAGGCTTCCGGGCTGCGCACGCTCGTCGACGGTCAGAAGGTCACCTTCGATGTCGAGCCCGACCGTATGGGCAAGGGTCCGAAAGCGGTCAATCTCCGCGCTGCCTGAACCACAGCGTGCCGCGCGTCCTTTCGGGGTGTGAGGATGCTGCAAGGCTTTTGGAGTGAACGTGAATTCTGTAAAGGCGCGGCGGTTTTCGCCGCGCCTTTTGTGTTCTGGGATGCTTGCAGACGCCCGCAAAACTTTCTCTTGCCGATGGCACTAAAATAAAGGACAAATTTCCGTCCGGGCATTTGCCGGCCCGAGACTGGACTTGTGGGATCAAAGGAGCTTCCCATGCCGCAGACCGGCACCGTCAAATTCTTCAATCACGCCAAGGGCTTCGGCTTCATCACGCCGGACGACGGGGCAAAGGATGTCTTCGTCCATATTTCGGCCGTGCAGGCGTCGGGTCTTCCCGGTCTTGAGGATGGGCAGAAAGTGACATTCGACACCGAGCCGGACAAGCGCGGCAAGGGTCCGAAAGCCGTCAACCTGTCGATCGGCTGAACCGGCCCTGGACAGAATGGACGTGGGCCGGTCTGGCTTGCGGTGTTTGCCGCACGCTTGAATCGCCCAGTTAGATGAAACCGCCTGGTCAAATTTCGTTCAGCCCCCGTTCAGCCACGGTCGCATATCAATCTTCGTTAGAGCCGGACCGCATCCCCCGAAAACGACCCGGGCCGGCACGAAGGAGACCGACATGAACCGAATTTTCAAGACTGCCATCCTGTCCGCTGCGGTCGTTGCGACCACGCTTGCGACCTTGCCCGCGGCCAGCGCCGATGAATGGCGCCATCACCGCCGCCATCACGGCCACGGCGACGCCGTTGCGGCCGGCGTCCTCGGCCTTGCGGCAGGTGCCCTGATCGGCGGTGCGCTCGCCAGTCCGCAGCCCCGCTATTACGACCCGGCCTATGATGATGAATACTACAGGCCTGCCCCGGTGCGCCGTTATTACGTGCAGCCGCGAGTGGCCTATGCCGAAAGCTATGCGGAGCCCTGGACCCGCGGCTGGTACGAATACTGCTCGGACCGCTACCGGAGCTTCAACTCGCGTACCGGCACGTTCACCGGCTATGACGGCGAACAGCATTTCTGCACCGCCAATTAACGGAGGCAGTTTCCGCCGGAAAAAAGCGCGGTCGCACAGGCCGCGCTTTTTTTGTTTCCGGCAAGCGGTTTCAGATCAGGAACGGATTGCTCCGCCGCTCCTCACCAAAACGGCCGCCGGGACCATGGCCGCAGATGAAGCCGATGTCGTCGCCCAACGGCAAAAGCTTCTCCTTGATCGAGGCGATCAGCGCGGCGTGGTCGCCGCCCGGCAGATCGGTGCGGCCGACCGAACCGCGGAACAGCACGTCGCCGACATGGGCGAACTTCGCGGCCCGGTTATAGTAGACGACGTGGCCGGGTGCGTGGCCTGGACAATGGAGCACCTCGAACACGTGTGAGCCGAACGAAACGGTCTCGCCTTCGGCAAGGAACCGGTCGGGGACACAGTTGCGCACGGAATCGGTGATGCCATAGCGCTTTGCCTGGTACTCGAGATTGGCGAGCAGCGGCCGGTCGGCGGCATGCGGGCCGATGATCTCGATACCGAGCGCCTCCTTCAGTTCCATGGCCCCGCCGGCATGGTCGATATGGCCATGCGTAATCCAGATCGCGCCGGCAGTGATCGCATTGTCCTCGAGCGCCGCCAGCACCTTGTCGATGTCACCGCCCGGATCGACGACAACGCCTTGTCTGTCGTCCATGTCGAAGAGGATGGTGCAGTTCTGCTGGAACGGCGTGACCGGCACGATGCCGGCGTTGAGCTGACCCATATTCGTCCTTTCACGCTGTCGGAGCGCTGCGCGTCCCCTCGAACGCGTCAGGAAAGCCCCAACCTTGAATCAGGCCCTGATGTAGAGACACACGCGAACGGCGTCCACCGCTCCCACAAACGGCAAAACGAAATGGGCGGCTGAAGCCGCCCATTTGAAAACCTGAAACGTCGAAGCCTATTTCTTCATCGCGTTCATGACCGCACCGATGATGCCGGTCAGGATGGCGCCGCCGCCGGCACCGCCAACGATGTTTGGAATGTTCAACGCGCTGCCGGCTCCTGCCGCCGTGGCGGCTGCTGCCGGATCGACCGCGCCACCCAGCAGACTGTTGAGAATGAGCCCACCGCCGACGCCGCCAACAGCGCCGCCCAGGATTTTGGTAAGCTGCCCCATCGCCGCAGTCTTGATAGCCGCACCCACCGCCTGACCACCGATGATACCCGTAATCACCTGAATAATGATCGGAAGAAGCGTGTTCATATCCATATTTCCAGTCCCTCCATAGCTGCCAGCCTCCCGGGCCGACCCCATCATGAGACGCCGAATTGTGTGAAAGTCAAATGCAGAAGCGCTTAAATAAAAGGGGCGGCCCGAAAACCGCCCTTACTAGTTAAAAAAGCTGTGACTTTCGTTATTCTGCAGCGATTGCGTGCTTGGGCTGAACGGCCGCAGAATAGTCATTCATCAGCGTCTTGGCGATTTCGCCAACCTCGAATCGGTAGGGACCGATCTCCGAAACCGGCGTCACCTCGGCTGCCGTCCCGGTGAGGAAGCACTGCTGGAAACCATCAAGCTCTTCCGGCATGATGGCGCGCTCGATCACCTCAAAACCGCGGTCCTTAGCAAGGCCGATGACCGTGCGGCGGGTGATGCCGTCGAGGAAGCAATCGGGCTTGGGCGTATGGATCTTGCCGTCCTTGACGAAGAAGATGTTGGCGCCTGTCGCTTCCGCCACCTGGCCACGCCAGTCGAGCATCATGGCGTCGGCATAGCCCTTGGCCTCGGCGGCATGCTTGGACATGGTGCAGATCATGTAGAGGCCGGCCGCCTTCGATTTCGACGGTGCGGTGCGCGGGTCGGGGCGGCGCCATTCGGCCATGTCGAGGCGGATGCCCTTGAGCTTCTGCGCCGGGTCGAAATAGCTTGGCCACTGCCAGATGGCGATGGCGCAGTTGATCCGGCTGTTCTGTGCGGAAACGCCCATCTGTTCGCTGCCGCGCCACGCGATCGGCCGGACATAGGCGTCCTGGAAACCTTGCTTCTTCAACAGAGTGCGGCAGGCGTCGTCGATCTCGGCGACCGAGTAGGGTATCTTGAAGCCAAGCAGGCGCGCCGATTCATGCAGGCGTTCGGTGTGGTCGGTCAGCTTGAAAATTTCGCCGCCATAGGCGCGCTCACCCTCGAATACCGCGCTGGCGTAATGCAGCCCGTGGGTCAAGACGTGGATCTTGGCGTCGGCCCATTTGACGAATTCGCCGTTCATCCAGATAAAGCCGTCCAGTTGGTCGAAGGGAACGGATGCCATGGTAACCTCCCGCGGGCGGCAGCCCGCACATCATTGTGTCATTGCGTGTTTCGTTTCGGCCGCTGCAGGCGGCCATTGTCTTAAAGCGTAGGCGGATATTTAAGGTCTGGCAAACTCAGGAAGTTCCGGAAAAAACGGCTTCGCTTGCCTTTTCGTTCGCAATCCGCCGAAAAGCTTGCCAAAAATTACCATCGCGCGGAAAATACGTCAATAGTGCTGACATAATTTCCTGCTTCACACGGAGAAAAGATGACGAGCCACGCAGCCGCAGAGCCGATCAGGACGGCGATCACCGACGAGGACGGCATCGATTTCGCCATCATCGAGTTGTTCTTCTTCGCCTATCGCGACTTTACCTCCGATCCGGACCAGATCCTGGCCGATTACGGTTTTGGCCGCGCCCATCATCGGGTGTTGCATTTCGTCAATCGCCGGCCCGGGCTGACGGTCGCCGAACTCCTCGACGTGCTCAAGATTACCAAGCAGAGCCTGGCGCGCGTGCTCAAACAACTGATCGACACCGACCATATCGTGCAATTGCAGGGCCCTCGCGACCGCCGCCAGCGCGAGCTTTATCCTACGGCCAAGGGCCGTGCGCTGGCGCTGGCACTGGCGCGGCCACAGTCGCGCCGCATCCATGCTGCATTGGAAGATTCCGGAGCCACCGAACGCGCCGTCATCGAACGGTTCCTTGAAGCGATGGTCAATCCGGAACTAAGGGCGCAGATCGACATTGTGCCCGCAAAGATGTCAGGGAAAAGCCATGGAGACCATTGAGAGGGTTGATCATCCGACAGCACCGGAAGACGACGCGCCGCATCTGCTGGTGGTCGACGACGACACCCGAATCCGCAATCTTCTGAAACAATATCTGACCGAAAACGGCTTTCGCGTTACCGTCGCCGGAAATTCCGGCGAGGCCCGGCGCAAGCTCGCCGGCCTCGATTTCGATCTGATCGTGCTCGACGTCATGATGCCGGGTGAAAGCGGCGTCGATCTCACCAAGGCGCTGCGGGCGGAGAAAAACGTGCCGATCCTGATGCTCACCGCACTGTCCGAAACCGACAGCCGGATCACCGGGCTCGAGGCCGGCGCCGACGACTATCTGCCAAAACCGTTCGACCCGCGCGAGCTGATCCTGCGCATCAACAATATCCTGCGCCGCGGCGGCCCCGCGACGACGCCCAAGGTCGAACAGCTGGTCTTCGGCCCCTATACGTTCCAGATCGCCAGGCGTGAGCTGAAGCGCGGCGGCGAGGCTCTCAAGCTGACGGACCGCGAGCAGGAAATCCTGGCGATCTTCGCTGCGCGCGCCGGCGAGACGATACCGCGGCATGAGCTTGTCGGCGACGAGTCCGAGGTCGGCGAGCGCACGATCGATGTCCAGATCAACCGGCTGCGCCGCAAGATCGAACGCGATCCGTCCAATCCGGTCTGGCTGCAGACTGTGCGCGGTATTGGGTATCGGCTCAGCGTGGAATAGAATGCCGCCGACAGCGGTCCTTTGCCGGGCCGCCGGTGAGCGAAAAGACGAATGGCGACCACGCAACTCGAACGGCCGGAAGATGGCGGCTTGAGCGCCCGCGCGACGCGGGCGCTCAAGGCCGTGCCGCGCGCTTGGAACCGTTTCTGGCGCCTGGTGTCGCTTTACATGCCGAAGCGGCTCTATGCCCGCTCGCTGATCATCGTCATCGCGCCGATGATCATGCTGCAGTCGGTCGTCGCCTTTGTCTTCATGGAGCGCCACTGGCAGACCGTAACGCAGCGCCTGTCGCAGGCCACGGTGCGCGACATCGCCGCCATCATCGACCTGATAGAGACCTATCCGCACGACGCCGATTACGCCAACGTCATCCGTATCGCCCAGGATCGCATGCAACTGAAGGTCGACCTCCTACCGCCCGACCCGCTGCCGCCACCCGGGCCAAAGCCGTTCTTCTCGATCCTCGACGAGATCCTTTCGTCCGAGATCACTCGCCAGATCAACCGTCCGTTCTGGATCGATACGGTCGGCAATTCCAATATCGTCGAGGTCCGCGTCCAACTTGAGAACAAGGTGCTGCGGGTCTTCGTGCGCCGCAGCCAGGCCTATGCGTCGAACACCCATATTTTCCTGATCTGGATGGTCGGCACCTCACTGGTGCTGCTGATGATTGCCATTCCTTTCCTGCGCAACCAGATCCGGCCGATTCTAACGCTGGCCGAGGCGGCCGAGAGCTTCGGCAAAGGCCGGCCGATGCCGCGCGATTTTCGCCCGCGCGGCGCCGAGGAAGTCCGCCGCGCCGGCTTTGCCTTCATCCAGATGCGCGAACGCATCGAACGCCAGCTCGAGCAGCGCACGGCCATGCTGAGCGGCGTCAGCCACGATCTGAGGACCATCCTCACCCGCTTCAAGCTGCAATTGGCACTGGCCGGGACCAAGGCGGCCGACACCCAGGCACTCGACCAGGACATCGACGACATGCAGTCGATGCTGGAAGGCTATCTTGCCTTTGCACGCGGCGAAGCGTCGGAAGACGCCGGCCAGTTCGATCTCGAAGCCTTCTTCGACAAGCTTCGCGAGGAAGCCACGCTGCGCAAGCGCAAGCTATCGACCGTGCTTGTCGGCGATCCGCACGTCCATGTGCGCCCCAATGCCTTTGCCCGGCTGCTGTCCAACGTCGTCGGCAATGCATTCCGCTATGCCAAGACGGTGGAGATCAATGCCAATCATGGACGCGGTTCGCTGCTCGTCACCATCGACGATGACGGTCCGGGCATTCCGCCCGAAAAGCGGGAGGATGTATTCAAGCCTTTCGTGCGGTTGGACGAGGCCCGCAACCTCGACGCCAGCGGCACCGGCCTTGGCCTCTCCATCGCACGCGACATTGCCCGCAGCCATGGCGGCGACATCGTCCTCGAGCGCAGCCCGCTCGGCGGCCTGAGGGCGGTGATCAAGGTTCCGGCTTGACGGCAGCGAGACCCGGCCGTTCATCGGCCCGTCATGAAACCATGGTGAAGAGCACCAATGAAGCGCGCGATCCTGATTGATTCGGCCCTGCGGCCTCATTTCGACCCCGCGCCTGTCCGGGTGCGCCGGTGCGAGGCCAGAGCTGCGGCGTGGTCGCCGTTCAGGCATCGCGGCGAGGCAATCAAGCTCTCCGCCAAGGGACCGCCATGCGCATCCTGATGGTCACCGACGCCTGGCGCCCGCAAGTCAACGGCGTCGTCCACACGCTGGAGCGCCTCTCGGAGACGCTGAAATCCTTCGATGTCGAGACGGACTTCCTGACGCCGAACATCTTTCGCACCCTGCCGCTGCCGACCTATCCGGACATCAGGCTGGCGCTGACGACTCCTCACCGCGTGGCGCAGCTGATCGAGGCACGCAAGGTGGACCACATCCATATCGTCACCGAAGGACCGCTCGGCATTATGGCCCGGCGCTACTGCCGTAACGCCGGCCGCCCCTTCACGACCAGCTATCACACACGTTTTCCGGAATATCTGAGCGCGCGCCTGCCGGTGCCTGAAGCATGGGCCTATCGCTGGCTGCGCGATTTCCACAATTCAGGACAGGGCACGCTGGTCGCCACCCAGTCGCTCGCCGACGATCTTGCGGCGCGCGGCTTCACCAAGCTCCGGCCATGGACGCGCGGCGTCGACACAGATCATTTTCGACCGGATAAAAGAAAGGACCTGGGATTTCCCGGACCGATCTTCCTCTGCGTCGGCCGCGTCGCGATCGAAAAGAACCTGCCGGCCTTTCTCGACCTCGACCTGCCCGGCAGCAAGGTGGTCGTAGGCGAAGGGCCGGAATTGGCGAAGCTGAAGGCCAGATATCCCGATGCCCATTTCCTCGGCCATCGCCCGAACGACGAACTGGCCGAGATCTACGCCTCGGCCGATGCTTTCGTCTTCCCCAGCCGCACCGACACATTCGGCAACGTCATCATCGAGGCGCTGGCCAGCGGCACGCCGGTCGCAGCCTATCCCGTCACCGGACCGATCGATATTGTGGGTGACGGCATCGGCGGCGCGGTATCAGACGACCTGCGGCAAGCAGCGCTCGCCGCCCTTCACGTCGACCGCGCCGCGGCGCGGCAACGTGCTATGCGCTACAGCTGGAAGGCCTGCGCGGAAATGTTCATGGAAACGGTCGAAGAGGCGCTGGGTACCACGCGTAAACTGGCTGCCTGAGCAACAGCGCAGTTAGAACAGCTTGCCGCCGTCCGGCACCTTGCGCTCGATCGCACCAAGGACGACGGCACCCTCGTCATCGGGAAAGCCGAGCGTCAGCACTTCCGACATGAATGATCCGATCTGACGCGGCGAGAAATTGACCACAGCGAACACCTGCCGGCCGATCAGGGTTTCGGGCGTATAGTATTTCGTGATCTGGGCCGAGGATTTCTTCACCCCGATCACGGGACCGAAATCGATTTTCAACTTGATCGCCGGCTTGCGCGCCTCGGGAAAAGGCTCGGCCTCGACGATCGTGCCGGCGCGGATGTCGACGCGGTCGAAATCGGCAAAGCTGATCTCGGGTTTTCGCGCGTTGCTCAAACTCATCGACTGTCACGCGTTTCCGTAGGTTTCGAACAGCACGCCGGCCAACGCATCCTTGGCCGAAGTCCCCGACCAGACGACGAACTGGAACGCCTGGAAATAGCATTCGCAGGCCTCCAGCGCCGACGACAGCAGCACCTCGACCTGCTGGCTCGACGGCTCGACCCCACCGGCCAGCAGCAGCGACTGGCGGAACATGATGGCGCCTTCCTGCTCCCAGAGATCGAAATGGCCAAACAGCATCTGTTCGTTGATCAGCGAAAGCAGCCGCATCACCTCGAGCGCGCGCGCCTCAGGCACCTTGATGTCGAAAGCGCAAGCCAGGTGCAGCGCCTCGTAGTCCTCCATCCAGGAGAATGAAACGTGGTAGTCGGTCCAGCTTCCGGCAACCGAGATCGAGATCTCGTCGTCGCCGGCCCGCTCGAAGGACCAATCGTTGTTGTGCGCCACCTGCTCGATAACATCCACCGGATGGATTTCGCGGGAGAATTCGAGTTCGAGAAGTTCCATGAAATGCTTCCTGTCGTTCTGGGAGCGCCACCACACGCTCCGCGGGAGAGGCACACTCGAACAATTCTGCCTAGAACTCGGACGGCCAGGACTTCGTCAACGCAAAGACCCCGGACCGGACCCCACCGCCCGGCGCATGACCCTGCTCCGAATCATGCAACAAATTCAGTCTATTGATCGGGAGTCGCGTGACCAGCCCAATTTTTCGCACTGCGTCATTCGCATGTGGAAAGGCGCTGTCACAAAGATCCACGCAGTACCGGTAAGCGATTCACGACAAAGCGCTTTTTGCGATCCGGCTTTGTGGAAAAGTTTACGATTTATTTCTTATTATTTTTTTGCACGCGGCTTTGCCGCCGCCGCAGGCGCTACTTGACCGGTCAATTCGGCAAGCCTGGCCTCGAGCGCCTCGATGCGAGCGGCGAGGCGGGTGTTTTCTTCCCTGGCCTTCGCCGCCATGTCGCGAGCGGCCTCGAATTCCTCGCGCTGCACCACGTCCATGGAGTTGAGTATGCGCTCGGCCTGGCCCCTGAAGGCAGTCTCCACCTCGCGCCGCACGCCTTGCGCGGCACCGGCTGCGTCGGTCATCAGCTTGGCGAATTCATCGAGAATGCGGTTCGGTCCGGTCGCCATGGCAAATCCTCGCTTGGTCGAATTGACGTAGTGGCGCACGATGCGGAATGCAAGCACACGCTTGCCTTGACCCTGCCAAAACCCTGCCGCATGGTCCGCGCCCGAACCTGATCGGAACCGGGAGACCCTGTTGAGCGAATATTTGCTGCCGCTGGCTGCCCTGCCCTTCCCCAACATCGATCCGGTCATCGTCCGGATCGGACCGCTGGCGGTGCATTGGTACGGCGTCGGCTACATCGTCGGCATTCTGTTCGCCTGGTGGTATGCCAAGCGCCTCGTCACCAACCCAAAACTGTGGCCAGACGGCACCCTGCCGATGAAGCCCGTCGACCTCGACGACTTCATCGTCTGGGCAGCCATCGGTGTGGTGCTCGGCGGACGCACCGGCTACGTGCTGTTCTACGATCTGCCGCGCTACATTGCCAATCCGCTCGATATCGTCGCCGTCTGGCAGGGCGGGATGTCGTTTCATGGCGGCCTGCTCGGCGTCATTCTTGCAATGACGTTGTTTTCCCGGTCTCGCGGCATCCGCACATGGTCGCTGTTCGACGTGGTTGCCGCCGGCGTGCCGGTGGGGCTTGGCCTCGTTCGCCTGGCAAACTTCATCAATTCCGAACTGTGGGGCCGGCCGACCGACGTTCCATGGGCATTCGAATTCCCCAATGGCGGCCCATTTGCACGCCATCCAAGCCAGATCTACGAAGCGCTGCTCGAAGGGCTGGTGTTGTTCCTTATCCTGCGCTTCCTCACCCATTCGCGGCTCAAGCTGAAGACGCCGCGTTTCGTCGGCGGCGCCTTCATCGCCGGCTATGGCGCCTCGCGCATCTTCGTCGAATTCTTTCGCGAGCCCGACCAGCAGCTTGGCTACCTCCTTGGCACGAGCTGGCTGACCATGGGAATGGTGCTGTCGCTGCCGATGGTGCTGGCCGGCATCTGGGCGATGGCTACAGCCAAGCCGGTGACAAAACCGCAGCCGGCATGACGCGGCTGAAAACCCGCATCGCCGAGCTGATCGGTGCGGTGGGACCGATCCCCATCAGCGAATATATGGCGCTCTGCCTGTTCGATCCGCAGGACGGCTATTATACGACACGCGAGCCGTTCGGCGCCGCCGGGGACTTCGTCACCGCACCGGAGATCAGCCAGATGTTTGGCGAGCTGGTCGCCGTTTGGGTCTACCAGGCGTGGCTGGCGATCGGCCGGCCGACGCCGGTCGCCATCGCCGAAATAGGCCCCGGCCGCGGCACGCTGATGAGAGATATGCTGCGCACGCTTTCGCGGCTCGATCCGACGCTTACCGCCAGTGCATCGTTCGCTTTGATCGAGACCAGTCCGCGGTTGACCGAGGTCCAGAAACGGACACTTGCCGGGACGTCGGCCACCATCGCCTGGCATGAGGCCGTTGACACACTAGCGCAGGGGCCGCTTCTGATTGTTGGCAACGAGCTGTTTGACGCGGTGCCTATCCGCCAGTTCGTCCGCGCTGGAGCCGGCTGGCGCGAACGGATGATCGGTCTCGACGATACGAACCGGCTGCGCTTTTTCGTCGGCGCCGGCTCGCTCGACCCGATGCTGCTGCCGGAGGGTGCCGAGAATGCGCCGCAAGGTGCCATCGTCGAGGTGGCGCCAGCCCGCGCTGCCCTGATGGCGGCCATCGCCGGGCGACTTGCCGGATTTGGCGGCGCCGGCCTGTTTCTCGACTACGGTCACTTCCAGCCCGGGATCGGCGACACCTTGCAGGCCTTGCGCAAGCACGGTCATGAGGACGTGCTGGCCAATCCGGGGCAGGCCGATCTCACCGCCCATGTCGATTTCGCTGCCCTCGCGGCAACCGTTCGGGCACACGGCCTCGATGCCCACCTCTCAACGCAAGGTGAATTCCTGCTCAAGGTGGGGCTTCTCGAACGGGCTGGCCGGCTCGGCGCCAATGCCGATGAGGCAGCTCGCGAAAAGATCGCGGCCGACGTCGAGCGCCTCGCCGGCCCGCTGGCCATGGGCGAACTCTTTAAGGTGCTTGCGGTCCTCCCCGCCGGCATTGCCGTTCCGCCGTTTCCAAGCACGGATTGACTTTTCGCTGCCGCCTCTCCCACTCTCCCATCTCCGGCTAGCGCCCGACATCAACTGCGCCAGCCTTAACTGACCAGCTTTCAAGTGCGCCCGTCTTCAACTCGCCGGTCTTCAACTCACCCGTTTTCAACTCGCCCGTCTTCAACTCGCTTGACGAAATCGCCCATACGGACAACAAAGCCGCCATGCTGAATCAGACCAAACCGGATCCCGTTCGGTCGCCCTTGCTGGAAACGGCGCAAGGCATCCGCCACGGCTACTTCACACGCGTCGGCGGCATTTCCAGCGGCATCTACCGGGGCCTCAACATCGGCACCGGCTCGAACGACGACCAGACGCTGGTGCGCGAGAATCGCCGCCGGGTCGCCGAATGGATGGGCGTGCCTGCAAACCATCTGCTGAGCGCTCACCAGGTTCATTCGCCGGACGTTGTCATTGCCAGGGAGGTTTTTGCCGGCGAGCGGCCCAAGGCCGACGCCATTGTCACCGACCGGCCGGGCATTGCCGTCGGTGCCTCGACCGCCGATTGCGGACCGGTCCTCTTCGCCGACGCCGAGGCGCGCATTATCGGCGCCGCCCATGCCGGCTGGAAAGGCGCTTTCACCGGCGTGCTGGAAAACACCATCGCGGCAATGGAAAGCCTCGGCGCCCGGCGCGACCGCATCGTCGCAGTGCTCGGTCCGTCGATCGGCCCACGGAATTACGAAGTCGGACCGGAATTCGTCGCCCGCTTCGTCGACGCCGATGCCGGCAATGCTCGCTATTTCGCGCCCTCCGCAAATGCCGGACACGCGATGTTCGACCTCAACCGCTACACGGTCGACCGGCTGACCAAGGCTGGCGTCAACGCCGAAGGACTCGATCGCTGCACCTATGCCGAGGAAGAGCTTTTCTACTCCTATCGGCGCAGCACGCATCGCAACGAGCCCGACTACGGGCGGCAGGTTTCGGCAATCGTTTTGGAGGCTGACTGATGGCGCTGCATTTCGAACGCTCGGAATTCGACGCGCGGCGCGATCGACTGATGATCGAGATCGCCGAAAAGAAGCTCGACGCCGTCCTGCTGTTTGCCCAGGAAAGCATGTATTGGCTGACCGGCTACGACACCTTCGGCTTCTGCTTTTTCCAGTGCCTGGTGGTCAAGGCCGACGGCTCGATGGTGCTGCTGACGCGTTCGGCCGACTTGCGCCAGGCGCGCCACACCTCGATCATCGACAACATCGTTTTGTGGACGGACCGCAACGGCGCCAACCCGGCGGTCGACCTGCGCAATCTGCTCAACGAGCTTGACCTGCTCGGCGCCCGCATCGGCGTCGAATACGACACCCACGGCCTGACGGCCTATAATGGCCGGCGCCTCGACGAGCAGTTGCAGACCTTCGGGCAGATCGCGGATGCCTCCGGCATTGTCAGCCGGCTGCGGCTGTTCAAGAGCCCGGCCGAAATCGCCAAGGCGGAAAAAGCCGCCAATCTGGCCGACGACGCGCTGGACGCAGCACTGCCGCTGATCAAGCAGGGCGGCGATGAGGCGCTGATCCTGGCCGCCATGCAAGGTGCGATCTTTGCCGGCGGCGGCGATTATCCGGCCAACGAGTTCATCATCGGCTCCGGCGTCGACGCCCTGCTTTGCCGCTACAAGGCCGGTCGCCGCAAGCTCACCAAGAACGACCAGCTGACGCTCGAATGGGCCGGTGTCTTCCACCACTACCATGCGGCAATGATGCGCACGGTGTTGACCGGCAAGGTATCGAAACGCCACCAGGAATTGTTCGATGCCGCCCGCGCCGCGCTACTTGCAGTCGAGAAGGCGATGACACCCGGTAACACGTTCGGCGACGTGTTCGACGCCCATGCCCGCACGCTCGAGGCCCACAATTTAACCAAGCACCGGCTCAATGCCTGCGGCTATTCGCTCGGCGCCCGCTTCACCCCGTCCTGGATGGATATGCCGATGTTCTATCAGGGCAATCCCGAACCGATCGCGCCGAACATGACGCTGTTCGCCCATATGATCATCATGGACTCCGAAACCGAAACCGCGATGACGCTTGGCCGCACCTATCTGACCACCGAATCCCAGCCGAAGCCGCTGTCCCGCCATGATCTCGACTTGATCGTGCAGTGAATCCATAATGGAAAGAGTGTGAGGGGCGTTCGTCGCCAAGGAGTTTTCAGGCTAATGAGACGATCGCATGTGACGACCGTGTCATTGCTCGTGGGGCTGGCACTGGTGGCCTGCACCAATGCGAAGGACGTTCTCGAACCCTCGGCCATTGCCCCGCAATCGACGCAATCGCTCTCCGGAGCCGGAGCTGCCGCAACACCCCCCTCAACTCCGGCTCAGCCTGCCGGCACCGCGCAAACTGCAGGTACAGCGCAGCCTTCCGCTGCAGCAGCCGTGCCGCCCGCCAAAAGCGCGGCTGCCATTGCGCGGACCCGGCTGCAGGTGGCGCCGATCGTCGGCGCCTCGGTAGAAGCCGCGACACCGCTGACCGCCGAGCTTCAGACACGCGCCAGGCAGCGCGGCATCACCTTGGCCGGCAGCACCGACCAGACCCCAACGCATGTGCTCAAGGGCTATTTCTCGACCATGACGGAAGGCAAGGACACCACCGTCATCTACGTCTGGGACATCTATGACCCGGCCGGCAACCGGCTGCATCGCATCAATGGCCAGCAGAAGGCGCCGTCCGTCGGTGGCGGTGAAGGCTGGGCGGCGGTTGCGCCGGCGACCATGCAGGCCATTGCCGACCAGACAATCGACCAGTTCGCCACCTGGCTTGGCGGTGGCGCCGGCTGACCTGGAGCATGATTCCAAAAGTGGAATCCGGTTTTCGGAAAAGACCATGCTCAAACACAAAGATAGCGCCAGCCCGATTCCGCCGGCATGGAACTGGCTCTATCGCCGCATGCTCAAGCCGTAAGCGTTTATTGAGATTAGCCGGCGGATTCCCATTCACGACGCTTGCAATACCGGCGCGGGCCGCTAAAAGCCCGACTAAGAGGCTGGAGTGTCTATCGGAGTCTCTCAATCCTTCGCCAGGAACGGTGCATGAAGCTCTTCGCGGGCAATTCCAACAGGGTGCTGGCCGAATCAGTCGCCCGCTACCTCAACATTCCGCTGGGCAAGGCCAGCGTCAGGCGCTTCGCTGACCAGGAAATCTTCGTCGAGATCCAGGAGAATGTGCGCGGCGAGGACGTCTTCATCCTGCAGTCCACCTCGTTCCCGACCAACGATCATCTGATGGAACTGCTCATCATGATTGATGCCTTCATGCGCTCCTCGGCCAAGCGCATCACTGCGGTTATTCCTTATTTCGGCTATGCCAGGCAGGATCGCCGTGCCTCTGGCCGCACGCCGATCTCGGCCAAGCTGGTCGCCAACATGATCACGAGGGCGGGCGTCGACCGGGTGCTGACCCTGGATCTCCATGCCGGCCAGATTCAAGGCTTCTTCGACATCCCGACCGACAATCTGTTTTCCGTGCCGGTCATGGCCCGCGACGTGAAGGCGAAATACAAGCAGCTTGCCAATGTCATGGTTGTGTCGCCGGATGTCGGCGGCGTGGTCCGCGCCCGCGCGCTCGCCAAGCGCATCGACGCCCAGCTTGCCATCGTCGACAAGCGCCGCGAGCGCCCCGGCGAATCGGAAGTCATGAACGTCATCGGTGACGTGCGCGGCAAGGATTGCCTGTTGATCGACGACATCATCGATTCGGGCGGCACGCTGTGCAATGCGGCCGATGCGCTGCTTGCCGACGGCGCCACCAGTGTCACCGCCTATACTACCCATGGCGTTTTGTCCGGCGGCGCCATCGCCCGCATCGGCGCCTCGAAACTGCAGGAACTGGTCATTACCGATTCCATCCAGCCGACCCAGGCAGTGCTCGACGCCGCCAATATCCGGGTCATCTCCATCGCCGAACTGATGGGTGAGGCGATCTCGCGCACGGCGACCGAGGAATCGGTGTCGAGCCTGTTCGATTAATGCGTATCGCGCAAAAGTGTGCAGCGGTTTTGCGATAACGAACATGCATAAAAACAAGAACCCAAAGCGCGTCGCATGAGGCCGGTCGAACGCGACGCGCTTTAGGACTGCGACTCAGGCCGAGCCGGACCGCTTATTCGCCGCACACCTTCGCCAGCATCACGGGCGCCGCGCATATAACCGCGTGGCGAGGCTCCCAGCATGCGCTTGAACATGGTGATGAAGGCCGGCACACTGTCATAGCCGAGATCGAGCGCCACCCTTGTGATCGGTTCGCCGTCGGCCAGCCGCGGCAGCGCCGCGAACAGGCAGGCCTGCTGGCGCCAGGTCGACAGCGACAATCCGGTCTGGCGATGAAAGGCGCGGGTGAAAGAGCGGCGGCTCATGCCGACGATAGCGGCCCATTCATCGATCGTCGCATGCGGTGACGGTGCCGAGACGAAGCGCCGGCACAGCGCTGCCAGCCTTGCGTCGGACGGGAACGGCAGTCCGAGTGGCCGTTCCGGCAGGTTCGGGATTTCGTGCAGCAGGAGCTTCATGATCAGCCCACCCCGCCCCTCCAACTCGGCGCCCTGCGGCAGCTTTTCCGATTCCACGATCAGGCTGTGCATCAGGTCGGTGATGCCGACAACGCGCAACCTGTCCGGCAGGCCGGGAATGGCCTCCGGCATCACATAGACGGAGCGCATGCTGACGTCGCCCAGCATCTCGACGGAATGTTCGGTGCCGGCGGGGATCCACATCGCGTGGTCCGGAGGCACCATCCAGCGCCCATGCCGCGTCGTTACCAGCACGACCCCGACCAGCGCGTGCAGCAACTGGCTGCGGCTGTGATGGTGCCGTGGCACATGATACCCGTCCGGATATTCGGTCGGCAGCGCCACTGCCGGCCCGACGGCCTGCTCCAGCCATTGCCAGCGACGCTCATGCAACAGCCCGAGATCGGTGTCGCCCGCTCTGAACATTTCCCTGCCATGCGGCATCAGCTATGGCCCACTTGCGAAACTATTGGACCAAACCACGAAAGAAGTCGCGTGACAAGCAACGTATAAGGCAGCCGGCCTATAAGACCGACTGCGGGAGCGCCCGCCAAAAAGACCACGGAGCCTGCCTTGACCGATACCACAGCAACCGCCGACGCCAAGCCGGCAGCGGCCAGCCACATTTCAGCTCAGGCGACGGCCTTCACCGTTATCCTGGCGGTGAGCTTCTGCCATTGCATCAACGACATCATGCAGTCGCTGCTGTCGGCGATCTATCCGCTGCTGAAGGACAATTACGGTCTCGATTTCTGGCAGATCGGCCTTTTGACTTTCACCTTCCAGGTGACCGCATCCTTGCTGCAGCCGGTGATCGGCATGATCACCGACAAGCGGCCGATGCCCTATTCGCTGCCTTACGGCATGGCGTCTTCGTTGATCGGGCTGGTCGTGCTGGCCTATGCCGGACATTACACGCTGCTCCTCATCGGTGCCTCGCTGATCGGCATCGGCTCGGCGATCTTCCATCCGGAATCCTCGCGCATCGCCCGCTTCGCCTCCGGCGGCCGGTTCGGTCTTGCACAGTCGCTGTTCCAGGTCGGCGGCAATTTCGGCCAGGCGATGGGGCCGCTGCTGGCAGCCTTCATCGTCGTGCCCTTCGGCCAGACCAGCATCGCGTGGTTTGCCGGCGGCTCGTTGATCGGCATCATCGTGCTGTGGCAGGTCGGCGGCTGGTACAGCCGGCTGCGCGCCGCAATCGGCAACCGCAAGGCGGCAAGCTTCGTTTCGCCCTTCCCACGCCGCAGGGTGATGAGTGCACTGCTGGTGCTGACGCTGCTGGTACTGACCAAGAACGCCTATATTTCCAGCCTTGCCAGCTACTACACCTTCTATTCCATCCACAAATTCGGCGTTTCGGTGCAGATGTCGCAGGTCATGCTGTTCCTGTTCCTCGGCGCCTCGGCTCTGGGCATCCTGCTCGGCGGCCCGTTCGGCGATCGCTACGGACAGAAGGCGATGATCTGGTTCTCGATCGTCGGCGTGCTGCCCTTCACGCTGGCCTTGCCCTACGCCAATTTC
Source organism: Mesorhizobium sp. M0991 (assembly GCF_040318915.1). Taxonomy (NCBI): domain Bacteria; kingdom Pseudomonadati; phylum Pseudomonadota; class Alphaproteobacteria; order Hyphomicrobiales; family Phyllobacteriaceae; genus Mesorhizobium; species Mesorhizobium sp. M0991. Next base: position 95,521 of record NZ_JAMYNE010000011.1, read on the forward strand.
GAGTGGACGATGGTGCTGACCGTGCTGATCGGCCTGATCTTGTCCTCGGCCTTCTCGAACATCGTCGTCTTCGCCCAGGAGCTGGTGCCCGGCCGGGTCGGCATGATCGCCGGCATCTTCTTCGGCTTCGCCTTCGGCATGGGCGGCATCGCGGCCGCCGTGCTTGGCGTCGTCGCCGACATGAAAGGCATCGATTTCGTCTTCCAGGTCTGCTCGTATTTGCCGCTACTCGGGCTACTGACGGTCCTCCTGCCTAACATGAAGGAAGCGAGGAAGGTGGAGGCGGCGGCCAGCTAAAAATCAGTTCATCTTTCGGAATTGATACGAGGGCGCGGCAGTTGCCGCGCCCTCGATGATTCCTTCACCATACGCCGGGTGAAAAGCCTGTTAGAGAGGGTCACCCCTGAAGGCAAAATTTTGGTCAGCAACGCCTTCAAGTTGAACATACCGGGCTCAGCCCAGATGCTGCGCAGCGCTCCGCGCCAGGAAAGGCAATTCGCTTATGTCCAGACTAAAAGGCAAGGTCGCATTGATTACCGGCGGTACCAGCGGCATCGGCCTGGTGACGGCGCGACGTTTCATCGAGGAAGGTGCGCGCGTCGCTATCACCGGAACCAATGCGAGCCGTCTCGAGGAGGCGCGCACCATCCTCGGCAGTGATGTGCTTGTCATTGCCGCCGACGCCGGAGATGCTGCTGCCCAGAACGACATAGCGCGGCGGATCGAGGAAACCTTCGGCAAGCTCGACGCTCTCTTCCTCAATGCCGGTATCGCCGACCTGCGCCCGCTTGGCGACTGGACCGAGGCCGCGTTTGACAGGAGCATCGATGTCGACCTCAAGGGGCCGTACTTCCTGGTCAAGGCGCTCGTTCCGCTGTTTTCGAACCCGTCGTCGATCATCCTCAGCGGCTCGGTCAACGCACATATGGGAATGGCTGGAACGCACGTCTATGCGCTGGCCAAGGCCGGCATGATTTCGCTCGCCGGACGCTCTCGGGCGAACTGATAGAACGCGGTATTCGCGCCAATGTGATCAGCCCGGGTCCGATCGACACGCCGCTCAACGACAAACTTGGGCTGGACCCCGAAGCGGCGAAGGCGCGCGCGAAAGCTGTGGTCGGCCTGGTGCCCGCCCGTCGTTTCGGAACCGCCGAGGAAATTGCCAACGCAGTGGTCTTTCTTGCTTCGGACGAATGCCCGTTCATGGTCGGTGCGGAAATGCTGATCGATGGCGGCTTGAGCATCGCCTGACATCGGCACGACCTGACACAAGAACACCCGGGTGTTTTTTTGTTACGTTCTGAAAGGCCTTACGCCCTGAAGAAGGCCAGCAGGTCGGCGTTGATGACATCGGCATGGGTGGTTGCCATGCCATGGGGGAAACCCTTGTAGACCTGTGCCTGCCATGGCTTGCACCTCGCGCCGCCTTCCGCTATAGAGCCGCCACCCGCGTAGACACCCTTGGAGGCAACGCGGCGGAAGGCCGCCTTCCCGCATGATCCCGAAAAGTGGATTCCGGTTTTCGGACCAGGTCATGCGTTAGCTATGTCGGCTTTCGACGTTTACGGCCCAGGCACATTGCCGGCCGCGAACGCTCCAGAACAACGCGAAAGGAAATGCCATGAGCCACGATACTTACGAGCTCAAGGCCGAGGCGCGCGAACAGGTCGGTAAGGGGTCCGCCCGTGCAGTTCGCCGCAACGGTAAAGTGCCTGCAGTGATTTACGGCGACAAGCAGCCTCCCCTGGCGATTGCGCTGACCTACAAGGACATCTACTACAAGATCCATGGCGGCGGGTTTCTGACCACGGTCGCCACGATCGATGTCGACGGCAACAAGATCCAGGTTCTGCCCAAGGACTTCCAGCTCGACCCGGTCAAGGATTTCCCGGTCCATGTCGATTTCCTGCGCATCGGCAAGGACACCGAAGTCAATGTCGACGTGCCCGTGCACTTCATCAATGAAGACAGGTCGCCCGGCATCAAGCGCGGCGGCGTGCTCAACATCGTGCGCCACGAGGTCGAGTTCCACTGCCCGGCCAATGCGATCCCGGATTTCATCACCATCGATCTCACCGGTACCGATATCGGCGATTCGATCCACATTTCGGCCGTCACCTTGCCGGCCGGCGTCAAGCCGGTGATCTCCGACCGCGACTTCACCATCGCGACCATTGCCGGCTCCTCGGCGATGAAGCCGGAGGCTGCAGAAGAGACGACTGAAGTGGCTGCGCCCGAAGCGGCTCCTGCCGCCGAAGAGAAGTAACCCCCCTTCCCGCCCGGAGGCGACGATGCTTGTCTTTGCAGGCCTCGGCAATCCGGGCGCGAAATACGCCAACAACCGGCACAATGTCGGCTTCATGGCGGCGGACGCGATCGCCCGCCGCCATTCCTTTTCGCCTTGGTCGAAGAAATTCCAGGGCCTGATCGCCGAAGGCACGCTTGCGGGCGAAAAGGTGATCCTGATCAAGCCGCAGACCTTCATGAACCTGTCCGGCCAGGCGGTCGGCGAAGCCTTGCGCTTCTACAAGCTCGGCCCTTCGGCACTGACTGCCTTCTATGACGAGATCGACCTTGCCGCCGGCAAGGTGCGGGTCAAGGTCGGTGGCGGTTCCGGCGGCCACAACGGTATCCGCTCGCTCGACCAGCACGTCGGCAAGGATTTTCGCCGTGTGCGCATCGGCGTCGGCCACCCCGGGGTCAAGGAAATGGTGCATGGCCATGTGCTCGGCGATTTCGCCAAGGCCGACCGCGAGTGGCTGGAGGTGCTGCTCGACGCTATCGCCGACGATGCCGGATTGCTTGCCAAGGGCGACGACAATTCCTTCATGAACCGCGTGACGCTGGCGCTGCGCGACAAGCTCACGCCGACCGGCGACGACGACCGCCCGCCGCCCAAGGCGCCAAAGGCGCAAAGCCACGTCCGCCAGGCACGGCCGCAGCAGCCGGCGGCCAAGCTGCCCGAAACCGGCCCGATGGCGGCTATGCTGAAGAAGCTTTTTGGCGGCAAGGACTGAGCCATGGATCTGGATGACGTTCAGGAATTGGTCCGTCTCATCAGACAGAAGTATGTTGATTATTTCGTCGCCGCTGCCGGCGAACTTGCTCGCAACAGCCAACGGTCGCATGCAACCGAGATCAAGTTTTCGAATGTCGATTCGTTCTATCGAAATCTCATCGCGGTTGATTTCGTCGGCAATGACGGACAGCCAAATCCACAATTCATCAATAGCGAAACCTATGTGAAATTCTCTCCGGATATTCACGCCGGGATTGGTGGAATGGATGTCCTCGTCTCACCGTTCAAATGGGACGAGGTTCATTTAAAATTCCCCGTAAATGAGCTCGACGGCGATCTCTTCGACGAATGGTTTCGCGGCTGGTTCGATATCGATGGCGAGCGTGAAACATCGGAGACCGTCGGAAACATCATTCACAGTGTGCAATTGCTCGACGGGCAACTGACGATCGATTTCGGAACCGCCGAGGTCGACGCGTTCTGGCATCTCCTGCAAATACTGAGCAGGTCCGGTGTCCGCTCGTTGGCCATAGGCACCGATGGCGTCGCGCAGCGTCTGAATTGAATTGCTCCTTGACGATCATCGGCGCTTTCGCCCATAGCCCTGATCAAATTTCGATTTCCCGATAGGACCAGACAAAAATGGGTTTCAAATGCGGCATCGTTGGCTTGCCCAATGTCGGCAAGTCGACGCTCTTCAATGCGCTGACCAGGACGGCGGCGGCGCAGGCCGCCAATTATCCGTTCTGCACCATCGAACCGAACACCGGCGAGGTGGCGGTGCCCGACCCGCGCCTGCAGAAGATCGCCGCGATCGGCAAGTCGAAGGAGATCATCCCGACCCGCATCTCGTTCGTCGACATTGCCGGCCTGGTGCGTGGCGCCTCGAAAGGCGAAGGGCTTGGCAACCAGTTCCTCGCCAACATCCGTGAGGTCGACGCCATCGTCCATGTGCTGCGCTGCTTCGAGGATGACGACATCACCCATGTCGAGGGCCGCATCGATCCTGTCGCCGATGCCGAGACCGTCGAGACCGAATTGATGCTTGCCGATCTCGACAGCCTCGAGCGCCGCATCGTGCAGATTCGCAAGCGTGCCGCCGGCAAGGACAAGGAAGCAGCGACCGTACTTCCGATGATGGAAGCGGCGCTTGAACTGCTGCAGGCCGGCAAGCCCGCCCGCATCCTGCTCAACGGCATCTCGGCTGAGGATCTGGGCATCCTGCAGGGGCTGAATCTCTTGACCTCACACCCGGTGCTTTACGTCTGCAACGTCGCGGAAGCCGATGCCGCCACCGGCAACGCGCATACCAGCGCTGTCGAGAACATGGCCGCCGCGCAAGGTGCCCGCACCGTCGTGATTTCCGCGGCGATCGAGGCCGAGGTCGCCCAGCTCTCGGACGAAGAGGAAATGGAATTCCTGGCAACGCTCGGTCTGGACGAACCCGGCCTGAACAAGGTCATCCGCGCCGGCTACGAGCTGCTCCAGCTCATCACCTACTTTACCGTCGGGCCCAAGGAGACGCGCGCCTGGACCGTGCACAAGGGCGCCAAGGCGCCGCAGGCGGCAGGCGTCATCCACACCGATTTCGAGCGCGGCTTCATCCGCGCCCAGACCATCGCTTATGACGACTTCGTCAGGCTGGGCGGCGAAGTGGCGGCCAAGGAGGCCGGCAAGGCGCGCGACGAAGGCAAGGAGTATGTCGTCCAGGACGGCGACATCATGCTGTTCAAGTTCAACACCTGACCGCGAGGGAGCCCAATGGTCACCATTGCCGTCGCTCGATGACAAACTTCAAAGCAGGGGTGTCGCAGTGCCTCTTGCGCTGCTTGACGGGCCGTTGTGCTGGGTCTAAGGGGCCTCTGCACCGGCCTCGCGCCTCACCTGCCCGTGTCCGTGCGATCTGACTGACGCGCCCCCTCCAAACGAACGCTCTTTGGCAACAGCAAGGGAGACCCGGCGATGATCAAGGCCTTCGTCGTCGACAATGATCGCCTGCGCCTGGTCGACGATCTCCTGCAAAACAGCGACACTGTCGTCTGGGTCGACCTCTTCAACCCGACAAAGGAAGAAGAGACGACAATCGAGACCTGGCTCGGCATCGCCGTTCCGACCCGCGAAGAGATGGAAGAGATCGAGATCTCGAGCCGTCTCTACGTCGAGGACGGCGCCTACTTCATGACCGCCATTCTGCCTGCACAGACCGAGGTGGACGATCCGTTGATGTCGCCGGTTACCTTCGTGCTCGCCGGCAGCAGGCTGATCACCGTGCGGTACCACGAACCGAAGGCGTTTAAGACCTTTCCGCTGCGCGCCGAGAAGGTAGCGACCGGTTGCAACAGCGGCGACACCATCCTGATCGGATTACTGGAGGCGATCGTCGACCGCCTCGCCGACATTCTGGAGCGCGCCGGCCGCGACGTCGAGGCGATCTCGCGCGACATCTTCGAGGCACGCTCGACCAAGGTTTCCAAGCGCAACCGCGACTTCCAGGAGCTGTTGAAAGGCATTGGCCGCAAGGAGGACCTCGCCTCCTCGATCCGCGACAGCCTGATCTCGCTGCAGCGCCTTGCCGGCTTCCTCGCCCATGCCTCCACGCAGACCAGGATGAGCAAGGATACCCGCGCCCGCATCAAGACCTTGTCGCGCGACGTGCTGTCGCTCGCCGACCACGCCACGTTCCTGTCGCAGAAGATTAGCTTCCTGCTCGACGCGACGCTCGGCATGATTTCGATCGAGCAGAACGCCATCATCAAGATCTTCTCCGTCGCCGCTGTCATCTTCCTGCCGCCGACGCTTGTCGCGTCGATCTACGGCATGAATTTCGACATCATCCCCGAGCTCAAATGGCACTTTGGCTATCCCTTTGCCATCGGCATGATGGTGCTTTCGGCAATCCTGCCCTTCTGGTATTTCCGCCGCCGCGGCTGGCTGTAGGGTCATCAATACCTCCGCTGCGGCTTGGGCGCAGCGGGCTGGCGCAGTAGAAATTGCTTGACCAAACGCCACCCTGCCTGCATCCGGGACCCCGACCCGTAGCGATCGTACAATCCTGAACAGGATCTCCAGACCATGACCGCAAAGACCTGGGCTTATGAGGATTTTGTCGAGGGCGCTTCGCTCGACCTCGGCACCAAGCTGGTAAGTGCCGCCGAAATCATAGAATTCGCCGGCGAGTTCGACGCCCAGCCGATGCATCTCGACGAGGCAGCGGGCAAGGCCAGTATCCTCGGCGGGCTGGCGGCTTCGGGCTGGCACACCTGCGCCATGTTCATGCGCATGCTGTGCGATGCCTTCCTGCTCGACTCTACTTCCCAGGGCGCGCCGGGCGTCGACCAGGTCAAATGGAAACGGCCGGTCCTGGCCGGCGACCTGTTGAGCGGCAGCACCACCGTCCTTGCCAAGCGCCTGTCCAGATCGAAGCCCCGGCTTGGCCTGGTGACCATGCGCAGCGAGTTGTTCAACCAGCGCGGCGAAGGTGTTTTCGAGCTCGAAAACACCGTCATGTTCCTCACCCGCGAGGGCAGTGCGTGAGCCTCGACGAATTCTTCTGCATCGGTATCACCGTCACGCTCGGTTCGCATCGATTCGAACCGGAGGCGATCAAGGCTTTCGCCCGCAAATACGACCCGCAGATATTCCATATCGACGAAGAGGCGGCGAGGAACAGCATATTCGGCGGGCTCTGCGCCTCGGGCTGGCACACCGCCGCCACCTGGATGAAATTGAACCTCGAGGCTGGCATGGAGGCAGAGGTCGCCCGCTGGCCCGGCCCCGGGCCGGTGCCGGAATTCGGCCCCTCGCCCGGCTTCAAGAACCTCAAATGGCCCAAACCTGTCTATGCCGGGGAAACCGTGACTTTCACCCGCACCGCGCTGGCCCATCGCCCCATTGCCTCGCGACCGGGCTGGCGGCTGCTGACGCTCCGCTCAGAGGCCTTCGATTCGACCGGCGACAAGGTCATCGAATTCGAAAGTGCCGTGCTGGTGAAGGTGGGGTGAGCGGAGTTCTTCCCTTCTCCCACAACAAGGGGAGAAGGAAGAAACGCTCAATGCCCCTCAAACCCGATCAGCGTCCTCACCGGCACGCCGAGCGCCTCTAGCCTCTCTCGGCCGCCAAGGTCCGGCAGGTCGATGACGAAGCAGGCGGCGAGAATGTCGGCGCCGATTTGCCGCAATAGCTTGACGGCCGCCTCGGCCGTGCCGCCGGTGGCGATCAAATCGTCGACGAGGATTACCTTCTCGCCTGGAGAAACACCGTCCTTGTGCATCTCCATCTCGTCCAGCCCGTATTCCAGGCTGTAGGCGACGCGCACCGTCTCGTAAGGCAGCTTGCCCTTCTTGCGGATCGGCACGAAGCCGGCCGAGAGCTGGTGGGCGATGGCGCCGCCGAGGATGAAGCCGCGCGCCTCGATGCCGGCGATCTTGTCGATCTTCAGGCCGGCATAGGGATGCACCAATTCGTCGATGGCGCGGCGGAAGGCCCGCGCATTGCCGAGCAGCGTGGTGATGTCGCGAAACAGGATGCCCGGCTTGGGATAATCCGGAATGGTGCGGATCGCGGCAAGCAGCGTCTCTTCGAGCGAGGATTTCATCAAGCGGCTCTCCGGGCCATTCAGATTCGGCTGAAGACGTGAAAGGAATTGGCCAATCGTAACCCGGTGCAGCTAAGTCCGGCTACCGCCATGTGACGCCTGACGGAAAATTGTCCGACAAAGGGCCTGCTCTGCGCCGGCAGCGATGAATCGACATGCCTGCAATGAAAGGGCGCCTTTCGACGCCCTCGCATTCTCGTATATCGCGGGTTCAGTGCGCCACGCCGGCCCACACCTTGCGCTTGGTCAGGTAGACCAGCGCACCGAACAGCAGCAGGAAGACCAGTACGCGAAAGCCGGTCTTCTTACGGTCCTCGAGGTGTGGCTCGGCCGCCCACATCAGGAAGGCCGACACGTCCCGCGAATATTGATCGACCGTCTGCGGCGCGCCGTCATCATAAGTAACCTGGCCGTCGGAGAGCGGCTTCGGCATCTTCAGCGACACGCCGGATAGGAAGTACGGATTGTAGTGCGTACCTTCCGGTATGACCATGCCCGCCGGCGGTTGTTGGTCGTAGCCGGTCAGCAGCGAGTGGATGTAGTCGGGACCGCCCTGGGCATACTGCGTAAAGATGTCGAACACGAAGCGCGGAAAGCCGCGCTCGATGCCGCGCGCCTTGGCCAGCAGCGACATGTCGGGCGGTGCTGCGCCGCCATTTGCCGCCGCCGCCGCTTCCGCATTGGGGAACGGCGCTGGGAAATGGTCGGACGGCTTGCCGGGACGATCGAACATGTCGCCGGCATCGTTCGGTCCGTCATGGATCGTATATTCGGCCGCCAGCGTCTTGATCTGCGCATCCGAATAGCCAAGGCCCTCCAGAGTACGGAACGCCACCAAATTCATCGAATGGCAGGCCGAGCAGACTTCCTTATAGACCTTCAGCCCGCGCTGCAGCTGCGCCTTGTCATAGGTGCCGAAAGGCCCGGCGAAGCTCCAATCCATTTCCTTCGGTTCGTGTATCGGGAAATGCGTCGGCGCCGCCTCATTGTGCGCCTCTTCCTGGGCGTTGGCTCCAGTGCCCGCGACCCCAATGCCCGCGGCCACAAGGCCAAGCAGCGCCAGCGAGGTGAGAATCTTCTTCATGCCAAATCCCCTTGAGATTCTCTGACGCGCTGTCACCGTCTCGAGCATGACCTTGTCCGAGTACCGGTTTCCACTTTTCGGAATCATGCTCAGCCCTTGGTTTCCGGCGCGGCCGTGGCGCCGGCAGGATGTCCACCGCCGCCCTTGTTCTTCTCGAGCACCGCCTCGGTGATCGAATTCGGCAGCCGCCGCGGCTTTTCGATCAGCCCGAGCACCGGCAGCGCTACCAGGAAGAAGGCGAAGTAGAACAGCGTCGCCATCTGCGCCATGAACACATAGCTGCCCTCGGCCGGCTGCGAACCCAGCCAGCCCAGCAGGATGGAGTCGGCTACGAACAGCCAGAAGAAGAGCTTATACCAGGGCCGGTAGACCGCCGAGCGCACTTTTGAGGTGTCGAGCCACGGCACCAGGAACAGCATGACGATCGCCCCGAAAAGGCAGAGCACGCCGCCAAGTTTGGAGTTGATCGGCCCGATATTGAAGGTGATGGCGCGCAGGATCGCGTAGAACGGCAGGAAGTACCATTCCGGGACGATGTGGGCCGGCGTCTTCAGCGGGTTGGCGACGGTGTAATTGTCCGGATGGCCGAGATAGTTCGGCAGGTAGAAGACGAAATAGGCGAAGACGAACAGGAACACGATCATGCCGAACCCGTCCTTGATGGTCGCGTAAGGCGTGAAGGCGAGCGTGTCGGTCTTCGATTTGACCTCGATGCCGGTCGGATTGTTCTGGCCGACGACATGAAGCGCCCAGATGTGCAGCACGACGACGCCGGCGATCATGAACGGCAAAAGGTAATGCAGCGCAAAGAAACGATTCAGCGTCGGATTGTCGACGGCGAAGCCGCCGAGGAGAAGCTGCTGGATCCAGTCACCAACCAGCGGTATGGCGGTGAAGAAGCCGGTGATGACGGTAGCGCCCCAGAACGACATCTGTCCCCAGGGCAGCACATAGCCCATGAACCCGGTCGCCATCATCAGCAGGTAGATGATGCAGCCGAGGATCCACAGCAACTCGCGCGGCGCCTTGTAGGAGCCGTAGTAGAGTCCACGGAAAATATGGATGTAGACGGCGATGAAGAAGAACGACGCGCCGTTAGAATGCATGTAGCGCAGCAGCCAGCCGGAATTGACGTCGCGCATGATCTTCTCGACCGAATCGAAGGCGAGAGTGCTGTCGGCCGCATAGTGCATGGCCAGTACGATACCGGTCAGGATCTGCGCCGCCAGCATAAGCGCTAGGATGCCGCCGAAGGTCCATGCATAGTTCAGGTTGCGCGGCACCGGATAGGCGATGAAGCTGTCATAGACCAGCCGCGGCAGCGGCATGCGGGAATCGAACCAGCGTCCGATGCCAGTCTTGGGCGTATAGGTCGAGTGTCCCTCGCTCATGGAAATATCCCCTGCCTCAGCCGATACGGATCTTGGTGTCGGAAATGAACTGGAACACCGGTACCGCCATGTTCTCGGGTGCCGGACCTTTGCGAATGCGGCCGGCGGTATCGTATACGGAACCGTGGCACGGGCAGAACCAGCCGCCGAAATCGCCTTCCTGGCCAAGCGGGATGCAGCCAAGATGGGTGCAGACCTGGACCATCACCATCCAGGCTTCCTTGCCCGGCGTGGTGCGGTTGGCGTCGGTTGCCGGCGCATCGGCCGGCAGGTTGGCGTTGCGGGCGATTGGATCCTTGAGCTCGGCGAGATTGACCGCCTCGCCGTCCTTCATCTCTTTTTCGGTGCGGTTGCGCACGACCACCGGCTTGCCGCGCCACTTCACAACGAGCGACATTCCTGGCGTCAGCGAAGAGACGTCGACCTCAACCGAGGCGAGCGCCAGCGTCGAGGCATCCGGACGCATCTGGTCGATGAACGGCCAGGCGACGGCGCCCGCGCCGACCACCGCGGCCATGCCGGTGGCGACGTAGAGAAAATCACGACGGTTGGGATCCTGGGTGTCGGTTGCGCTCACGGGTGCCTGATCCTTTCGCCTCTTCCGTGCCGGCGGCCGAGCCTTGTTCCCCGCTCAATCGCGCCGGCCCGACAGCGCATGGCGAACAGGCTAGCGAATTCCTCCGGCATTTGGGACTTGGGTTTATGCGTGAAGCCTGTTTTTGTCCAGACGGGTGAAGGCACAAGGGCAGATTGTCGCGGGGACGTAATTCGCACGGCGGAGCGATTGGAAAACAGCAGCAAAACCAAATGGCTGCGTTCGCCTCGACAGCTGGCGCTGGCCCGGTTTATCCTCGGCCTATGGCGCATGTCATAGACCGCGACAAATGGGCCGAAGCGCCCGACCGCTGGCCCGACCACTGGCAGGGCGAGCTGCAAGGCGGAGCTTACGGCTCGAACAGCTGCCTGATCTTCAACTACCTGCCCGAAATCGGCGGCGGCCCCAGGCTGCACAGCCATCCCTATTGCGAGATTTTTATCATCCGGACTGGGACCGGCTTGTTCACCGTCGGCGACCGGCAGATCGAGGCCACCGCCGGCCAGATCCTGATCGTACCGCCGAACACGCCGCACAAATTCACCAATCTCGGGCCAGGCCCGCTGGAAACCACCGACATACACGAGAACGGCAGCTTCATCACCGAGTGGCTGGAATAACGCCTCCCGAACCAATTTCCGGTTCGGATCATGCGCTGGCGCCGAGCCTGGCCAGCACGGCCTTGGGAATGTTGTATTCCCGGATCACCGCGTCGTGCTTGCGCAAGCCGCAGAGTTCGCGCTGGATGAAATAGCCGTGCACCGCTTCGGCTGCGTCCCTGAGCAGCCGGGCTCGATCGTCGCTGTCGCAATTCTCGCGCAGCCTCGTCAGTGTTTCCTCGACGCGCCGGCCGGCACGGCCGAGCGCTGCCGCCTTTTCGCCGAGGATTTCGTGGCCAAGCAGGTCCAACGCGCTCTCCTGCGCGCCGGACCGTCCGAAATTCGATGGCATTCTCACCGCCATGGTCTACTCCGGTTTGTAGAAACTACTCTGCCGGCCGGGTCTCGGCCAGCGCGCTCTCTTCGTTGAACAGGAAGCCGCCGGACTGCCGCTTCCACAGCCTTGCATAGAGCCCGTCGAGCGCGACCAGCTCGTCATGCGTGCCTTGCTCGACGATGCGGCCCTGGTCGAGCACCACCAACCGGTCGAGTGCCGCGATGGTCGACAGCCGGTGCGCGATGGCGATGACCGTCTTGCCTTCCATCAGCCTTGCCAGATTTTCCTGGATCGCCGCCTCGATGTCGGAATCGAGCGCCGAGGTCGCCTCATCGAGCACCAGGATCGGTGCGTCCTTGAGGAAGACGCGGGCGATCGCCACGCGCTGGCGCTGGCCGCCGGAGAGCTTGACGCCGCGCTCGCCGACATAGGCCTCATAGCCAATACGATCGCGATTGTCGCGCAGACCGAGGATGAACTCGTGCGCCTCGGCCTTCTCCGCTGCCGCGACCACCTCGGCGTCGGTCGCTTCCAGCATGCCGAGCTTGATGTTGTCGCGCAGCGAGCGGTGGAAAAGTGCCGTATCCTGGCTGACGACGCCGATATTGGCGCGCAGCGAGTTCTGCGTGACCCTGGAGACGTCCTGCCCGTCAATGGTGATCTTGCCGCTCTCGAGGTCGTAGAGGCGCAGGATCAGATTGACCAAGGTCGTCTTGCCGGCGCCGGACGGTCCGACCAGCCCGACCTTTTCGCCCGACCGCACCACCAAGTCGATGCCGTTGAGCACGCCGAACCCCTTGCCGTAGTGGAACTCGACGTTGCTTACGTCGATGCGGCCGCCGCCGATGACAAGCTCTTTCGCGTCCGGTGCATCGGTCAGGCCGAGCGGCTGCGAGATCAGCGCCTTGGAGTTTTCCAGCACGCCGAGGTTCCGCAATATGCTGTTGAGCTGCATCATCAGCCGACCGAGCAGCATGTTCAGCCGCAACACCAACGACAGCGTGAAGGCCACGGCGCCGACGGTGATCGTGCCCTCGACCCAGAGATAAACGGCAAAGCAGGCGATCGCGGTGATCATGATCCCCGACAGCATCGTCAGCGCCATGCGCACGCCGGTCAGCCGGCGGGTGAACGGGCGCAGCGCGTCGAGATAGATGTCGAAGCCGTTCCTGATATAGCGGTCGTCGCCATCGGCGGAGAACAGTTTCAGCGTCTGCACGTTCGAATAGGAATCGACGATGCGGCCGGTGATCATCGAGCCGGCTTCGGCGGTGGCTTCGGCATGCTTGCGGATCGCCGGCACATAGCGTCTGGCCAGCAGGCCGAAGGCGGTAATCCAGATCACCACCAGCACCGCCAGCCGGAGGTCGAGCCCGGCGACCAGCGCCAGCGTCGTCACCGTATAGACGACCATGAACCAGACGACCTCGATGAAGCTTTCCATCAGATCGCCGGTCGCCTGTCCCGCCTGCCAGACCTTGGTCGCGATACGTCCGGCAAAGTCGTTCTGGAAGAAGGCGTAGGATTGGCGCGAGACATGGCGATGCGCCTGCCAGCGCACCAGATTGTAGAAACCCGGCGTGATCGTCTGCTCGTCAACCAGCGCCGACAGGCCGACGACGATGGTGCGGATGACCAGCACCACGGCAATCATGAAGACAAGTTCCGGGCCGGCGGCAGTCCACAGCGCGTGCCAGCTGCGTTCGCCGGGAAGCTGGTCGAGGATGTCGACCAGCCGCCCGACGAAATAGAACAATCCGGCTTCGACCAGCGGCGCGATGCCGCCGATCACCAGCATGGCGAAGAAGGCGATCTTCGCCTGCCCGACATAGTGCCAGAGGAAACCCCTGACGCCGGCAGGTGGCCGAAGGTCCGCGGGCTCCCGGAATGGATAGACCCAGTTCTCGAACCAGCGGTAGATGGCAGTCATCATTCGGCGGCTTCACCCTTGGCGAGTGCATCGTTGGCGGCTGCATCGTTGGCAGAGGGGCCGTCGTCGAGCAGGAAGCCGCCCGACTGGCGCTGCCAAAGCTGGGCGTAGAGCCCGCCTTTGGCAACGAGTTCCTCATGCGAACCTTCCTCGATGACGCGGCCTTTGTCCATGACGACGAGGCGGTCCATGGCTGCGATCGTCGACAGCCGGTGGGCAATGGCGATGACGGTCTTGCCTTGCATGAGCTTGTAGAGGTTCTCCTGGATGGCCGCCTCGGCCTCGGAATCGAGGGCGGAGGTCGCCTCGTCGAGGATGAGGATCGGCGCGTCCTTCAGCATGACACGGGCTATGGCGATGCGTTGCCGCTGGCCGCCGGACAATTTGACGCCGCGATCGCCGACATGCGCGTCGAAACCCTTGCGGCCGCTCGAATCCGACAACCCGGCAATGAAATCCAGCGCCTCGGCGCGCCGCGCCGCTTCGATCAGCATCTCGTTGCTGGCGTCCGGCCGGCCATAGAGGATATTCTCGCGTACCGAGCGATGCAGCAGCGAGGTGTCCTGCGTGACCATGCCGATCTGGGCGCGCAGCGAGTCCTGCGCCACCGCCGCGATGTCCTGGCCGTCGATCAGGATCTTGCCGCTTTCGAGGTCGTAGAAGCGCAACAGAAGATTGACCAGCGTCGACTTGCCGGCACCCGAACGGCCGACGATGCCGACCTTCTCGCCCGGCTTCATCGTCAGCGACAGGCTTTCGATCACGCCCTTCTGCTTGCCGTAGTGGAAGCGGATGTCCTCAAAACGGATCTCCCCCTTGGTCACGGCAATATCCTTGGCGCCAGGCCGGTCTTCGACGAGGCGCGGCAGCGAGATCGAGCTGATGCCATCCTGCACCGTGCCGATATTCTCGAACAGCGTCGACATCTCCCACATGATCCATTGCGACATGCCCCAGAGCCGCAGCACGAGGCCGATGACCAGGGCGACCGCGCCGATCGTCACGGCTTGGCCGAGCCACAGCCATAGCGAGATTGCGGTGACCGAAAACAACAGCAGCGAATTCAGGACATAGAGCAACCCGTAGAGCTGTGTCACCAGCCGCATCGACCGGTAGACCGTATCGAGAAAGCCGGCCATACCGTCCTTGGCGAAGGATGCCTCGCGCCGCGCATGCGAGAACAGCTTGACCGTCTGGATGTTGGAGTAGCTGTCGACGACCCGGCCGGTCATGGTCGAGCGCGCATTGGCCTGCTCCTCGCCGACCTGGCCCAGCCGCGGGATGAAATAGCGCAACAGCAGGACATATCCGGCAAGCCAGACGGCAAGCGGCGCAGCCAGCCGCCAGTCTGCCGAGCCGACAATGAACATCATGCCAAGAAAATAGACGACGATGTAATTGAGCACGTCGATGAGCTTGATGACGCATTCGCGCACCGCGAGCGCCGTCTGCATCAGCTTGGTCGCGATGCGCCCGGCGAACTCGTCCTGATAGAAGCTCATCGACTGCTTGAGCAGATAGCGATGCACCTGCCAGCGGATGCGCATCGGATAGTTGCCCATCAGCGTCTGCTGGTTGAGCAGCGAATGGAACCAGACCGTCGCCGGCAGCGCGAAAACCACAATGAAGGCCATGCCGGCCAGCTTCAAGCTCTCGGTCTGCAGGAACGTCTCGCGATTCTGCGCCGACAGCCAGTCGACGATCCGGCCCATGAAGCCGAACATCCACACCTCGGCAAGCGCGATGGCCGTCACTAGCACCGCATCGAGAGCGATGTAGGGCCACGCGCCGCGCGTATAATGCACGCAGAAGGCGATCAGTGTCCTTGGCGGCTCGACCGGCTCCTTGGCAGGGAACGGATCGAGCCTTTTTTCAAACCAGCTAAACATAGTGATGCTCACAATATTGGTTCCGCTCACGCGGCACGGGAACGGACGAGGTGCCCAGACCGCATGGCGTCAAGGACCGGCGATACGGAATCGTCCGCCTCGCCGGTCCTGCTTCGCGCTATATAGGTTGTCGCGGGCCTTTCGCCGACAGTCTCGTTTGACGATGCTGACGACGTTTTGACGATCCGGATTTTCGCGCCGGTTTTTGCACCAGGCCGGATCAGCCTGATGATCCGGCGCACCAGCGACGGCCGGCTATGGTCCGGAACGGCGCGCGAGAAATCGACGTCCGGCAGCATGCCGCGATGCGGACGCCGGCGAGTCTCGGCGTGAACCGCTGACGAGTAGGTCTCGCCGATCAAAAGCGCCCAAGTCGCAGTCTTGCGCTCGTGCAGGCTTCTTGAGCCGGGTATTCTACAGGGATCGAACATCGGTCCGTCCTCCAGTTGAAGATGCAGATAGAAGGGTGAACCAACCCAGGCCGCGGGCACGCGCAGCGCGGCAAAGGTCACATCGGTCGAAGTGTGTTCAGGTGGGGCGTTCAGCCCCTTCCACAGCTTGAAAAACATCGCAGGATTCCTTCAAAGGCCGAAAAAGGTTTCGGCGGGAATCGGTGCGATTGAAGTCTAGAAGGTCAGGAGAATCGTCGTACCGAATCCGCCATCGGGCTGGTAAGCCCACGAGAGGGGTGGTGGATGTGCATGGCCATCATGAATTACCCCTCCATCGGTTCGGGTTGACAATGCTGGCCGTATAACCGACTTCGCAGAAAATGACCACCCGCCAGTCCAGGAATTTCCAAAACCGCGAGAGCTCTGTGGCTGATCTGCCACTTATTAGAAAGACGCGGAAATGAACGACCGTCTCCGCATCGCGCTCTACCAGCCGGATATCGCCGGCAATACCGGGACAATCCTGCGCTTCGCCGCTTGCCTCGGTCTCGGCGTCGACATCATCGAACCGACCGGCTTCCCGCTCTCCGACCGGGCGCTGAAACGGGCCGGCATGGACTATCTCGAAATGGCGGCGCTCACCCGGCATGTCGACTGGCACGCCTTCGATGACTGGCGCAAACTTGGCAAGCGGCGGCTGGTGCTGCTGTCGACCAAAGCCGCTGTCGCCTACACGGATTTCGTCTTCGCCACCGATGACATTCTCCTGTTCGGCCGCGAATCCGCAGGCGTGCCGGATGCCGTCCACGAGGCGGCGGATGCGCGACTGATCATCCCGATGCAGCCCGGCGCGCGCAGCATCAACGTCGCGCTTTCCGTTGCGATGGTGGCGGCCGAGGCGATCCGGCAGCTCCGCTAGGATGTGTACGCGATCGCCGGCCGTAGCGACCAAGGCGTCGTCCTCACGCAACACTGCGTCCTCTCCGGTCATTCTCATCCAGACGCACATCGCCTTCTCCTGCCGTTTGCATCTTCGAGGCTTCTTCGCTACAAGCTCAACTTAACTTGAGGTCAAGCGGAAACTCGGAGATGGCTGCGGCAACGGAATTAACAGTCGGCCAGGTGGCGACGCGCAGCGGCGTGGCGGTGTCGGCGCTGCATTTCTACGAAGCACGCGGGCTGATCCGCAGCCACCGCACATCAGGCAACCAACGGCGTTACGGCCGCGACGTGCTGCGACGTGTGGCGATCATCAAGGTGGCGCAGGAGGTCGGCATTTCGCTGGCCGAGATCGGCGCCGCACTTCGATCATTGCCCGAAGGCCGGACGCCGACGCGCGAGGATTGGAACCTGCTTTCGACGGCTTGGCGCGACGAGCTCGACCAGAAGATTGCCCAGCTCAAGAAGCTGCGCGATGGGCTGACCGACTGCATCGGCTGCGGCTGCATGTCGATCGACAAATGCCCGCTGAGGAACAAGGGCGACCGGCTGAGCACCCGGGGGCCGGGAGCGAGACGTTTGCTGATCGAGCGTTAATCCGCCGCCGGCAGCCGCCTGATGGTGAATTCGATGACGTCGCCCGGCCGCTCGAACCAGCTCTCGATCTCGGTCCAATAGGCCTGCTTGGGAAAGCGCTCGAACCATTCCTTCGCCTTGAGACGAGCGTCGGAGCGCGGCAGCACGAAGGTCTCGCGCAGAAATCCGTCGCGCGGCATGCGCGCGTTCTCGGCGCGTGAACGGTCGAGCCTCTTCTTCAGGCCATCCAGCGGCGGTCTTGCCGGGGTGCGCACGAAAGAACTCCATTCACACTTGACCCTTGCACCTAAGAGATTAGGGATCGCGGCCGGAAAAGACGAGTCATTTGTCGGGGTACGCCCCGCAACCGGAGACAGGATTTGCAACGACCCGAGATACCGGCGGGGCTGCCAGCCGACATCGAACAGAAGAAGATGAAGGCACGGCTGTGGTTCGAGACGTTGCGCGAGCGCATCTGCGCCAGCTTCGAGCAGATCGAGCAGGACCTGCAGGGGCCGCAGGCCAGCTGGTCGCCCGGTCGCTTCGAAAAGACGCCGTGGCAACGCGATGCCGGCAAGGGCGGCGGCGGCATCATGTCGATGATGCACGGCCGCGTCTTCGAGAAGGTCGGCGTCCACACCTCGACCGTCCACGGCGAGTTCTCGCCCGAATTCAGGAAGCAGATGCCGGGCGCCGAAGAGGACCCGTCCTTCTGGGCGAGCGGCATTTCGCTGATCGCCCATCCGTGGAACCCCAACGTACCGGCAGTGCATATGAACACGCGCATGGTCGTCACCTCGCGCCAGTGGTTCGGCGGCGGCGCCGACCTGACACCGGTGCTCGACCGCCGCCGCAGCCAGGACGACCCCGACACGATCGCCTTCCACAGGGCGATGCAATTTGCCTGCGAGAAGAACGCGGCGATCGCCGACTACGCGAAATTCAAGGCTTGGTGCGACGAGTACTTCTATCTGCCGCACCGCGACGAGCCACGCGGTACCGGCGGTATCTTCTTCGACTGGCTGCATTCGGGCGAGGACAAAGGCGGCTGGGACGCCGATTTCAACTTCGTCCAGGACGTTGGGCGATCTTTTCTCGTCGTCTACGGACATCTGGTGCGCGCCAACTTCAATGATAACTGGACCGATGGCGACCGTGACGAGCAGCTCATCCGTCGCGGCCGCTATGTCGAATTCAACTTGCTTCACGATCGCGGCACCATCTTCGGGCTGAAGACCGGCGGCAATGTCGCGTCGATCCTGTCCAGCCTGCCGCCTGAGGTGAAATGGCCGTAAAATCTCGGTGAGCGCAACGTGAGCCGCAATCGGGTCCAAATCCCCAGAATTTGACGGCGAATGTGGCGCAACGCGCGCCAGAAAATATCTTTTTCGTCTAATATTCTATTGAAAAGATTGGGCTATTTGTCGCGTCGGGCCGGGAAACGCCGGCGGTTCTTTACTCCCGAGAGCCGCGACCCGACGTGACCGGACGGCCCATGATTGAATGGGGCACCTTTCCCAAGCGGGTGCCCGCATTTTCCAGGAGAGCATGCCATGCGCAAGCTTATTATGACCGCGGCCGCCGCTGCCGTTCTCGCCTCTGGTACTGCCGCATTCGCTGCGGTCAAGCACACCACCGGCACGATCAAAAGCTTTGATGGAACGGCGATGAGCCTAGTTCTGGATAACGGAGCCACCTTTACGTTGCCCCAGACCTTCAAGGATCCTGGCCTGAAGGTCGGCGAAAAGGTCCGCGTCACGTGGGATATGAGCGGCAAGGATAAAATTGCTGAGGCAGTCAAGATCGTGAAGTGATGTCCTGCCCGCTGGAGCAAGACAAGGTCTTGCCTCCGGGGTAGCGTAAGAGGGCGGAGCAGCGATGCTCCGCCTTTTCGCAATCCGTACCCTTGAGCACTGCGTGTCGGCTTGGACGCGCGGCGCTCTAAGGCAACCAAAACCGTTCGATCGTGTTATGCTAAGCTGGCCAGCGTGTAACCCGGATACCGGACCCGGTTTCCGGATGCTGCGCAAGATCAAAGGTCTGGAGCTTCCGTGTCAGTGCGCTGCGGCGCTCCAAGGAGGAGATGAGGAGAAGCCGATGAAGGAGTTCCATTGCGGGTCGCTCGTACCCGGCTGCGAGTGGCACACACGCGCCGAGGAGGAGGCTGAGGTCATGCGCCGTGCCGTCGAGCATCTGCGCGAGACGCACGGCGAGACGGTGATCCGCGAGACGATGATCGAGGCGATCCGCTCGCGCATCGAAAAGGCCCGCGACGCAGCGTGACGGTTAGGATTCGAGTGCCTCTGCGGCGCGCTTGAGCAGCGCGCCGCGATCAAGCGCAAAACCGGACTCGACCCATTCCTTTTCAAGATTCTTCAACGTTGCACCAAGCTTCGGCCCCGGTGATGCGCCAAGTGTCGTCAGATCGGCGCCCTTGACCGGAAAAACAGGGTTTTGCCATTTTGCGGCGAAGGCAAGCAGGCGCGAGAAGCCGCCGGCTTCGAGCAGTGCGTCATTGTCTTCGACCGCGCGGGCTCGAGCGGAAGCGAGCAACAGCCGCAACCGATCGACAAAGCCTTGGCGGTCGCCAAAATAGAGCCTTTTCGCCAACTCTCCTTCGGTCGTTTTCGGATCGACGGCAGCCGTGATCGCCCAATGCCGCAGGCGGCTTGCCTCGCTCACAGAAAGCCTCAATCTCTCGGCAAGCGTTTTCATGCGCGCGGCATCCGGCGGCACGATGGCTTCCAGCCTGAGCAGCGGGTCCGGCGCCCAGGCCAGGTCCTTCTCGGTCTTGGTCAGCCCGTGGATGGCATCGATGCCCCATTTCTCGCTTTCCGGCAAAACGGCGGTCAGAACGCCGGCCTGACGCATCCACAGCAGCGCCCGTGACGGATCGGGCGCTGACAGCAATTTCTTCAATTCCCACCAGACGCGCTCGACCGAGAGCTGGTCGAGCCCCTGCTTCAGCCTGGCGCAAGCCTTCAACCCTTCGGCATCCGGCCTGCCGTCGCCATACCAGGCGAAGAAGCGGAAGAAACGCAGGATGCGCAGATAATCCTCGCGGATGCGCGCTTCCGGATCGCCGATGAATCGCAGCCGCCGCGCTTCGATATCGGCGATCCCGCCGACCAGATCGACGACCGTTCCATCGGCTTCGGCATAGAGTGCATTGATGGTGAAATCGCGCCGCTCAGCGTCGGCTTTCCAGTCGCGACCGAAGGACACTTTGGCGCGCCGGCCGTCGGTTTCGATATCGGCACGCAGCGTGGTGACCTCATAGGCCTTGCCGTGGGCGACCGCGGTGACGGTGCCATGCTCGATGCCGGTCGGCACCGTCTTGAAGCCCGCCGCCTCGGCGCGCCGGATGGTTTCCTCAGGCACCGTGGTGGTGGCAATGTCGATGTCGGCGACAGGCTGTCCGATAAGCGCGTTGCGCACGGCACCGCCGGCGACGCGTGCCTCCTCGCCGCTGTCGGTGAGCGCGGCGAGCAGGCGCTGCAGGTGGCTTTCGCCGAGCCAGCCGGCCTTGCCAGCAATCGACACCGGATTGCTCACGAATAGAGCCTTTCATAAAGCGTTCGGATGATACCCGCGGTGACGCCCCAGATGCGCTGGCCGCCATAGGGCATCTCGTAATAGAACCATTCGAGGTCATTCCACATGCGACTGTCTCTGGTGTGGTTGGCGGGGTCCATCAGAAAGCCCAGCGGCACTTCGAAGACGGCATCGACCTCGTCGGAATTCAGCGTCAGGCTGAAACCGGGCCGCACAATCCCGAGCACCGGGGCGATGCGATAGCCGCTGCCGGAGACGTAGTCCGGCAGACGGCCGATGATCTCGATGTAATCCCTATCGAGACCGATCTCCTCGAATGTCTCGCGCAATGCCGCCGCTTCCGGGCTCGCATCGGTTGGATCGATGGTTCCGCCGGGGAAAGCCACCTGCCCCGAATGGTTGCGCAGCTTTTCCGCCCGCCTGGTCAAAAGGACCGTGGCTTCATGGCCATGATCGACCACCGGGATCAGCACGGCGGCGTCGCGCAGCGCCTTGGCCAGCTTCAGCCTGGCATGGCCCGGATTGAAGCGGTGGTCGCCAAAATCGTCGCCGGCATGCGCCAGTGGCTGCGCCGCGACGCGCTGGCGAAACTCGGCAGCGGAAAACGGCAACGGCGTCACCTGATCCATCATAGACGGTCCATCATGCGCTCAGCCGTTTCAGTTTCTCAGCCGGCATGATTGGATAGACCTCGCCTTTGGAACGGACGGCAAACATCGTCTTGCCGCCGATGTCGATCTCTTCGCCGTGCTCGACCAGCTCGTACATCACCGGCCGCGCCACCAGCGCCTCCAGCCGCCCGCGCACCAGCACGTAGGGCTTCAGGCCACCTGTCTCATCCTCATCGACGAAGCGCAGCGGATGCTCCGCCCCAGCCTCGACCACATCGCCGACATTGGTGCGAAAGGTGATGATTTGTCCGTCGCCGGCGCCCGACACATCCATCTCGACGGCAATGAAGGGCGCGTCGGCAACGCGGATCCCGACCTTTTCCACCGGCGTCACCAGGTAGGTCCTACCGTCCTCGTCCTTGCGCAGCACCGAGGAAAAAAGCTGCACCAGCGGCATCCGGCCAATCGGCGTTCCCAGATAGAACCAGGTGCCATCCTGCTTGATCTCCATGTCGAGATCGCCGCAAAACGCCGGATTCCAGCGTTCCACCGGCGCCTGCCCCTTGCCGGCGCGCGTCGCGCGCGAGACCAGCGCCTCCAGCCCGCGCGCCTCGGTCGCGGCCGTCAGGCTCTCTTCACGATGGTCGGCGGCTTCTGTCATGGTCACGAAATAGTCACTGTTGTTCCGCTTGTCAGCCTAAGTCTGTGATTTAAGTTCATTGCAGGCGCCATGCGAGGCCGAATCGCGGCATTCTGCGGCACCCAAGGTGCCAAGCGGTATTTCCAACCAGAAGGATCGATGCTGCATGAGCGTTATGATCAAGGAAAGCCCGATCAGCGAAAAAGACATGGTGGCACAGGCCGAGAAGGCGCTGGCCGACATTTCGAGGGTCCGCGACGGCGTCGGCCGGGTCATCTTCGGCCAGGAAAGCGTCGTCGAGCGCACGCTGGTTGCGTTGCTGGCCGGCGGCCATGCACTGCTGGTCGGCGTGCCCGGCCTAGCCAAGACCAAGCTGGTCGAAACGCTGGGCATCGTGCTCGGCCTCGATTCGCGCCGCATCCAGTTCACGCCCGACTTGATGCCATCAGACATTCTCGGCTCCGAGGTGATGGAGCAGGATGAATTCGGCAAGCGCTCGTTCCGCTTCATTTCCGGGCCGATCTTCGCGCAACTGCTGATGGCCGACGAGATCAACCGCGCCTCGCCGCGTACCCAGTCGGCGCTGCTGCAGTCGATGCAGGAATACCACGTCACCATTGCCGGCGTGCGCCATGACCTCCCGTCACCGTTCCACGTTCTGGCGACGCAGAACCCGTTGGAGCAGGAAGGCACCTATCCGCTGCCGGAAGCGCAGCTCGACCGCTTCCTGATGCAGGTCGACATCCTCTACCCCGAGATCGAGGCGGAGCGCCGCATCCTGCTGGAAACCACCGGTATCGAGGATGCCAAGGCTGAAAACGTGCTGCAGCCGGCGCGGCTGAAGGATATCCAGACGCTCATCCGCCGCATGCCGGTGCCTGAAAGCGTCGTCGAGGCGATCCTCAAGCTGGTGCGTTCGGCGCGCCCCGGCCAGGGCAACGCCGATACCGACAAGCACGTCGCCTGGGGCCCAGGCCCGCGCGCCAGTCAGGCGCTGACGCTGTGCGCCCGCGCCCGCGCCCTCTATGACGGCCGGTTGGCGCCGTCGGTCGACGACGTTCGCGCGCTCGCTGAGCCGGTGCTGCAGCACCGCATGGCGCTGACCTTCGCCGCCCGCGCCGAGGGCACCACGGTTCGCGATGTCGTGGCGAAGCTCGCGAAAGGGATTTGATGGCGCGCATCGGTGAAGCGCAGGCACCGGCAGCGACGCGCGATGCGCTCGCCAGAGGCCGGTTGCGGGCTTCGTTGGTGCCGGACCTGCTGGTCGAGGCGCGCCGCATCGTCAACACGGTAATTGCCGGCTGGCATGGCCGCCGCAAGCGCGGCATCGGCGAGAATTTCTGGCAGTTCCGGCCCTATGTCGAAGGCGATTCCTCGCGCATCGACTGGCGCCGTTCCGCTCGCGACGACCACACCTATGTCCGCGACCGTGAATGGGAGGCCGCCCATACGGTGTGGCTGTGGGCCGACCCCTCGCCTTCCATGCTCTACAAATCGACCGGAGCCAGCGTTTCCAAGGAATCGCGCGCCCTGGTGCTGGCGCTGGCCATGGCCGAGCTTTTGTCGCGCAGCGGCGAGCGCATTGCCTGGCCGGGCCTGACCGACCCGTTCACCGCCCGCAATGGCGCCGAGCGCATCGCGGCGCAACTGATGCACGCCGCCGACCTGCCGGCAAAGCCCGACCTGTCCGGCATTCGCCGCTTCTGCGACATCGTCCTCGTCAGCGATTTCCTCGACCCGGTCGAGGACACCATAGCCTGGCTGGACGTGCTCGCCCGCCACGGCGTGCGCGCACATCTGATCGAGGTCGCCGATCCGGCCGAGGAAAGCTTCCCCTATGCCGGGCGCACCGAATTCACCGATCCTGAGACCGGCGACAAGCTGACCGCCGGCCGCGCCGAAATGCTGGGCGAGGAATATCGCCTGCTTTATGCCGCCCGCCGCCAGGAACTGGCTGCCTGGTGCAAACGGCTTGGCTGGAGCTTTACCGTCAATCATACCGATCGCCTTGCCTCCGAGGCGCTGGTGCACATCCACATGGCGATGACCGCCGAGGGCAGCTTTGCCGGGAGGGCCCGCGCATGAGTTGGCTGCCGCTCTCCTTCGGGGCGCCGATGGTGCTGTGGGGCCTGCTGGCGCTGCCTGTGATCTGGTGGCTTCTGCGGCTGACCCCGCCCAGGCCGCAAACCGAGGTGTTTCCGCCGCTCAGGATTCTCGCCCGCGTGCTGAGGCGCGAAGAAACGCCGCAGCAGAGCCCTTGGTGGCTGACGCTGCTCAGGCTGCTGATGGCCGCGCTTATCGTGGCAGCACTTGCCGAACCCGTCTTCAACCCGCGCGAAAAGCTGCCGGCCGAGGGCGCCGCCCTGGCGCTGGTGATCGACAATGACTGGGCAAGTGCCGCCGACTGGGGCAAGCGCGTCGCCACCGCCGAGCGGCTGATCGCCGATGCCAATTCGAACGGCGTGCCGGTGCTCATCGCTTTCACCGCCGAGAAGCCGAATGCCGAGATCGGTCCCTTCGATGCCGCTGCCGCGCTCGACCGGCTGCGCGCGGCAATGCCGCGGCCGATCCCGACCGACCGCCCCGCCGTCTACGCCCGCGTCGCGTCAGCCTTGGAGTCGCTGCCGGGCGCCAGCGTCGCAGTGCTCGCCGATGGCTTGGCGGCGCAAGGCGACGAAGCCGCCTTCAACACGCTGTTGTCGAAGAACGCAGCACGCGTCGTCTGGGCCGTCTCCGACCGGCTGTCGCTGACCGGCCTGACCGGCGCCGACAACCAGGTCGACGGCTTCGCCCTGACCGCCATCCGCGCACCGGGCGATCCGGCACCTGCACAGGTGACGGCCGGCGCCTTCGACGACAAGGGCCGCCGCATCGCCGACGCGACGCTGACCTTCGCACCGGGCGGAACCACCGCCACCAGCACGATGGCGGTGCCGTTCGAACTGCGTAACGACTTCGCCTACATCGCGCTCGATGGCGAGCGCCAGGCCGGTGCCGTCCGCGTGCTCGATGAGAGCTCAAAACGCCGCCGCGTCGGGCTGCTGTCGCAGGCCGAGGCCGACCAGGCGCAACCGCTGCTGTCGCCGCTCTACTACATCCGCCGCGCCCTGCAGCCTTTCGCCGATCTCGTCGAGCCGTCGAGCGTCGATCTCGCCGACGCCATCCCGCAACTGCTCGACCAAAAACCGGCGATGATCGTCATGGCCGATGTCGGCACCATTCCGGAACAGGCACGGCGAAGGCTGGTCGACTGGGTCGACAAGGGCGGCACGCTGGTGCGTTTTGCCGGTTCGCGGCTGGCGGCTGCCGGCAATGACGACGATCTGCTGCCGGTCCGGCTGCTTACCGGCGAGCGATCGCTTGGCGGCGCGCTGTCATGGACGGCACCGCAGCCGGTCACTGAATTCCCGAAAACCGGCCCCTTCGCCGACCTCGCGCCGCCCACCGAGGTCACCGTCACCAGGCAGGTGCTGGCCGAACCGACGCCCGACATCGTCGAGCGCACCTGGGCCACGCTTGCCGACGGTACGCCGCTGGTGACCGGGATGAAGAAGGACAAGGGCACCCTCGTGCTGTTCCACGTCACCCCCGAGGCGACGTGGTCCAACCTGCCGATCTCCGGCAGCTTCGTCGAGATGCTGCGGCGCATCGTGCAACTGTCGCGCAACCAGGGCGCGGCGGTCGCCAATGCCGAGGCCGCCGCGACGTCGCTGGCACCCTATCGCATGATCTCCGCCGACGGCACGCTGGTGCCGCCGACGCCGGATGCCAGGCCGCTGGTGCCCGGCGCCGGCCCGCAGCCGGTGACGCTGGAAAACCCGCCCGGCCTCTACGGCTCCGAGACGGGAGTGTTCGCTCACAATCTGCTCGTTGGCGACAGCGCATTCACGCCGCTGGCCCGGCCTGAAATCACCGTGCCGGTCACCACCATCCAGTATGCCTTCGACGAGCAGCGCAACCTCAAAGGTCCGCTGGTCACGGCGGCCCTGGTGCTGATGGTGCTCGACACGCTTGCCGTATTCTGGATGGGCGGCCTGTTGTCGCGCCGGCCGCGCCGTGCCGGCGCTGCGGCGACGGCAGCCGTCCTGCTGATTGCGCTCGGCGCCTTGATTGGCCACGCGGACGTCGCGCGTGCCGACGACGCCAAACCGGGAGATACGGAGGCGATCGGGGACATTTCAAAGACCCGGATCGCCTATGTGCTGACCGGCGAGCCGGGTATCGATTCGATCAGCCGCGCCGGGCTCGAAGGCCTGACCCGATTCCTCATCGAAAAAACCGCGCTCGAACCCGGAGCACCGGCCGGCGTCGACATCTCGAAGGACGAACTGTCCTTCTATCCGCTGATCTACTGGCCGATCGATCCCTCGGCCCCGATGCCGAGCGAGGCCGCCATCGCCCGCGTCGACGCCTATATGCAGCAGGGCGGAACCGTCTTGTTCGACACCCGCGACCAGTTCGCCAATGGCATTGGTGCGGATTCGACCAGCCCGGCGACGGAGCGGCTGCGCGACATCCTCGGCAACCTCAACGTGCCACCGCTGGAACCGGTGCCGTCGGACCACGTGCTGACCAAATCCTTCTACATCCTTCCGGAGTTTCCCGGCCGTTTTGCCGGCAGCCCGCTTTGGGTCGAGGCATCGCTTGAAGCCAGCAACACCGAGAACCGCCCGGTGCGCACCGGCGACGGCGTTTCGCCAATCATGATCACCGCCAATGATTTCGCCGGCGCTTGGGCCGTCGACGAGAATGGCGACCCGCTATTGCCGACCGTGCCGTCGGATCCGATGCAGCGCATCTATGCGCTGCGCGCCGGCGTCAACATCATGATGTACATGCTGACCGGCAACTACAAATCCGACCAGGTGCACGTCCCGGTGCTGCTCGAACGGCTGGGGCAATAGACCATGAACTGGTCGCTCGCCTTCGAACCGCTCACCACCTGGCCGCTGCTCGCAGCGGTTGTGGTGCTGCTGCTGCTGCTGGCGCTAGTCGGCCTTTGGTTTCGCCAGCGCGGCGCGGTCTTCCGCCTGGCAGCCCTGATTGCTCTGGCTGCGGCGCTGCTCAATCCGGTGTTCCTCGACGAAGAACGCGAGCCGCTGAAAAGCATCGTCGCCGTCGTCGTCGACCGCAGTCAGAGCCAGGATATCGGCGACCGCACCAAGCAGACCGACGCGGCGTTGGCCGGTCTTCAGCAGCGTCTAGGCCGCTTCAAGCAGTTCGACGTCCGTGTCGTCGAAGCCGGCAAGTCCGAAGCCGCCGACGAGCGCACCGAGACGCGGTTGTTTTCCTCGCTCGAAAATGCTTTCCGCGACGTGCCGCCATCGCGCATTGGCGGCGCCATCATGATTACCGATGGCGAGGTCCATGACGCGCCACCCGGCGCGCCCGACTTCAATGCCCCGCTGCATGCGCTGATTACCGGCAACGACCATGAAAAAGACCGCCGCATCCGCTTCGAGAATGCGCCGCGTTTCGGCCTCGTCGGCAAGCCGCTCGACATGACCTATCGCGTCATTGCCACCAACAACGAAACCGGCCCGGTCGACGTCCGCGTATCGGTCAACGGCGAGCAGGTATCGGTCGAGCACGCCAACATCGGCCAGGCGATGCCGCTGCAGGTGACCATTCCCAACGCCGGGCGCAACATCGTCGAACTCGCCATCAACCACGAGCCGGGCGAACTCACCGACACCAACAACCGCGCCATCGCGCTGATCGACGGCATCCGCGAAAATCTGCGCGTGCTGCTTGTTTCCGGCGAACCGCATGCAGGCGAGCGCACCTGGCGCAATTTGCTGAAATCCGACGCTTCGGTCGACCTCGTGCACTTCACCATCCTGCGCCCACCGGAAAAGCAGGACGGTACGCCGATCAACGAATTGTCGCTGATCGCCTTCCCGACGCGCGAGTTGTTCGTCGAGAAGATCAAGGATTTCGACCTGATCATCTTCGACCGCTATCAGCACCGCGACGTGCTGCCGATCCTCTATTACGACTACATCTCCGAATATGTCGAAAAAGGCGGCGCGCTGCTAATCGCGGCCGGCCCCGAATACGCCGGCGAAAGCTCGATCGCCCGCACGCCGCTGATGTCGGCGCTGCCGGCAATGCCGACCGGCGAGGTCATCGACAAGGCCTTCTATCCGCGCCTCACCGATACCGGCCAGCGTCATCCAGTAACGCGCGGGCTTGATGGCTCGGCGACCGAGCCGCCGCACTGGAGCCGCTGGTTCCGCACCATCGGCGTCGAGAACCCCGAGGGCGAGGTGGTGATGAAGGGCGCCGACAACCGGCCGCTGCTGCTGCTCGACCGCAAGGGCGAAGGCCGCGTCGGCATGCTTCTGTCCGACCAGGGCTGGCTGTGGGCGCGCGGCTTCGAGGGCGGCGGGCCGCATGTCCAACTCTACCGGCGCATCGCCCACTGGCTCATGAAGGAGCCCGAACTCGAGGAGGAGCGGCTGACCGCCGACGGCCGCGGCATGGTGCTGGAGATCCGCCGCCAGACGATGAGTGACGATCCCGGCCCGGCGCAAGTCATCACGCCGTCCGGCAAGGCACTGATCGTCAGGCTTGAGAAGTCCGAGCCAGGCGTCTTCCTCGGCAGCGTCGAGACCAGCGAAATCGGTCTCTATCAGGTCGGCAATGGCGACCTGACGGCATTGGCCCATGTCGGGCCGGTCAACGCGCCGGAATTCACCGACGTCGTCTCCACCGAAAACCGGCTGAAACCACCGGCTGAGGCAACCGGCGGCAGCGTTCGCCGGCTGGCGCCTGCCTCGGCACTTGGCAATCTCACCAGCACGGTCACGCTGCCCTCCGTCGTCCCAGTCCGTTCCTCGGGCGCGGCTTCCGGTAATGACTGGATCGGCCTGCGCACCACCGACGACAGCGTGCTCAAGGCCGTCTCGCGCGTGCCGCTGTTCGGCGGCTTCCTCGGCCTCGGCCTGCTGCTTCTGGCGATGGGCTCGATGTGGTACCGCGAAGGGCGGTAGTTCCCTTCTCCCCGTCTCTATACGGGGAGAAGGTGCCGGCAGGCGGATGAGGGCGGCGCCGGCGCTGTGAAACTTTCTTCAGACATTGCGCTGCCCCTCACCCTGCTCCGTCCGGCAAGCCGGGCCTCGCCTCCCTCTCCCCGTAAACGGGGCGAGGGAGGAGCTCTACTCCTCCGGCTCCGTCGTGAACATCAACGGGTAGCCCTTGGCCTTGCCGGCATCGGTTGCCCGCGCCGCCTTGGTCTCGGCGACATCCCTGGTGAAGACGGCGACGACGCAGACGCCGCGCCGGTGCGCGGTGATCATTATCCTATGCGCCTGGTCTTCACTGAGCTTGAACTCGGCCTTCAGCACCGTCACGACGAACTCGCGCGGCGTGAAATCGTCATTGACCAGGATGACCTTGTAGAGCTTCGGCCGTTCGACCTTCGGCTTCGTGCTGGTACGGGGTTTTGTGGTGATTTCAGGCATTGGACCGGCAATTGCGTACGACAGCTTTGCGGTCATTTTGACATGGGCAAAAGCGGTCGTCCATTCAACCGCGCGCGATCGGCTTCCCGGCGGGCGCAGTTCAAAAGTCCGTGCCTATGTGGGAACTGCCGTCTGGCGTTCAACGGAGGGTGTGGGCCGGGACTGATCCTATTGTCTGCACGCAACAAAAAGACGACCGCTCCAGGCAAATCGCAACTGGAGCGGTCTTCTCATAGGGTAGAAAGATGTCGCTTGATCAGGCCTTCGGAGCTGCCTTGACCGCGTGCTTCTTGTGCTTCTTGACGGTCTTCTTGGCAGCGACCTTCTTCACGGCCTTGGCCGGCGCAGCGGTCGTCGTTGTCGTCGCAGCCGGGGTGGTGGTCGCGGCATTGGCGCTGCTGGCGCCGAGAACCGGCATCGAGAAGGCCAGCGCGATGGCGAGACCGAGGGCGGAGAGGAGGGACTTTTTCATGGCTTCACTTCCTTTTTGTGCAGATCGGGTTGAGTGTCACTGAACGGGATCGATCGGTGTCACTCCAAGCAGCTTCAAAGCGTTCGCGAGCATCCGGATTCCCTGTGCCTGTTTCTTGTTGGCGCAGAACCGGTTTCCCTTTCTTTGAAGTGCTTTCGCCGCGGTGACCTGCGTTGCCGCGGCATGGGTTTCGAGGGCTTCGTCAAACTGGCGGTTCAGATCGATGCAACGCTCGCTGCGGGTGGTCGCCACCTTTGCATCGGCCGCCTTTGCATTGGCCACCTTCGCATCGGCCAGTTTTGCGTCGGCTTGTTCAACCGCGGCCGTGACGAGCGAAATGGAAAGCAACGCACCCATCAGACTGATCGAGAACCTTTGCATTGGTCTGTCCGTAATCCCGTAACGCGTGTCGCAGCCGATGACCTGACCGCCACGGCACCACTTATGCCTTTGATTTTTTTCGGTAGTTTTTCCGGATTGTAGAATTTTGTTTCTGGATTGTTTCTGGGCAGCCCGGATCGAGCCGCCGATCTCCACTGGCCAACTTATGGCCTGAATTCTATCGTCTGGCTGACGGCCGAAGCACGGCTTGGGCGATCCACAAATGACAGGTTCCCTGTGAAATCCGACCCCCACATACTGATCGTCGACGACGACAAGGGCATTCGCGACCTGCTTCAGGAATTCTTCCAGAAGCGAGGGCTGCATACATCGGTCGCCGCCGACGGCACCGAGATGGAGACCGTGCTGCGCCGCGCCCAGGTCGACCTGATCGTTCTGGACGTCATGCTGCCCGGCAGGAGCGGCCTGGAGCTCTGCCGCGAGTTGCGCGCCAATTATTCGACACCGATCATCATGCTGACCGCGGTCACCGAGACCACCGACCGCGTCGTCGGCCTGGAGATGGGCGCCGACGACTACGTGCCGAAACCCTTCGATCCGCGCGAGCTGCTCGCACGCATCCGGGCCGTCTTGAGACGCAATGGCGCCGCCGAACCGCGACGCGCCGCCTCGCGGCAAATCTACCATTTCGCCGGCTGGACGATGGACTGTTCGCGCCGCCGGCTGATGGCGCCGGGCGACGTCAGGATCGAGCTGACGATGGCCGAATTCAACCTGCTGCAGACCTTCGTCAAGAGCGCGCAGCGCGTGCTGAGCCGCGAGCAGCTCATTGAGCTGTCCGGCGGCGACAGCGGCTACAGCTTCGACCGCAGCGTCGACATTCTGGTCAGCCGGCTGCGGCGCAAAATGGAGGACGACCCGAAAACGCCGAAGTTGATCCTGACCGTGCGCAGCGGCGGCTACCAGTTCCTGCCTGAGACGACCTCCGAATGAGACGCATTCTGCCGCAAACGCTGCCGGTCTGGGTGCTGCTCATCGTCATCGCCGGCCTGCTGATCAGCCAGATCGCGACCCTCTACATCGTTTCGCGCGACCGTGCCGCCGCCAATGACGTCGTCGATCTCTATCGGCTCAACGACCGCGCCTTCTCGCTGGTGCAGCTGATGCATGACGCCACCCCCGAACAGCGCAAGGCGACGGCCTCCGGCCTGTTCAACGCCACTTATGCGCTCACCGTCTCCGGCACGCCCGCTGTTACTTCCTCGATAGCCGGCGACGACGAGCTGGCCGAATTGGAGGACATATTGGTCGGCCGGCTATCGAAGTTCGGCATCACCGACGCGCGGGTCCGCCGCGACCCGGCAACGCACGAAGCCGACGCTCCCGGTGGGACGGTCGCCGGTCCCGATATCGGCCAGGTCGAGCGCGACCTGCTGGTGCTGGCGGCCGATTTCGCCCAGAGCGACAAGCTGACGGCCTCGCTTCGCTTTGCCGACGGGCAATGGCTGAACTTCACCGAACCGAACACGCCGGCCGGGCCGATACTGAGCTTCGAGAGCCTGCCGCTCTATGCCTTGATCGCAGGGCTGGTGGTGGCTTCCTCGATCTGGTCGCTGCGCCGGCTAACGGCGCCGTACCGGATGATGGAGACCGCGGTGAACCGGATCGGCGAGGACCTGAAGAGCCCGCCGATCGCCGAGAGCGGCAGCCGCGAGGTGCGCACCGCGGCAAAGGCGGTCAATGCCATGCAGGCAAGGCTGCGCGCCTATGTCGAGGACCGTGAGCATCTTGCGGCCGCACTGGCGCACGACCTGCGCACGCCGCTGACCAGGATGCGGCTGCGCCTCGAATTGCTCAGGAATTCCATCGTCCGCGCCGCACTGGCGCACGACCTCGCCGACATCGAAGGCATTGCCAGCTCGGTCATCGACTTCGCC
This sequence comes from Mesorhizobium sp. M0991, assembly GCF_040318915.1. Lineage (NCBI taxonomy): Bacteria > Pseudomonadati > Pseudomonadota > Alphaproteobacteria > Hyphomicrobiales > Phyllobacteriaceae > Mesorhizobium > Mesorhizobium sp. M0991. Next base: position 127,889 of record NZ_JAMYNE010000011.1, read on the forward strand.
ACTTTCGAGGTGACCGAGGAGAAGAGCGAGAGGATCGATTTCTGGTCGCTGGTGGAATCGATCGCAGACGGCTTCGAGGAGGTCTCCTTCGACAATGAGTACACGCGCTCGCGCGGCTTGATCTGCATAGCGCGCCCAGTCGCGCTCCGGCGCTGCGTCACCAACCTCGTCCAGAATGCGGTGACCTACGGCAAGAAGGCGCATCTCAGCCTGCGTCAATCGGACAGGATCATCACGCTGGCGATCCGCGACGAGGGTCCGGGCATACCGCAGGCCGAGCTCGACGCCGTGTTCGGCTCGTTCGTGCGCCTGGAACAGTCGCGCAACCGCCAAACCGGCGGCCTCGGCCTCGGCCTGACCATCGCCCGCAATATCGCCCGCGGCGCCGGCGGCGAAGTCAGCCTGTCCAACCATCCCGATGGCGGCCTGATGACGGAGTTGCGCCTGCCGCTGGCGGTGTAGAGAGCGGTCGGTAAAACTGCCAGCCTCCCCAACTGTGAGGAGATGTCCGGCAGGACCGGAGGGCGCGAAGAAACGCTACGAGCCGTTTCGTTCTTCCAGAGGAAAACAACTACCTTCGCAACACCGCGCTCAGCACATCCCTGACGCCGATGGCGCCGACGAAGCGCGACTGGTCGTCGAACAGAGCCACCGGTGCGGTCTGCGAGCGATGCATGGCCAGCATCACGGTCTTTAGCGAGGTGCCGGGGTTGGCCCAGAACACCTGCGCCGTCTCTTCCGGCTGGGCCTCGACATCGGCGCAGGACACCCACACCGCCGGCTTGCCGTCGCGCTCCGCCGCCACCACCAGCCCGTGTTCGTCGATTTTGAAACGCGTCGTCTTGCGCCGGTCGAGCCACACCCAGCCGTCCTCGCCGTGCTCGAGGTCGCGGCGGTCGCGCATGACGTTCCACGCGGTCAGCACCGAGAGCGGGTTCACATTGGCGATGAAGTCGCGGACATAGTCGTTGGCAGGCCGCAGCACGATGTCTTCCGGCGCACCGGTCTGCACGATGCGCCCACCTTCCATGATGGTGATATGGGTGCCGATCTTCAGCGCCTCCTCGAGGTCGTGGCTGACGAAGATAATGGTCTTCTTCAGCTCGGCCTGGAGCTGCAGCAACTCGTCCTGCAGCTTGGTCCGGATCAGCGGATCGAGCGCCGAGAACGGCTCGTCCATCAGCAGGATCGGCGCCTCGGTGGCAAAGGCGCGCGCCAGGCCGACGCGCTGCTGCATGCCGCCGGAAAGCTCATGCGCGTATTTCTTCGACCACTGGTCGAGATGGACTAGCCTCAGCTGCCTGTTCACCCGCTCCTTGCGCTCGGCTTCGGGTACCCCGGCGAGTTCGAGGCCGAGGCCGACATTCTCCTCGACGGTGCGCCACGGCAGCAGGCCGAACTGCTGGAACACCATTGCCACCTGCTTCTGCCGCAGCCGCCGAAGCGTCGCCTCGTCGCAGGTGACGACGTCGACCGTACCATCGCCGTCCTTGACCAGCACCTGGCCGCGCGAGACGACGTTCAGCCGGTTGACGGCCCTGAGCAGCGTCGACTTGCCGGAGCCGGACAACCCCATCAGCACCGAAATCTCGCCTTCGTTCACGGTGAGGCTGGCGCCGGCGCAGCCCAACACGTTGCCCGTCTGTTCGAGGATCTCGGCGCGGGTGGCGCCGCTGTCGATCAGCGCCAGCGAGCCGGCCTGGTCGGCGCCGAAGACGATGTCGACATTCCTGAAATCGACGGCGACGGTCATTTCTTGCCTCCCACGCCGATGCGCGTCATCCGGTCGAGCACGATGGCGAGCACGACGATGGCCAACCCTGCCTCAAGCCCGAGGTCGATCCTGCGCGAACCGAGCGCCCGGTTGATTTCTGTACCGAGCCCGCCGGCGCCGATAAGGGCGGCGAACACCACCATCGACAGCGACAGCATGATCGATTGGGTCAGCCCAGCCATGATGGTCGGCAGTGCCGAAGGCAGCTCGACCTTCCACAGCAGCTGGCGCTTGGTGGCGCCGAAAGCTTCGCCCGCCTCGACGATCGATTTCGGCACCGAGGTGACGCCGAGATGGGTGAGCCGGACCGAGGTCGGTATGACGAAGATGATGGTGACGATCAGGCCGGGCGCGTTGCCGAGGCCGAACAGGGTCAGCACGGGGATCAGGTAGACGAAGGTCGGCAGCGTCTGCATCAGGTCAAGTACCGGCAGCATGACGCGATAGATCTTCGGCTTGTGCGCCGCCCAGATGCCGAGCGGCACGCCGATGGCCATCGACACGGCGGCGGCGGCAACCACCAGCACCAGCGTCTCCACCGTCTGCTTCCACAGATTCTGGTTGAGGATGAACAGCAAACCGATGAACACCGCCAGGGCCAAGCCTTTCGAGCGCTGCAGGAAATAGGCGAGCAAAGCGATCAGCGCGATCAGCAGAACCGGCGGCAGCAGCAGCAGCGCGTCGACGATGCCGTCGAGCAGGAAATTGAGGCTGTTGGAAAAAGCCCTGAAGACGGTGTCGAAATTATCGGTGAGAAAGCCGAAAAACGCCTTCCCCCACGCCCCTATGGGAATCTTGTAGCTGACCAGGAATTTGGAGATCGGATCCATCTAGCCCCTCTTCTGCCGGCGCCGTCCTTGCCGGACGGTCATCTTGTCACAGGATATGAAAAAGGGCAGCCATTTCTACCGTGGCTGCCCCTCGTCTTGTCGTGCAAGCGGTCAGGTCAGCTTCCGAGCGCTGTTTTCACCGCTGCCGCCGCATCGCCGCCGTCGAAGGTGGTGACGCCGGCGATCCAGGGAGCGACCGCGTCCGGGTGCTTCTTCAGCCAGTCTGTGGCTGCGGTGTTGCCGTCAGCACCCTTGATGATCGCGTCCATTATCTCGCCTTCCATGTCCAGGTTGAACTTCAGGTTGGTGATGAACTTGCCGGCATTGGGGCACTCGGTTGTGTAGCCCTTGCGCACATTTGTGTGCACCGTGGCAGCGCCGAAGCCGCTATCACCCATCCCCTCGAGATAAGTGATCTTCATGGCGCCCATCACCGGATGCGGCGTCCAGCCGAGGAAGGCGATCCATTCATTGTTCTTCATCGCCTGCTCGGCCTGGGTGAGCATGCCGGCCTCGGAGGATTCGACCAGATCGAAGCCTTCGAGATTATTTTCCGGCTTCGCGATCATATCGAGAATAATCTTGTTTCCGTCATTGCCGGCCTCGATCCCGTATATCTTGCCGTCAAACTTGTCCTTGAACTTGCCTAGATCGGTCAGCGTCTTGACGCCTGCGTCAGCGACATAGGTTGGCACCACCAAGCCGTAGCCAGCGCCCGCAAGGTTCTCGCTGATAGTCTCGACCGAGCCGTCGGTTGTGAAGGGCTCTATGATACTAGCCATCGACGGCATCCAATTACCAAGGAAGACGTCCACGTCTTTGTTTTTGAGCGATTCATAGGTCACCGGCACTGCAAGCTGAATCACTTTCGGCTCGTAGCCGAGCGCGGTGAGCAGAACCGAGGCTATGCCGGTGGTCGCCTGGATGTCGGTCCAGCCGACATCGGACAGCCGCACCGTCTTGCAGCTTTCCGCATCGCCGGCGAAGGCCCCAGTCGTGGATAGAAAAGCCGCCAGGCCGAGGCCGGCGACGAATGAATTCAGACGCGACATGAAAATTCTCCCATTTCAGTTCTCGGTGAAGCGAAGCGACGGTTTTATCTCCGCCTTGTCGCGTCAGCCAAACATCATTCTGCTGCGGTTTCAAGCACTAAGGCAATCACGAACAACGGCGCAGGCTGGCCGATCAGCGACACGCCCGCCGCTTTCCGGATAGAAGCCGCCTTTTCCCGGTGGGATGTAGGCGCTCCCCCTCCCCGCTTTGTTGCAACTCGGCTTAAAAGGACGGCATGGCCAAGCTGTACTTTCACTATGCGACGATGAATGCCGGCAAGACGACGATGCTGTTGCAGGCCTCGTACAATTACCGCGAGCGCGGCATGACGACGATGCTGTTCATCGCCGGCCACTACCGCAAGGGCGATACCGGGCTGATCTCGTCGCGCATCGGCCTGGAGACGGAGGCCGAGATGTTCCGCGACGGCGACGATCTGTTTGCCCGGGTCGCCGAGCATCACGACCACGTCACGGTGCATTGCGTCTTCGTCGACGAGGCGCAGTTCCTCGAAGAGGAGCAGGTCTGGCAACTCGCCCGCATCGCCGACCGGCTGAACATCCCGGTCATGTGCTATGGCCTGCGCACGGATTTCCAAGGCAAGCTGTTTTCCGGCTCGCGCGCCCTGCTGGCGATCGCCGACGACCTGCGCGAGGTGCGCACCATCTGCCGTTGCGGCCGCAAGGCGACGATGGTGGTGCGCCTCGGCGCCGACGGCAAGGTGGCGAAACAGGGCGAACAGGTGGCGATCGGCAAGGATGTCTATGTCTCGCTCTGCCGCCGCCATTGGGAAGAAGAAATGGGCCGCGCCGTGCCCGACGATTTCATCGGCTTCACCAAAGCCTGAACCAGCGCTATTGCTTTCATCCGACCTCCCGGCCGACATTCGTTCCGCAATCGCGCCATCGTGCGGCGCTTGTTAAGGTTTGCTTCCTATTTCAGAACCTCTCAGCCAGAGCCGTCGGGATTTCCCATGCTTCGAGCCATTTCGTCTGCCGCTGCTTTCCTCATCACCGGCACTCTTGCCGCGCATGCCGACGGCGATGCTGCTCTCGGCAAGAAGGTCTTCAACAGATGCATGGCCTGTCATGAGGCAACGAGCGACCGCGACAAGGTCGGCCCGCATCTGCTGGGTGTCGTCGGCCGGACCGCCGGCACCGCGGACAGTTACCTCAGCCGCTACTCGCAGGGGATGAAGGACGCGGGCGCTGCCGGCCTGGTCTGGGACGAAGCAAACCTTGCCGAATACCTGCGCGCGCCGCGGCAGAAGGTCCCCGGCAACAAAATGGCCTTCTCCGGCCTGACCAGCGACGACGACATCGCAAACGTCATCGCCTATCTCAAGGCCGATCCCAAGCCCTGAGCGTCGCTCCCGAGCAAAAGTCCAGCCGCGGTTGGAAGCGGTGCCTGACCGGCCGGCAGTTACACCGTAATCATTGCCTGACTATCCTGCCGTCGGCCTCCTGAAATTCTTTTGTTTTCCTGTAATCCCATGTCTTCCGTCTTTCATTCGCCAAACCCGGCACATATATTCGCGGCGGTTTGCGACACGAAACCGATGCCGAAGCGGGAGGCCCCAATGGCGACATTGCAGAATTTCGATGCCGAGATTGCCAAGACCAAGCAGGTCGTGGAGGACATGCGCACCAAGATCGAGCAGTCCGGGAGCGTGCTCGACACGCTCGCCACCGCCGACAAGAAGATCGGCGATGCCAATTTCGACATCGAGAATGCCCGCATCGAGGATGTGCTGAAGCAGCAGAAGGTGATGGAAGGCAATATCGCCGACCTGATCATCGGCCTGGAGGACGCCACCAACGTCTTCGGCGCCGAATTCGAGAGCATGAAGAACTACACCGGCTGGGAAAGTTTCGTCGGCGTCTTCTCCAGCCAGCGCAAGCAGCGCATGCGCACCGACCGCGTCCGCAACATGTCGCTGGCCGGCAATCTGCAGGAGCTGCTGGCGAAATCCGACACCATCGTCGGCATCCTCAAGGCGCAGAAGCAGGTTCTCGACACCCGCTACAAGACTTCCGAGGCCAGCCTGTCGCAGGTGATCGAGCGCCGCAAGACCACCATGTCCAATCTCGAGACCGTGCAGAAGCGCATCGAGGAACTCAACCCGATGCTGCTCGACATCGAGAACAAGATCGCCGCCTCGACCAGCCAGAAGGAGCGCACGCAGCTTGAGGGCGAACGCTCGAAACTGGCCACGGAATACAACGAGAAGCAGGCCAAGGAGCAAGAATTGCTGGCCGAAAGCCAGACGCTGGAGCGCTACACCTCGATGTTCCAGACCTTCGTCGATTCGCTCAACAACCAGATCGCGGCGCAATCGACGCTGATCAACAAACTGACCATCGATACCGAGCAGCGCATCGTGCTCTACAAGGCCTTGGAAGATTCGCTGAAGACCGCCGCCCAGCAGGATGTCGCCCACAAGATCAACACGCTGGGCAGCCAGGTCGATAACACCGCCGAAGAGACCATGGCCGGCATTGGTGCTGCCTCGCAGAAGCACATTGGCGATCTGCTTGAAATGCACGAGAAGAACATGGTCGCCACCGCCGACATCCAGCGCCGCAAGAAGCTCGCGGACGATGCCTTCGCCCGCCGCTTCGACGATGTGATGAAGAAGCACAATTCGGCAAATTACGTGCAGTCGTAATTGCTGCACGTGCACTGCTCCCAAGGGCTGGCAGCATGACCCCCGAAAACGAAGCCGCGGCGCGCTATTTCTCGGCGATCGCGGCGGCACTTGGCGGCCTCGAAGTGTTCATGCGCGACGATCGCTCGCCGCTCTACCGGCACGGCATCGTCGCCAAGGTCGTCGCCGAATATATTGCGCGGCTCGACAAGTCGTTCTCGTGCTGGCGCAACCGGCTGGGCTTCACCGAGACGTTCCGCATCTCGCGCGCCGAAAGCGGTTTCCCGGTCTTCCAGAACCTGCTCGAGTTGGAAAACGACCGGCTCCAGGCCGATGCGCGCCTCGCCAATCTCCCGCTGGCCGATGAGCTGCGCGAGGAAATGGCGGACTTCATCCTGCGCCACAAGGAATTCCCCGAAGCGCTGCAGAAGTCGATGGCCGAGCGGCTTTACCTCGAGGACGTCAAGAGCGAGACCACCTTCGGCCCGTTCACGCTGGCCCAGACGGTCAAGGTGTCGGTCAATCCGAAGACGTTGCGGCCCTATTATCTGGTCCACTGGGCCTGCTTCGACGGCAGCGCCAACCTGCCGCTCGTCTATATGGTGACGGTCGAGGATTCCTCGGACGACATGATCCGGCAGCTTGTCGACTCCAATGGCAAACTTAATGAGAGGGTCGACATCCCGCTGCCGGTCGACGGGTTGCTCAATCCCGAGCTTGCCCACCGTTTCGACGATTTCACCGAGAAGAATTCCGCCTACGCGCTGTCGCCGGCGACCATCGCGGTCAACCTCGACAAGGATTTCGAGCCGCTGCATCCCAAGCAGCTGCGTCGCGTCGTGCTCGGCCCGTTCTATTCTGCAGGGATTACCGACAACAATTCGACGGTGAGCGAAGTGCTGGCCAAGGTCCGCAAGCCGGAAAACGCCTGGCTGCTGACCTGGACCATCCAGGAGGTCTTTTCCAAGGCCGAAAAGCCAGGCCGCAAGGGGTTGTTTTCGAGCGAAAAGACGACGCAGGAATTCTTCATCAATACCGACGATCTCGAGGCCGCGCGGCAAGGCGTGTCGAGCTATGAGAACCATGCGCTGATTCCGCACGAGGCCTATCAGGCGCTCTATGCCGCCGGCGAGGCGCAGAAGATCTTTTCGGGCTACAAGGTCCACATCCTGTCGAATGGGCAGGTCATCAGCGACGTCTGACCGTCAAATCGCGGAGCATCCTCCATGGACACCGGCCTGACCACCATCCCGGAAGCGGCAATTGAAAAGCACCGCGCCACTGCGCAAAGTTTCATCACTCGCATCGTCGTGCTGGAGGACCCATCGCGCGAGTCCGGCACCGCGCTTGCCGGCACCAACCGCCGCTTCGTCTCGACCGTCTCGGTCGGCTCGGTGCGCCACACGCGCGAGGTCGAGCTCGCCAAAACCGTCGCCGCCGTCCATTCCGACGACCAGTTGCTGACCATCCCGCAGCACACGCTGTTGTTTCGCGCCCGGCGCGGGCTAGCGATAGCGCTGGCCATATCGGATGTCTTCGCCGAGGGCTCGGACCTCGAAAGCCTGCAGGCGAAAAACGCCCGCGCGCCGCTCGAAGGCGATGAAGCTGCCACCTTCAAGAAGCTGCTGTCGGCCTCTGCCTACATCTCCGCCTTCAGCCTTGCCTCCTATTTGTTCCAGCTGATCGACAGCGACGGCGAGGCGCCGAACGACACGCCCGAGCCGGACTTTCTGTTCGACACGCCACAGGATGCGGTGAAGTCGATCGTGGCCGGGCTCGACAGGGCGATAGCAGGTTCGAAGGACGATGCCGACCTGATGACCCGCGCCCGCGCCTTTGCCCGCGTCGCCATCGACGGGCTGTTGGCGCGAAAGGGCCGCTTCGACGGCATCGGCCCGTTCGAGAACGCGCATATCCGCATCGACGTCGACGATTTTACCCTTGACGGTTTCGACGTCGCGCCGGGTAAGCGGGCAAAGCCGCTGGTGATGACCTTCAAAAAACCGGAAGAGGTCGTCGGCAACCACATCGCCAAATACCAGTCGGTCAAGCTTGCCAAGATGCTGATGGCCTACGATTTCGAGCGCGAGCTGAACCCGTTCGTCGAGCTCGGCGGCTTCTTGTTCACCTTCATCGGCGACGGCGCGCCCGGCACCGGCAAGACGACGCTGATCCAGATGATCGCCGGCCTGCTCAACGGCTACTGCCAGATCGCCGGCTATCCCTTCGCCTACGAGAATTTCGGCGTCGACCAGATCTCCTCGTACCAGGGCAAGTCCGGCCAGAACTGCCGCCAGTTCATCAACAATGTGCTGAACCCGCGCGTCATCGGCTTCGGCACCATCGATGATATCGACCAGGTAGCGGCACGTCGCTCCGACGATCGCGCCTCCGCCGGCCAGCAGGAAATCACCGGCGTCCTGATGGACGCCTTTGGAGGTGCGGCGACCGTGGTGCGCGGCAACTGCTCCTTCGGCATGTTCTCCAACTATCCCGAAAACGTCGACGACGCGCTGCGCCAGCGCGCCGGCGCGCGCTGGCTGGTCGATGGCCCGCAGAGCCGCGACGACTACATCGACATCTTCGTTCTGCTCGCCGGCAAGAACCACAAGATCCCGCTCGGCGACCACAAGCTCTATGCGGCGCAAGAGATCCAGCGCGCGGTGATGGAAGCTTACGAGGAGCATGAGAAGCCGCAGGAAGACGGGTTGATGAAGGTCTATGAGCGCTACATGAAGGAAAACGGCGCGCCAAAGACGATGGCCGACATCGGCACTTATCTGCATATGATCAAGGATGCCGAGCCGCGCTTTACCGGCCGCGCCATCAAGAACGTCACCGATGCCATCAAGATGCGCGCCATGGACATCGAATTGCCGGACGAGTGGTTCGAAAAGCCGGAAGCCTTCATGCACAAGGGTTACGACGACAAGAAAGCGATGATCGAGGAACTGCGCGGGCCATTCTCGATGGATATGGTCATGCAGGAGATCAACCGCTACGCGGATTCCGAATTCCGCTATTCCGACAAGTCCGATGATGCGGCGGTGACCAAGCTGATCCGCGACACCCGCCTGCGGGAGCGTGCCGTCCGCGAGATCGAGGAGTTGAAGAAGAAAGGGCTGTGGAATGCGTGAGCCCTTTCCCTTCTCCCCGTTCACGGGGAGAAGGTGCCCGAAGGGCGGATGAGGGGCAGCGCAATGCGTGGCGGAAACGAGCCGAAAGTTACGAGAGCCCGGCAACTGCGGAAGGTCGAAAACGGCGCCGAAGACAAGCTTTGGAGCGAACTGCGCGGACGAAGGTTGAATGGCCATAAATTTATTCGCCAACTGCCGATCGGTCCATATTTTGCTGACTTCGCCTGCCGTGAAGCCAATCTGGTCGTTGAAGTTGATGGAAGCCAGCACGCAAATCGATCTCAGGATCGATACAGGGACGAGACGATGAATCGGAATGGCTGGTCGGTACTGAGGATATGGCACGCCGATGTGCTGACGAGCCGCAAGAGCGTGCTGGACACGATCGTGGCCGTCCTTGACGGTCGACTGGATGAAAAAATGATTGCTGTTGACGCAAAATTTCTGCCTTCGACAGCTGCAGGAAAAGAATGATGAGCGTCTGCGCCGCCCCTCATCCGCCCTTCGGGCACCTTCTCCCCGTGAACGGGGAGAAGGAATAATGGCCAAGAAGCCCGATCTGCTGCGCGACAACGAGCTGATCTACGGCCGGCTGCTGACGATCGACGAGCCGCATCTCATCCAGCGCTACAACAAGGCAATGGTCGCGTTCGGCCTGAAGCCGACCAAATTGAAAAGCTTCGAGATCGACCGCACCGGCTTTTCGCCGCAGGTCGCCGAGGAATGCGGCGACTACAGCTACCTCGATCCGAACGAGGTCAACCGCCGCTTTATCATCCTGACGCCGTCGCAGATCGACCTGCCGGTGGTGCACACGGCTTTCTCCAACACCTCGCTGCTGATGTACGAATTCATGTCCAAGAACCAGCGCGCCATCGATGCACTGACGATCAAGGACGTCATCTACGGCGAGATAGAGGATTCGGTTCCCAAGGTCGACGACATCGAGGACCTGCTGTCGATCAACCAGGTCGAATTCAAGGTGCTGTCGGCCGAGGATGTGCTTGGCAAGGCCGCTGAACTCGGCAAACTGGTCGACCGGCTGAAGCAGGAGCCGGATGCCTGGCGCGACAACGCCATGCTGGCCCACATGGTCGAGCTGGCGAAGATCTGCGGCGACATCCGCGAGAATGCGCTGGTGCCGGACCAGGTGATCTTCCGCCACAATGCCTATTGGACCAGCCATTTCGGTGGACTTTATGTGTTCGTCGATCCCGAGGTGACGACGGTGATCAGCGACCCGGCAGCGCCGGGTTTCCGCCGTTCGCGGCCCTGGCAGGTGAGCTACCTCTCGATCCACGATGCCGACAAGGTGTTCAAATTCCTCGCTTCGACCGGCCGCATCGAGCTGCCGCGCGCCTCATGGATCGAAACCTCCGGCTATCTCGAGCATCGCGCCGAAATGGTGGTGCGCGCGCTGATCCGCGACGCCGAGCCCGACCGCAATCTGACCGACGTCGACAAGGTCTGGCTGCAGACCTGGATCCACGGCCACGCCGATCTGATCACCAGGGACGGCAATTTTCCCTTCCTCAACGCCGCCAAGCGCGAGATCGCCCAACTCGGCCATCTCAAGATCGAGGATGTGTTCCCGCAGCAGCGCTTCCTGGTCATCCGCGCCAAGCCGGACCATCCCGACGCCTGGCTGAGCAACCAGCTAATCTCGGACTTCGTGCCGCAGGACTTCGTTTCGCGTTACGTCTTCAACAAGCCGGGCTTCTACAGGGATTATGAAGGCTTCAGCGACGCCTGGCGATCGCATGTTGTGGACGTTCTGAAAACCACATATCTGAAGGACAAGGTGGCGTTTCGCACACGCCTCTATGGTTTGACTGACTGAGGGGGTGACATCGCCATGCTTGATCCGATCGTGAATTTCTTCACCCGGATTTTCCAGTGGATTGGCCGCGGCATCGGCCTGCTCATCGGCGCGATCCTGTGGCCGTTCCTGTGGGCGGGGCGCTGGTACACGCAACGCGGCTGGATCCTGAAGGCGGTGCTCGGCCTGGCGTTGCTCCTGCTGATCGGCCTCTATGTCAATTTCTTCTACGCCACACAGTGGTGGAACAATTTCGACCCGAATTACGTCGACAAATACACGTTCGAAAAGCGCAACAGCTCCGCCGGTGAACAGGTTTCCGCCGGCGCCGGCACCGACACGGCCAAGACCTGCGGAAATTCAGCCATTGCCCAGGTTGCGGCCGACCTGACCGACTTCAACGTCAACCAGAATGCCTGGGTGTCGTCGATGATCCTTTACAAGCTCGGCCTGTTCGGCATCGACTGGGACCACACGCCGTTCATGGACAACAAGGCTTCGTTCCAGCGCGGAATCAACCAGGCGGTGCGGCGCACGGCGACCGAGCTTGCCGACAATCTCGGCCGCGTCCGCACCACCTCGCAGATCGACGCCGACCTGCAGGACGCCCGCGGCAATCTGCAGTTCGATGAGGAAACCTGGTATTTCGGCTTGAACCCGTTCGGGCCCAAGACGCCGACGCCGAGCTATTATCGCGACGCGGTGCGCAAGCTGCGTTCCTTCAACGCCCGCCTCGCAGCCTGCCAGGCGACGTTCGATGCCCGCGCCGACAATCTCAAGCAGTATATCGACCGCATTTCGTCCGATATCGGTTCGACCTCGGCGATCCTCAAGGAGCGTGCCGAAAACCACAATAATGGCTGGTTCGACACTCGCGCCGACGACCGCTTCTGGTTCGCCTATGGCCAGCTCTATGCCTATTACGGGCTGATGAAGGGCGCACAGGCCGACTTCGAGGACGTCATCAAGGAAAAGCACCTGCAGAACCTGTGGGATACGATGGACGCGCAATTCGTCTCGGCGCTGCGCATCCAGCCCTTCATCATCGCCAATGGGCGCGAGGACGGCTGGCTGTTGCCGACACATCTGACGACGATGGGTTTTTACATACTGAGGGTGCGCTCGAACATGGTCGAGATCAGCAACGTGCTGACGCAGTAGCGGATCGTGCCGCACAGCCGGCGCTGGTGAATTTGCGCCGTTGCTTCTGTCGCTTTTCGCGTATTAGGCGGCTGTTTTGAGACGGCGGAACCGCGCCTGCTCTGGCTTCTATACGGCGCTGCAACCGGCGCAAAAAGAACCTGTAGCAGAGCGGCCGGCGGCAGAGGTATTTTCTTCGCAGGAAACATAGTTGCATGAAAGTTGACGCCGCGGCAGCGACAGGGGTAGAACATGCTCGCGCCTGCAATGCCGGGCTGTTCTTGCGACCACACTAGTCAAATCCGTCCAATCCAGAGGGAAGCCGTCATGGCCGAAGTGAAGTCCGACATCGAGATCGCGCGCGGCGCCAGGAAGAAGCAGATCCAGGAGATCGGCCAGAAGATCGGCATTCCGAGCGAACATCTTCTGCCCTACGGCCACGACAAGGCGAAGATCTCGGCCGAGTTCATCAAGTCGGTGAAGGGCAACAAGGACGGTAAGCTGATCCTCGTCACCGCCATCAACCCGACACCGGCCGGCGAAGGCAAGACGACGACGACAGTGGGCTTGGGCGATGGCCTCAACCGCATCGGCAAGAAGGCCATCGTCTGCATCCGGGAGGCTTCGCTCGGACCGAATTTCGGCGTCAAGGGCGGTGCCGCCGGCGGCGGCTACGCGCAGGTCGTGCCGATGGAGGACATGAACCTCCACTTCACCGGCGATTTCCATGCCATCACCACCGCTCACAATCTGCTGTCGGCGCTGATCGACAACCACATCTACTGGGGCAACGAGCTCGGCATCGATACCCGCCGCGTCGTCTGGCGCCGCGTCATGGACATGAACGACCGGTCGCTGCGCGAGATCATCTGTTCGCTCGGCGGCGTCGCCAACGGTTTCCCGCGCGAGGCCGGTTTCGACATCACAGTCGCCTCGGAAGTCATGGCCATCCTGTGCCTGTCGACCGACCTGAAGGACCTGGAAAAGCGCCTCGGCGACATCATCGTCGCCTATCGCCGCGACAAGTCGGCCGTCTATGCCCGCGACCTCAAGGCCGACGGTGCAATGGCCGTACTCTTGAAGGACGCCATGCAGCCCAATCTCGTGCAGACGCTGGAGAACAACCCGGCTTTCGTCCATGGCGGCCCGTTCGCCAACATCGCGCATGGCTGCAACTCCGTCGTTGCCACCACGACAGCGCTGAAGCTTGCCGATTACGTCGTCACCGAAGCCGGTTTCGGCGCCGATCTCGGTGCCGAAAAGTTCTTCGACATCAAATGCCGCAAGGCCGGCCTTAGGCCGGCAGCGGCGGTCATCGTCGCAACGGTTCGCGCCATGAAGATGAATGGCGGCGTCAAGAAGGAGGACCTCGGCAAGGAGAACGTCGAGACGGTGAAAAAGGGATGTGCGAATCTCGGCCGCCACATCGAGAACATCCGCCAGTTCGGTGTGCCGGCAGTGGTCGCTATCAACCATTTCTACTCCGACACCGAGGCCGAGATCCAGGCGATGAAGGACTACGTCGCCTCGATGGGCGAAGAGGCGATCCTGTGCAAGCACTGGGCTCAGGGATCCGCCGGCATCGAGGAACTGGCCAAAAGAGTCGTGGCGTTGGCCGAATCCGGCGCGTCGCAATTCGCCCCGCTCTATCCCGACGCCATGCCGCTGTTCGAGAAGATCAACACCATCGTCCAGCGCATCTATCGCGGTTCCGAAGCGATCGCCGACAAGTCGGTGCGCGACCAACTCCACGCCTGGGAGCACGCCGGCTACGGTCATTTGCCGGTCTGCATGGCCAAGACGCAATATTCCTTCTCCACCGATCCGAATCTGCGCGGCGCGCCGACCGGCCACACCGTGCCGGTGCGCGAGGTCAGGCTGTCTGCCGGCGCCGGCTTCGTCGTCATCATCTGCGGCGAGGTGATGACCATGCCCGGCCTGCCCAAGGCGCCATCCTCGGAAAAGATTTTCCTGAACGAAATGGGCCAGATCGAAGGCCTGTTTTAGGGATAATCAACGCTTGAACGGCAAAGGCGCCGCAACGCTGCGGCGCCCTTTTTGGCGTCTTCGCGACGATCTCGTCCCTACGCCGCGCTTCGCGCCAGCGCGCGCTGGTTGGAGGCATAGGGTGTGTCGTGCTGGGGTACCACGCCGGTCTTCAGGCAATCGATCCACTCGGCGGTTTTGAGAACGGCCGCGAAGCGCGACTGCAATACGATCGTCACGACGCGATGGATTTCCTCCCCCGAAGCGTAGCCGGCGCTGTTTGCGTACGGCAATGACCCCGTTGCGTCAGACAGGAACTCCACCTCAAAGCCCATATGCACGGCGTGGATGACCGTCGACAGATCGCAATTATGCGTCATGTAGCCGATGACCGTGATCGTATCGATAGAGTTGGCGCGCAGCCACTCCTCGAGGTCTGTGCCGGTGAAGGCGCTGGGCAAGTTCTTTTCGATGTAGTGGTCGTGGTTTCGCCTGGCGATTTCCGGGTGCAACTCGGCGCCATGGCTACCCTTGGCGAAGACCGGTGAGGTTTCCGGCGCCAACTGTTTGATGACCACCACCTTGACGCCTGCCTCGGTGGCCGCGTCCATCGCTCGCGCTACATTGACGACGCTGTCGCGGAAGGGCGGATGCTGGATGGCGAGGTTGCCGCCATCATAGTCGTTCTGAACGTCGATAACGATGAGGGCGCGGCGTGGAGCTTTGCCTTTGGCTGGTTGCGACATGGGTTTTCCTTTCCCGTTGGACATTGATGGGTGGACGATAGGCTCGGCACCGGATGGCAAAAAGTGTCCCGATTGACATTATTCGAAAGAATTGGGACAATTGGTTGTTACTCCTGTTGGTGCTGCCCATGACTGTTGGTGCTGCCATGACCGATCCTGTCGTTGCCGCCATCGCCTTCGATGGCATCAGCCCGTTTCATCTCTCCGTGCCGTGTCTCGTGTTCGGCGCGGATCGCACGACGCTCGGCCTGCCGCGCTTCGACTTCCGGGTCTGCGCGATTGAGAACGGGCCGATCCGCACCGATGCCGGGCTGACCATCAGCGTCCCGCACGGGCTTTCCGCGCTCGATGACGCCGACATCGTCATCGTGCCAAGCTGGAAGGATCTCGGGAGCTCGCCTCCAGCGGCATTGATCGACTCGTTGCTTGGCGCGCACGAGCGCGGCGCGCTGATCGTCGGACTGTGCCTGGGAACGTTCGCTGTCGCGGCGACCGGACTGCTTTCAGGGCGGCGAGCGGCGACGCACTGGGCCTACGCGGGTCAGCTGCAGGAACTCTATCCCGACATTCTCGTCGAACCGGAAGTGCTCTACATCGACAATGGCGATGTCGTGACATCCGCCGGCGTCGCCGCAGGGCTCGACTGCTGCCTGCACGTCGTACGGGCTCGTTACGGCGCGGAGGCGGCACTTCGGCTTGCCCGGCAGATCGTGCTTTCTCCGCATCGGCAGGGCGGGCAGGCTCAATTCATCGAACGTCCCATCGCCAGGACCGGCAATGCGGACCGCTTTACCCAGGCTCTCGAAACGGTGCGCAAAACCCTGGGTGATCCGCACGGCCTGGACAGCGTTGCCGGTCTCGCCGGCCTCACCCGCCGGACGTTCACGCGCCACTTCCAAAAAACGATCGGCACCAGTTTCGGCGACTGGCTGACCGACCAGCGCGTCCAGCTGGCGCAGCGGCTGCTGGAAGCAACGGAAAAATCAATGGACACGGTTGCCTTCGAGGCTGGCTTCGGCAGCACTACCTCACTGCGCCAGCATTTCGCGGCGCGGCTCAGAACCTCGCCGGCGCAATACCGGCGCGAATTCTCGAGGAGCGCTCAGGAGGAGCGCGTGGCGCACATGCCGAGGTGAAATTCGGCTCGCGCTCGATTCCAGGGCAATCGCTTCGGGTTTGCGCTGCCCCTCATTGCCCTGCCGGGCATTTCTCCCCGTATAGAGACGGGGAGAAAGTCGCATCGCAAAGGATTTCGCCAATCACCAGCGTTAGAGAAAGGGTGCGGAGGTTGCGGCCAGCCCCTTCTCCCCGTCACTATACGGGGAGAAGATGCCGGCAGGCAGATGAGGGGCGGCGCCGACGTCGAACTGGCATCTGGCCTGAATTATAGGCTATCTTTTTTCTCGAAGCGATTGCCTGCTCTCGATCCTGTCGTCCTTGAAAGGCTCTGCGTCATCTGTCATATATTAAAGCGACAGATGACGCGAAGAGGCCCGCCGTGGCGATAGCATTGGAAAAGGCTGCGCCAGCAGCAAAAAACAATGAACTGCAGAAGGTGGCGAGATTGCTAGGCGGCAGCCGCATTCTGGCAAGGCGCCTCAGCAGCGCTTTGGATGCCCACGAGCTGCTTCTGCACGGCCTGCCGGCTTCAGCGCTGGACCATCTTATCGGGCAACTCGTCTTCATCCAGAAGACCGATTCGCTGGAGAAGGCCGTCGGCATGAGCCTGCGCACCTACCAGCGCCGCAAGGATGCTCCTTCCAAGCCTCTCAGTCAGGACCAGAGCGGACGAACCTGGAAGTTCGCGGAGATCCTGTCGAAAGCTACCGACGTGTTGGGTTCGCAGGCGGAGGCAGAGCAATGGCTGGAGCGCCCGGCGATTGGGCTCGACCAGCGTCGTCCAATCGACCTTCTGGCGACGCCGGCGGGGATCGAGCTTGTAGAAGACTATCTGGAACGGCTTGAATATGGCGTTTATGCATGACGCCGCTGCCGGCGGCGCTTGGTGGCTCCGACCTCATCGGATGGCGCCTCGATCAAGCCGCGTTTGCGCCTACATGGGATAGTGGCGAGGGCGCATACAGGGTGGGCGGACGCTGGAACAGCAAGGGCGTGCGCGCCGTCTACTGCTCGATCGATCCGTCGACTGCGATCCTCGAAGTTGCGGTCCATAAGGGCTTCAGGGCGCTCGACACGATTGCGCATGTCATGACGGCAGCAATCGTCAGCGATGTCGCGGATGTGCATATCGTCGACCCCGCCGCCGTGCCCAACCCCAACTGGTTGCGCCCGGGCATTCCGAGCTCAGGACAACAGGCGTTTGGCGACGATCTTCTGCAACGGCACCGGTTCGTTGTGATTCCGAGCGCCGTATCGCAGCACAGCTGGAACCTGATCTTCGACGCGAGCCTCGCCAGGGGGGCATACGCCATGAAGACCCAGGAGGCGTTTGCGCTCGACACGCGGTTGCATCCACCTCCGGCCAAGTGACACAGCCGCCCATGTCCATCAGAACGAGGACATGACCGGCGACAGAAGCACGGTGCTCAGCCGTTCCTGATTATCCGTGCCGGATTACCAACCACCGTGGTGTTCGCCGCGACGTCGCGCGTCACCACGGCACCGGCGCCGACGATGGCGCCATCGCCGATCCTGACCCCGCCGAGGATGACGGCACCGCCGCCGATCCAGGCACTGTCGCCGATCTCGACCGGCTTGGCGATCTCCAGCCCTGCCCGTCGCCCCGCAGCCTCCTTGTGGTGCTCGGCACAATAGATCTGCACATTGGGGCCGAGCAGCGTTCCCTTGCCGATGCGGACTGGCGCCGTATCGAGAATCGTGCAGCCGGCATTGAGGAAGACGCGGTCGCCGAGAAAGATGTTGAAGCCATAGGCGCAGTGGAACGGCGCTTCGACCCGGGCGCGCTCGCCCGCAGCGCCGAGCAGCGCCCGCATGCCAGGCCCAATATCGGCACGCTGCCGGGGTGGCAGGCTGTTGTGCTCGAACACCGCGTCGCGTGCCGTGATCCGCAGCGCCTCCAGTTCCGGATCGAGGCAGCAATACCACTCGCCCGCCGCCATTTTCGTGCGCTCGCTTCCGGCCATGGCCGCGACTCCAGTCTCAATCTTTGCCAAAGCACAAATGGTGAAAATACGGAAGCGCCGGCGACGACACCAGCTCTGGTCAAACGCCGGACCTATGGTAGCTTGCCCATGCGACCTGTCCCGCCTAGCCATCGAGGGGATCAATCATGCTGTACATTCTTGCACTCCTGATTGGCGTCGTTGCCGGGCTTCGCGCCATGACTGCGCCCGCCGCGGTCGCCTGGGGCGCCTGGCTTGGCTGGTTGCCGGTCGCCGGCACCTGGGCGAGCTTCATGGGCCACTGGATCGCCGTCGGCATCTTCACCATCCTGGCCATCGCCGAACTGGTCACCGACCAGCTGCCATCGGCGCCGAGCCGCAAGGTGCCGCAGCAATTCGGGACGCGCATCGTCCTGGGCGCTTTCACCGGCGCGGTGATCGGAGCGACCGGCGGCGCCACTATCGGCGGCCTGATCGCCGGCGCCGTCGGCGCGGTGATCGGCACGCTGGGCGGCGCCGAGGCGCGTAAACGCCTGGCCACCGCCTTCGGCAAGGACCCGCCCGCCGCCTTCATCGAGGACGCGGTGGCGATCGTAGGCGGGCTTCTGATCGTGGCGGCGGTGGCATGACGGCAAAGACATTCGACGCCATCATCATCGGTGCCGGGCAGGCCGGCCCACCGCTCGCCGGCCGGCTGAATGCGGCCGGCATGAGCGTGGCGCTGATCGAGCGAAAGCTGGTCGGCGGCACTTGCGTCAACACCGGCTGCACGCCGACCAAAACGATGGTGGCAAGCGCCTATGCCGCGCATCTCGCCCGCTCCGCCGCGGACTACGGGGTGACGCTCTCCGGTCCCGTCGGCGTCAACTACAAGGCGATCAAGGCGCGCAAGGACAAGGTCTCCAACGACGCACGCGGCAATCTCGAAGACTGGATTGCCGGCATGGACAAATGCACGCTCTATCGCGGCCATGCGCGCTTCGTGACCGCCAATACGGTGCGCGTCGGCGACGATCTGCTGAGCGCCGAAAGGATATTCCTCAACACCGGTGGCCGCGCCTCGGTGCCCGACCTGCCCGGCGTCAACGACGTATCCTACCTCACCAACTCGTCGATGATGGATCTCGACGTGCTGCCGCGCCATCTCATCGTCGTCGGCGGCAGCTATGTCTCGCTCGAATTCGCGCAGATGTTCCGTCGCTTCGGTTCCGAAGTCACGGTCATCGAAAAGAGCCCGCGTCTGATCGGCCGCGAGGACGATGACGTCTCGGACGCCATTTTGTCGATCCTCGAAAACGAAGCCATTGCCGTCCATCTCGGCGCCGACGACATCCGCTTCGCCAGGCGAGGCAACGAAATCGCCGTGACCTTCTCGCCAGGCAAGGCGGCTGCGGTCGGCTCGCATGTGCTGCTGGCGCTCGGCCGCACGCCAAATACCGACGATCTCGGCCTCGACAAAGCCGGCGTCGAGGTCGACAAACGGGGCTTCATCGTCGTCGACGATCAGCTGCGCACCAGCGTGCCGGGCATCTGGGCGATGGGCGACTGCAACGGCAAGGGCGCCTTCACCCACACCTCCTACAACGACTACGAGATCGTCGCCGCCAACCTGCTCGACAACGATCCGCGCAAGGTCAGCGACCGCATCGAGGCCTACGCGCTCTATATTGACCCACCACTCGGCCGCTGCGGCATGACCGAAGCCGCGGTAAGGAAATCCGGCCGCCGCGCCCTGGTCGGCCAGCGGCCAATGACCCGCGTCAGCCGTGCCGTCGAAAAAGGTGAGACGCAAGGTTTCATGAAGATCCTGGTCGATGCCGACACCAAGGAGATCCTCGGCTGTTCGGTGCTCGGTCCGGGCGGCGACGAAGCGGTGCACTGCGTGCTCGACCTGATGTATGCCAAGGCGCCGGTCAGCACGCTGGCGCGCGCCGTGCACATCCACCCGAACGTCTCTGAGCTTCTGCCGACCATCGCCCAGGAACTCAAGCCGCTGGTGTGACGGCCGGGGAGAATCGTGCGCCCATAGCGGCGCCGGCTGGACCAATCGACAGCCCATCGGCAAAAGGGCATGTGTTCCGCCTCTTCTCGCGGAGGCATCCTATGCAGAAATCCATCGAACGCATCGCCGGCGACAGCGAAGGCGTCTCCTACGAATTCCCCGTCTTCCGCTTCACCGGAACGGACAAGACGGCGCCTTCGGCCTATCTGCAGGCGGCACTTCATGGCGGCGAATTGCCGGGCGTCGTCGCCATCGATGCGCTGATGCCGATGCTCAGCAAGGCGGAAGCCGAAGGCCGCATCAGCGGCAATATGACCATCGTGCCCTGGGCCAATCCGATCGGCCGCGCGCAATATCTTAACGGCGATCATCAGGGCCGCTTCCATCTGGGCACGCGCACCAATTTCAACCGCGGCTTTCCGCGGCTCGCCTCGCCCGACGTCGCCCTCCTGCCGGCGCACGGCACAGTCGACCAGCGGCTGAAGACGCGGCTGCTGCAGCTCTCGATCGGCCACGACATCGTGCTCGACCTGCATTGCGACGATGAAGGCCTCGCCTATCTCTACGTCCACACCAGCCTGTGGCCGGCCATGGCGGATTGTGCGGCGGCCATGGGCGTCGATGCGGTGATGCTGTGGGACGAAGATCCCGACGGCACCTTCGAAGGCGCCTCGATCATGCCGTATCAGAACGTCCCAGCCGACGTGGCGCGCCTGGACCGGCGCGTCGCCACCACGGTCGAATATCGCGGCATACTCGATGTCGACGGCGCCCTCGCCGGCGACGATGCCGAAGGACTCTACCGGCTGCTGGTGGCGCGCGGCGTCATCCGGGATCAGGCGCTGCCCGCGCCTGGCAGCTTCGTAGGGCTCGTCGCGCCGATCGAAAACATCGAGATGATGCCGGCGCCCCGCTCGGGCGCGATCCTCTACCAGGTGAAGCCGGGCGACCGCGTGGCCAAGGGTGCGCGGCTCGCCACCATCGTCCACGCGCCGGGTGAGCCCGACGGCCGCACGGAAGTGTTGGCGCCGCAGGCGGGCCTCATCCTGACACGGCGTTCCCGCCGCATCATCCGCGCCGGCGAAGACCTCTTGAAGCTGGTCGGCGACAGGAAGAGCGCCGATGCAAGGTCCGGGACGCTGGAGGATTGAAGCCTTCCTTTGAATCCAGTTGCGCGGCCGTCCAATCGCCGCTATGGGAATCGCCATGAATATGCGTTCGATCAAGACCATTTGGTGGTGGGCTCGCTGACAGCGGCCTGTTCGAACGCGTTCGCGTGACAATAGAGGGTGGCCGCAGCGGAATGTCCGGGCGGCCATTTGTTTTTTCAAGCCATTCCCGGGTCCGTTGCCCCAAAAGACGCTGATGGAGACGGCAATGACGACGAAAATTCTGGAGAATGGCGCCGAGCGCTTCGTCACGGCGGGTGGCGTGGCGATTACCCGCCAGCGCCATGACCGGCCATATGAAGGGGCGATCGACGGCTATGTCGATGGCCTGAATTCGCGCCGCGGCGCCGTGTTTTCCTCGAATTACGAATATCCCGGCCGCTATACGCGCTGGGACACCGCCATCATCGATCCGCCGCTGGTGATCTCGGCACGCGGCCGCGGCATGCGCATCGAGGCGCTGAACCGCCGCGGCGAGGTGCTTTTGCCGGTGATCGGCACGGTGCTTGCCGGCCTTGACGATGTCACGATCGCCGAGACGTCGAACAAGCTCATCCGCCTCGAAGTCGCCAAGCCCGGCCGTGTCTTCACCGAGGAGGAACGCAGCCGCGTTCCCTCCGTCTTCACCGTGCTGCGCGCCATCACCGCTTTGTTCAAGACCGAGGAAGACGCCAATCTCGGTCTCTATGGCGCCTTCGGCTACGACCTCGCCTTCCAGTTCGATCCGGTCGACTACAAGCTCGAGCGCAAGCCAAGCCAGCGCGATCTCGTGCTGTTCCTGCCCGACGAGATCCTCGTCGTCGACCATTATTCGACCAAGGCCTGGACCGACCGCTACGACTATTCCGGCGATGGCTTCTCGACCGAAGGCCTGCCGCGCGACGAAATCGTCGAGCCGTTCATGACCGCCGACCGCATCCCGCCGCGCGGCGACCACGAGCCCGGCGAATATGCCAAGCTGGTGCGCAAGGCGATGAAGAGCTTCGAGCGCGGCGACCTGTTCGAAGTGGTGCCGGGGCAGATGTTCTACGAACGCTGCGAAACCCAGCCCTCCGAGATTTCCCGCAAGCTGAAGAGCATCAACCCTTCGCCCTATTCCTTCTTCATCAATCTCGGCGAGGGCGAATATCTGATCGGCGCCTCGCCGGAAATGTTCGTGCGCGTCAACGGCCGCCGCGTCGAGACCTGCCCGATCTCCGGTACGATCAAGCGCGGCGACGATGCCATCTCCGACAGCGAGCAGATCCTGAAGCTGCTCAATTCGAAGAAGGACGAGTCCGAACTCACCATGTGCTCGGACGTCGATCGCAACGACAAATCGAGGGTCTGCGAGCCGGGCTCGGTGCGCGTCATCGGCCGCCGGCAGATCGAGATGTATTCGCGCCTGATCCACACCGTCGACCACATCGAAGGGCGGCTGCGCGAAGGCATGGACGCTTTCGACGCCTTCCTGTCGCATGCCTGGGCCGTCACCGTTACCGGCGCGCCGAAATTATGGGCCATGCGCTTCATCGAGCAGAACGAGAAGAGCCCCCGCGCCTGGTATGGCGGGGCGATCGGCATGGTCAATTTCAACGGTGACATGAACACCGGCCTGACGCTTCGCACCATTCGCATCAAGGACGGTATCGCCGAGGTGCGCGCCGGCGCCACGCTGCTCTTCGACAGCATTCCCGAGGAAGAAGAAGCCGAAACCGAACTGAAGGCATCCGCCATGCTCTCCGCCATCCGCGACGCCAAATTAGGCAATGCCGCCAGCACCGAACGCAGCACCGCGCGTGTCGGCGACGGCGTCAACATCCTCCTGGTCGATCACGAGGACAGTTTCGTCCATACGCTCGCCAACTATTTCCGCCAGACCGGCGCCAATGTCTCGACGGTGCGCACACCGGTGCCGGACGAGATCTTCGACCGGCTGAAGCCAAACCTGGTCGTGCTGTCGCCCGGCCCCGGCACGCCGAAGGATTTCGACTGCGCCGCTACCATCAAGCGGGCCCGTGCGCGCGACCTGCCGATCTTCGGCGTCTGCCTCGGGCTGCAGGCGCTGGCCGAGGCCTATGGCGGCGAGCTGCGCCAACTGCACATCCCGATGCATGGCAAGCCGTCGCGCATCCGCGTGTCGAAGCCGGGCATCATCTTCTCCGGCCTGCCCAAGGAAGTAACGGTCGGCCGCTACCACTCGATCTTCGCCGATCCGGTGCGGCTGCCCGATGGTTTTGTCGTCACCGCCGAGACCGAGGACGGCATCATCATGGCCTTCGAGCACCGCAAGGAGCCGATAGCCGCAGTGCAGTTCCACCCGGAATCGATCATGACGCTCGGCCACAATGCCGGCATGCGCATCATCGAGAACATTGTCGCGCACCTGCCGCGCAAGGCCAAGGAAAAGGCCGCTTAATTCGAGGGCTCAGTGTTGGGATCTTTTCCCCAATGACCGCGGCAGAAATCAAGGCCGCCGCCAGGCAGAAGGTCGCCAGCCTCGCCTTCTGGTCGATCATTGTCGCCTTCGTCGTGCTCGGCCTG
The DNA here is from genome assembly GCF_040318915.1 of Mesorhizobium sp. M0991. Classification (NCBI taxonomy): domain Bacteria; kingdom Pseudomonadati; phylum Pseudomonadota; class Alphaproteobacteria; order Hyphomicrobiales; family Phyllobacteriaceae; genus Mesorhizobium; species Mesorhizobium sp. M0991. The sequence continues at coordinate 151,798 of NZ_JAMYNE010000011.1, forward strand.
AAGCTGGCCGCCTGGTACATCACCGGCTCGGTTGCGCTTTATTCGGACGCGCTGGAATCGATCGTCAACGTCATTGCCTCGGCCGCCGCCTATTGGGCAATCCAGGTCAGCTACAAGCCAGCCGACCAGGACCATCCGTTCGGCCACCATAAGGCCGAGTATTTCTCGGCCGTCCTGGAAGGCGTGCTGATCGTGCTTGCCGCCTTGCTGATCCTCAACGAGGTCTGGTGGTCATGGCAGCATCCGGCCCCGCTGGAACAGCCATGGACCGGCCTTGCCGTCAACGGCGTCGCAACGGTCATCAACGCAGTCTGGGCCTTGACGCTGATCCGCACCGGACGGAGTGAAAAATCGCCGGCTCTCGTCGCCGACGGCAGGCACATCATGACCGACGTGGCGACCTCGGTCGGTGTGTTCATCGGCCTGGTCGGCGCCGTGCTGACCGGCTGGCAGGTTCTCGATCCGGCTCTTGCCGTGATCGTGGCGCTGAACATTCTATGGCAGGGCTGGCACGTCATCGGCTCGTCGATGAACGGGCTGATGGACCGCGCCGTGGACACTCAGGAACATATCCGCATCCGCGACATCATCTCGGCCAATTGCAAGGGCGCGCTCGAGGTCCACGACCTGAAGACGCGCATCGCCGGCCGCGCCACCTTCATCGAGTTCCATCTGGTCGTCGACGCCGACATGTCGGTCGGCGCCAGCCACGTCATTTGCGACCGCATCGAGGACGCGCTGCAGGCAGAGATCCCTTCCGTCCGCGTCATCATCCATGTCGAGCCCGACGACGAGGCGAAACTGCCCAAGGGCACGACCGCCGTGCCCTTCGCGTGAGGTGGCGCAGATCGGTCTCCTCGTTGGTAGCGCATATATCTTGGAGATTAGCTGAGACATCCATCCCTTCGTCATCCCAGGGCGGAGCGACGCGAAGCGGAGCGCAGACCCTGGGATCCATGCCGTAACATCCGCCGAAGAATGCTGCGGGTCGGAATGTGTCACCCCGCTCCTAACCCGCCGTGACGAAGTGGCACTCTCGATTCTGGTCCGCCTTCGTGTGCCGCATATATCGCGGCATGGATCCCAGGGTCTCCGCGACGTCGCTTCGCTCCTGCTCCGCCCTGGGATGACGAAGGGATGGTGACTTTTGGCCAATCACCAGCGTTGTCGATTGGCAATTAGGGGCGGCGCCGACCTCCACAGTCCCTTTGGAGGAGCGAGATCAGCTAAAGACCACACCAAGGGCGGCTCGCTCCTGATCCGACGGACTTTCCAGCGCCGCCTCCGCGAAATCGTCGTCAAGCGGACCTATCACTCCGTCCAGCCAGGCCCAGTCCTGCGCAAGAGGCTCGATAATGACCCTCTGGCCGTGGCGGCTGATCAAAACCTCTTTGGTGTCGAAACGGTACTCCTTTGGCAAGCGCACCGCCTGCGAGCGGCCGGACCAAAACACCCTTGTCTTGCGCATGGCATCCACCTCCTCGTCACATTCGGCCAATTTCGAACCTGGGGTCCCGAACCCTGATCACGGCCCGCAGGCCGCCTGCGGCATCGGCTCCAGCCGGTAGACCTTGTCGTCGGAGCCGGTGTCGCCTTCCGCCGCCTTCGAGCACAGATCGACGATCGGCAGGCCGCTGTTCGGGTTGGCCAGCATCATCGTGCCGTTGGCGCCGCGGCGAAGGAAGACCTCCTTTTGCGCGATGTCGCAGGTGGCAGCACCCGTCTTCGCGCTCGCCGCGCAGCGCCATTGGTCGCCCTCGCCCTGGCAGTTATAGACCTGCGTGACCTTGGCCGATTTCTGCCGCGTGCTAACCGAAACGGCGATATCGGCGCCGCTTGGCCAATTGGCCGGATCGCCCTCCTTGGCGAAAGACGCCAGCTCGACCGGTCCGCGGAACACCCTGATCGACTGGGTCAGCTGGTCTGGATGCAAGCCGAGATGCGCCGCATCGTAGTCGCGTCCGTAGCAGAAGGCCTGGTCCAGCTTCAGTCGCTCACGCAATGGCGGGCCAAGGGCCGGGTCGATCGGGTCGATGCGCGCGAACTCCGCCTTGCAGGTCGCGGCCGGCATCGGGTCGAGCCTGAAGCCGTTGTCGTCCTTGCCCAGCGCCTGCCTTTCGTACTCCGCCTTGCCGAGCTCGTCTTCCGATCCGGCGTCGAGATAGAGGTCGGGCTGCACGTCCGAGACGATCAGCCGGCCTTTGTCGTCGACCTTCAGCGACGCCATGGTGCGATCGCAGTCCATGCCGCAACGGATCGGGCCGGTCTTGCCGTCCTCCGACTCATGACTGCACCAGCCGCCGAGCCATTCCGGCGCCTCGGCGCCGCGCACCGTCGTCGCCATGAAGCCATTGTAGGAGGAATCGATGCCGGCGCTCGGCTCCTCGTTTGGCCGGCTGACCGGATCGCGGCCGTAATAGAAGAAGATGCGCGTCACCTTCTGGTGCGGATGCGACTTGAGATGCGCGGCGTCGTAGACGCGGCCGAAGCAGGCGTCCTTGCCGTCGGGGCTGAGCTCGGTGAGTTTGAGCGTGTCATCGGCGAAAGCAGCGCCGGCGACGGCGGCAAGCAAGGCAACCCCGAGCCCGGCACCCACAAAGGTCCCCATTATGGTCCTCGACGTCATGCTACCCCTCCATTGCCCCGACAAGACGTGGCGTCAATTTATGCTAGGATCGAGGCCGAGGCCACGCAATTTGCGCGGGCCGGCTAAATGGGAGATGAAGCCATGCGACGCCGCGATATTTTCCGCGTCGGTCTTGCCGGGGCCGCCGGGCTTTTCGGGCTGCGCCCGATCAAGGCAGCAGCTAATGAAGTCAAGCCGGCGGCTTCCGAAGAAGAAAGGCAAAAGGTCGCCTATCACCTCAGCGACCTCGACAAGGTCAATTTCGTGCTCGGCAACATCAAGAACCACTTCGAAGGCACCGACGGCAAAGTCGACATCGCGCTTGTCGTGCACGGCCCAGCACTTGCCGCCTTCAAGTCGAAGGGCATATCGGCCGCCATTTCCGGGCGGTTCGCCGGCCTTGTCCAGGATGGGCTCAGCCCGCACGCTTGCGCCAATACCATGCACGGCATGGATATCGGCTTGGCCGACCTGCTCGACGGCTTCCATGCAGCCGACCGGGGTGGCGTCGTCAAGCTCGCCGAATTGCAACGCCAAGGCTACGCCTATCTCAGGCCATAGGCTTTTACGGACTTGAACGCGAGGACTGCGAGGGCCTACGAAGAGCAGGCAGAGTCCCCGGAGGAATAGACGTGCCAGCCACCACCACCCTTGTCAGCCCCTCTCTGGTCATCCCCGACCTTGCCGGAAAGGCGGTCCTGGTCACAGGCGCCTCGACCGGCATCGGCGCGGCGCTTGCACTTGCCTACGCCGGGCAGAAATGCCGCGTCGCGCTGCACTACAATTCGAGCCGTGCGGCAGCCGAAAACCTGGCCGCGACCATTCGCAACGGCGGCGGCGACGTGTTCCTCACCCAGGGCGATTTCTCGATCCCTGCCGATGTCGAGCGCGTCGTCGAGGACAGTGCGCAACATTTCGGCCGGCTCGACGGCCTCGTCAACAATGCCGGCGGCATGCTCGGCCGCGTGTCCTATGCCGAGCAGACCGAGGCGCATTACGACGCGGTGATGGACCTCAACGCGCGTTCCGTGCTGACAGCTTCGCGCAAGGCGATCCCATGGCTGAAGCGGCAGGGTGGCTTCATCGTCAACACCTCCTCGATCGCCGCGCGCAACGGCGCCGGCGGCGGCGCCGGCCTTTACGGCTCGGCCAAGGCCTTCGTCTCCAACGTCACGCGCGGCATGGCCAAGGAGCTGATCGGTTTCAACATCCGCGTCAACGCGGTGGCGCCCGGCACGATCGCGACACCTTTCCACGAGCGCTACTCGACCGACGACCAGATGAAAGGCATGATCGCCACCATCCCGCAGGGCCGCGCCGGCACCGCCGAGGACTGCGTCGGCGCCTATCTGTTCCTCTCCTCCGATCTGTTGAGCGGCTACATCATCGGCCAGGTGATCGAGGTCAATGGCGGGCAGTTGATGCCGTAGACGGCGAACTGCATACTCCTGGTTGCGTCATCTCAACGGAGCAAAGCGAATGTACGGACTGATCGGCAAGATGCGGGCAATGCGCGGCCAGCGTGACGCAATGATGGATATCCTGCTCGCCAGCACCAGCGCCATGCCCGGCTGCCTGAACTACATCATCGCCACCGACCCGGCCGATGCCGACGCGATCTGGGTGACCGAGGTGTGGACCGACGCCGAAAGCCACAAGGCTTCGCTGCAGCTGCCCGAAGTCCAGGCGGCAATCGCCAAGGCACGGCCGATCATCGCCGGCTTCGAGTTCCAGGTGGAAACGCATCCTGTTGGCGGCTTCGGGTTACCGGCGGTGAAGGCGGGATAGAGGGAGAGGCCGGCGGGACAGCGCCCCCCTCTGGCCTGCCGGCCATCTCCCCCTCTAGTGGGGAGATTGAATGTCACTTCGGCCTTCGCCAACCTCCAAAGAAGAGCGCTGTCGGCGAAGCTGCCAATCTCCCCACTAGAGGGGGAGATGGCCGGCAGGCCAGAGGGGGGCGCGAAGGATCGCTACGGATGGTTGTGCCATTACCACCCACGACCGTTTCCCCCGCAAAAAGGGTTCGCATTTTTCCGCCACCGGTCTAAGAGCCGATCTATGGATTCTTCCCCGAACCCGCCGGCCATCGAGCATCTGGCGCGGATCCACAAGGCTTGGCAGTGGCCGGTCCTGGTGGTGGTCTCGGTGCTGTTTGCCGGCGCGCTGGAACTCGCCGCCCTGCCCGCCGCGCTCTTGATCGGACCGATGCTGGCGGCCATCGCTGCCGGCACCAACGGCGCCACGGTGCGCGTGCCGCGGGTTCTGTTCGGCTCCGCCCAGGCGGTCGTCGGCTGCCTGGTCGCCAGTTCGATCTCGGCCGATATCTTTCCCGTCTTCTACAAGGAATGGCCGCTGTTCCTCGGCGTCGTGATGGCCACGGTCGCGGCATCCAGCCTGCTCGGCTGGCTAATCAGCCGCTGGCGCATCCTGCCCGGCACCACCGCGGTCTGGGGCTCGTCGCCGGGCGCCGCCACCGCCATGGTGCTGATGGCCGGTGCCTTCGGCGCCGACCAGCGCCTCGTCGCCTTCATGCTATATCTGCGCGTCATCTGCGTCTCGATGACGGCAGCCTTGGTGGCCAAGCTTTGGGTCGACACCTCAGGCATCGAGGTGCCAGCCATCGTCTGGTTCCCACCGGTCGACCCGCAGGGCTTGGCCGCAACGTTCGGCGTGGCGCTGGTCGGCGGCCTCACCGGAAAGCTTTTCCGGCTGCCGTCGCCGTTTTTCCTCGGCACCTTCATTTTCGGCACCGTGATGCATCTCGGGCTCGGCGTGACCATGCAGTTGCCACCCTGGCTGCTCGCCTTGAGCTATACGATGATCGGCTGGAGCATCGGCCTGAATTTCACCAGGGCCATTTTGCGCCACGCGGCCCGCGCGCTGCCGCAGATTGTCGGCTCGATCATTGCCCTGATCGTCTTTTGCGGCGGCCTCGCCTTCCTGATCAGCCGCCTGCTCGGCATCGATCCGCTGACCGCCTATCTGGCAACCAGCCCCGGCGGCATGGACAGCGTCGCCATCATCGCCGCCGCCGCGCAGCATGTCGACATATCCTTCGTCATGGCGCTGCAATCGGCACGCTTCCTGATCGTGCTTCTGGTCGGCCCAAGCGTGGCGCGGCTGGTGGCGAGAAGCCTGCGGGAGTAAAGACCAGCCGGGCAGCGCGTCAGCTGATCACCAGGCTCGATATACGCTCGCCGTCCAGCGTGAAGACCATATCGCCCTCGCCGTTGAAACCGTTGCCTTCGACCGCGATGCGAACGCGCCAGGTGCCGTCCTCCGCTGCGATGCCGAGGATGCGGAGCCTGGACTGCACGCCGATATTGTCCGACTGGTTCCAGCGCGCAATCTGGTCGCGGCCCTGGAACGACCTGCCCCAGTCGCTCAGAAAGGCATCGGCCGTGAACGTCTCGAGGAAAGCTTTGGTGTCGCCGGCATTGGTAGCTTCGACAAAGCGGCGGATGGCATCGGGCGTGGTCATTTCCTTCCTCCAGGTGGCCTAATCCAGCCGGTGCATCAGATCGTCGTCCAGCCAGCGGGCGAAGAAATAGACCAGTTGCTTGTGCCACCACGGCCAGTCATGGGCGACATCGCCGCCCCAGTAGTCGACCCAGGCCGGAATCGACTTGTCGCGCAGGATCTGTTCCAGCGCCTGCGTATCGGCCAGCATCCGTTCCTCCCAGGCACCCTGCCCGCAGCAGAAGATCAGCCGCAGCGCCTTCAGCCTGACAAGCAGCCCCGGATCGACGATACCCGGCAGGTAGTCGAGCGGCGAGTTGAAGAAAATCTGTCCGTCGAGCGCGCTGCCGAAGAAATCGTGGGTCGAATAGACCCCCGACAGCGCGATGACGCCGCTGGCCAGTTCCGGAAAGCGGAAGACGAAATTCGACGAATGATAGCCGCCCATCGAGCAGCCGCAAAACAGCGGCTTCAGCGTACGCCCGCCATTGGCCTCGGCTGCGACAGACAGGAGTTCCGGCAGCGCCTCCTCGCGCACATAGCGGAAATACGCTTCATGCCGGGCGATGCGATGGGCCGGCGCGGCATGACGGTCGAAGAAGGATTCCGCATCGATGCCGTCCAGCGTGAACAACTGGATGCGACCGGTGTCGACGAACTCGGCGAGAGCCGAGACGGCGCCGGAATCCTCGAACTGGTAGAACCGCCCTTGCGAAGTCGGGAACACAACCACGGGTCGGCCGGCATGGCCGTAGCGCTTGTACTCCATGTCGCGGCCGAGGTTGCGGCCAAAACCCTTGTGGTAGGAAACGTCCATCGCCTCACGCCTTTTCCGCATGGATGTAGTCGACCGCCCGGCGCAGCGCCTTCGGGTCCGTGGAGCGCAGCTGATAGGCGTAGTTTCCCATGGCGCGGCTGAAAACCTCCTCGATGGCGTGATGATGGACGATCATGTCGCCATGGGCGGCTAGCACGTCGGCATGGCTGTGCACATAGTTGAGGTGCCGCTTGCGGCTGGCATAGGCGGTGAAATACTTGCCCCTGTAAGGGCCCCCGGCGGTGTCCTTGACCACCATGTCGGCCCAGGCGGCATAGACATCGATATCGAAGGTGTAATTGATGGCATCGGTCATCCAGGCGCCGGGCGGCCGCATGTTGACCTCCAGCGCGATGACCCGGTCGTCCCTGGTTTCGAACAGCTCGATGTGGAAGAAGCGCTCGCGCACGTCGAACGCCTTGAGGATTTTCCTGCCGGCCTCCTCGACCGCCGGGCTGATCTCGGGAAAACAGACATAGCTCATATGGCGGTCGCGGTTGACCACCTCCATGACGCTCTGGTCATAGCGGTGGCTGGCGGCCAGCACCACCTCGCCGTCGCGGTTGACCAGCCCGTCATAGGTCACCACCAGCCCTTCGATGAACTGCTCCATGACGAAGCTGACGCCTTCCGGCTTGTCCCTGAAGAACCGGTCGAGTTCGCCGGCGTTGGAGATTTTGAAGGTGTTCGAGGCGCCGGAGCCGGAATCCGGCTTCACCACCACGGGATAGCCGACGCGGCGGATGAAAGTCATGGCGCCGGCGCGGTCGGAGCATTTGCGTTGCGGGATGGTTTCGACGCCGCTCTTGCGGAAGAATGCCCGCATGCGGCTCTTGCGTTTCAAATTCTTCACGAAGTCGAGCTTGGTGCCGAAGATGTTGAAGTCGGTGCGGATATTGGCTTCCAGCTCCAGCCAATGCTCGTTGAGCGATTCGAACCTGTCGACGCGGCCCCATTTGTGGATGAAATGGCCGATCGACCGGAACACCGGCTCGTACTCCTCCATGTCCTCGATGCGGTAATATTCCGAAAGGGCTGCCTTCAATTTGCCGTCCAGCGCATCGAACGGCGCATCGCCAATGCCGAGCACGGTGGCGCCGGCCTTCTTCAGCCGGTCGCAGAAATCGGCGCCGTTGGCTGGAAAATGCGGCGAGAAGAACACGAAGTTCATGGACGATTCCTCCCGGCGGCGAGCCATCGCACCCCCGCCGACAATCGACTCTGGCGCATTTGCCGGGCTCGGGGAAGAGCAACTGGATCAGGTGAGCGGTTGGGTCCGCGAAAGGTGACGCCAAAACCGTGAAATAAAAAACCCGCCTCGACGGCGGGTCCTCGGTGCCAATCAGCACCATACCCAAATTAGTAGCATAGCTGCCGGCACAAAGCAAGAACAAAGTTGCTATAATCAGGAAAAATCGCTTCCTGTCAGCGCCGCGCCTTCATTGCAGCCTGGGTTCCTCGCCCCACGAAAGTGGGGAGAGGTGGCTCGGCGAAGCCGAGACGGAGAGGGAACTGCGCCTATGAAGGCCCCCTCTCCGGCCGCTTTGCGGCCACCTCTCCCCCGCTTCGCGGGGGCGAGGAACCCAGGTCTTGAGGCTGGATCCGCAGCTTCTGCGACAGCGAGGCTCCCACTTGCCTCGCTTTGCCCGCTCCTGTATGAAAACCGCCATGAGCCCGCGCGCCACCTCTTTTGCGTCCCGTCCGACCGGCATTGCCGGCCAGACCGTCCGCGCGCTCGCCTCCGCCCTGCTGCTTCTCGGCCTTATCGGCGATCGCCGGGTTCGCTGAAGGAGCGCCCGGCGGTCGAATTCGCCGCTCACGCGCACGCTCCTTGGCCAGTCACAAATTGGCAAGTCACATCAAGCGAACGAAATTCTGGTAAAGGCGCCGCTCGCCACCAATCCGCCTGAAGCTGGATCCGCGAGCCGCCGGGAGAAACGACGATGAACGCACGAGAAGATATCCGTCTGAATGTAGAGGAAACCGCCAAGCCCGCGAAGGGCATGCCGGACGCCGCCCGCAAATACCAGCCCTATCCGACCGTCGGCCTTGCCGATCGCACCTGGCCTTCGAAAGTGATCGACAAGGCGCCGATCTGGTGCTCGGTCGACCTGCGCGACGGCAACCAGGCGCTGATCGATCCGATGGGCCAGGAACGCAAGGCGCGCATGTTCGCCCTGCTCCTCGACATGGGCTTCAAGGAGATCGAGATCGGCTTTCCGTCAGCCTCGCAGACCGATTTCGATTTCGCCCGCTGGTGCATCGAACAAGGCAACGTGCCCGCCGACGTCTCGCTGCAGGTGCTGGTGCAGTGCCGGCCGGAACTGATCACCCGCACTTTCGAGGCGCTGAAGGGCGCCACCAACCCGATCGTCCATTTCTACAACTCGACCAGCGAGCTGCAGCGCCGCGTCGTCTTCGAGAAGGACGTCGCCGGGATCAAGCGCATCGCCACCGATGCGGCCAAGATGATCACCGACATGGCGGCCAAGGCCGGCGGCGGCTATCGTTTCGAATATTCGCCGGAGAGCTTTACCGGCACCGAGCTCGAAGTGGCGCTGGAGATCTGCAACGCCGTCACCGAGATCGTCAAGCCGACGGCGGAAAACAAGCTGATCATCAACCTGCCCTCCACGGTCGAGATGTCGACGCCCAACATCTATGCCGACCGCATCGAGTGGATGTGCCGCAACCTCGACAATCGCGAGAACCTGTTGATCTCGCTGCATCCGCACAATGACCGCGGCACCGGCATCGCCACCACCGAGCTCGGCCTGATGGCGGGCGCCGACCGCGTCGAAGGCACGCTGTTCGGCAATGGCGAGCGCACCGGCAATGTCGACATCGTCACGCTGGCGCTCAACATGTACACGCAAGGCGTCGATCCCGGGCTCGACTGCTCCGACATCAACCGCATGAAGGACGTCTACGAATACTCCAACCAGCTGAAGATCCCCGAGCGCCATCCCTATGTCGGCGAGCTCGTCTACACCGCCTTTTCCGGCTCGCACCAGGACGCCATCAACAAGGGTATGAAGGCGCTGCGCAAGGCCAACACGCCGCATTGGGAGGTGCCCTATCTGCCGATCGACCCGGCCGATGTCGGCCGCAGCTATGAAGCCATCATCCGCATCAACTCGCAGTCCGGCAAGGGCGGCATCGCCTATGTGCTGCATGCGGATTACGGCCTCAACCTGCCGCGCAACCTGCAGATCGAGTTCAGCCAGGCCATCCAGGCGATCACCGACGCTGAAGGCAAGGAGGTGCCGGCCAAGCGCATCTACGAGCGCTTTCTCGACACCTATGTCGACCAGCTCGGCGCGCGGCTGAAATTCCTCGACCACCACACCTACCCCGACACCTGGGTCAAGGGCCGGCGCGTGGTGGAAGCGGTGATCCTCGACAGAGGCAAGGAGGTGACCATATCAGGCACCGGCACCGGCCCGATCGACGGCTTCGTCGATGCGCTGTCGCGCCATGTCGGGGTGCCGATGTCGGTGCTCGATTATTCCGAGCATTCCATGCAGCGCGGCTCGAATGCCTCGGCCATTTCCTATGTCGAGATGGAACATCCGGGCGGCAAGCTGTTCGGCGCCGGCATCAACACCAACATCGTCGCCGCCTCGCTCGAAGCCGTCGTTTCGGCCGCCAACCGCATCGTCGGCCGAAAGGACGGCTAGCCGGGACTGCCAGGCTCGCGCCATCAGCCCACCGGATATTTATCCGGTGGGTACGCTATCGCACCATAAGCAGATGCTTGTATGGCGGCGCCAGCGCTATATGATCGTACCTCAACCTGTGCCGAATTCGAAGGGATCGACACTTGCAGCATACCACGCCTGCCGCCCCCGCAGTGCGCGAAACGTTGGAGCGATTGCTTGCCAGCGAAACGTTCGGACGATCCGAGCGCGCGCGCAAGCTGCTCCGCTACCTGGTCGAGCGCGAGCAGGCAGGCGAAGCCGATAGGCTCAAGGGCTTCTCCATAGCGATGGACGTCTTCGGCAAGGACGGCGATTTCGACCCGTCGACCGATGCGGTGGTGCGGGTGCAGGCCGGCAGGCTGCGCGACCTGCTACAGCAGTATTTCGCCAACGAGGGCGTTGCCGAACCGGTCCGCATCGCTATTCCGCGCGGAGGCTATGTTCCATCCTACGAACTCAACGCCATTCGCTTGCCGGCGGAGGCCGAGGCAGAGGGCAAGCCGCAGCCGGCGACAGAGGAGGCGGCGGCGACCGCCCCGCCCGGATCGCCACAGGATACCCGCAACCGGGCACATCCGGCTGCATTGCTGAGCGTTCCAGCCGTGGCCCCTGCTGCACCTTCGCTGCAGCGCCATTTGCAGTTCTTCTGGCTGGCGATCGCGCTGGTCATCCTGATGCTGGGTGTGCTGATCCTTCGCCAGGGCAGCGTGGTATTGCTGACCGGCGGCGACACGGCGGTCGAGACCGCGGTGGCGACCGGCAGCATAGCAGCGCCTCCGGTTGAAACCCTCCCCCAGGTCTACATCGCCATCAAGGCCGACAGCGACGTGGCTCGCCGTGTCGCCGCATCGCTGCGCGCCGGCCTTAGCGGCTTCGATACCATCAATTTCATCGGCCGTGATGCCGACAGCCCGCCCGATCCACTTACCGACGCCGCCAGCTTCGTGTTCGATGTCCTGCCCGGGCCGCGCAGCGGCGACATTATGCTCGAGCTGCAGAGCGTGGCGACCGGCCGCGTGCTGCTGTCACGCAACCTGACCGCCGGCGACAGCGCGAACATCGCCATCGAGGACCAAATCTCCGGCATTTTGAGCTCGGCTCTTCCCGCCTCGGGCACGATCTACAACTACATCGAGCAGAGCGGCATCCAGACCGGGCTGACGGCGTGTCTGGTGCTCAACGGCAAATATTATCTCGACCAGAACGCCCAGACGCACGAAGCCGCCTACCGCTGCCTCGAAGATCTTGCCAACCGGGAGGCCAAGTCGTCGCTCGTCTATTCGGAACTCGCGTCCTTGCATCTCGAAGCGGTCACCGACCACTATCCCTACCCCGCCGACGCGACGATCGACAAAGCGATGACGTTTGCCCATCGCGCCATCCAGATGGGCCCGACCAGCCCCTACGCGCACCGCGCCCTTGGTTATCTCAATTCGCGCATGGGCGATTCCGCGGAATCGATCCGCTGGATGCGCAAGGCCTATGAGCTCAATCCCTACGATCTCGCAATGGCCGCAGCCTATGGCTACGGGCTGGTTTTCGCCAGCAGGTACAGCGAGGGCACCCCGATCCTTGCTCACGCCGTGGACATCGCCAGCGCCCATCCGACATGGTGGGATTACGGGCTCTTCGCCGGAGAGTTCATGATCGGCGACATGAACAAGGCCACGCTTGCCAGCGACGGCTTGCGAACGACGGAAATGAAATCGCATTATCTGGCGGCGCGGCTGATCGGCGCCAAGGCTGCCGGCCGCGAGAAGCTGGCGAGCAGGCTGCTGCAGGAACTGACCGCCAAATTCCCGAAATTCGTAGCCGATCCGCGCGCAACCTTCGTGGAGCGAAGATATCCCGCCGATCTGACCAACCGGCTGGTGGAGGCCCTGCGCGCCGCCGGGCTTGGCGGCGCCAGCTGACGTCTCCCGGCGCGTGCGCGACGTCAGGTGATCGCAAAAATTTTACTGGCCATCCGCACGGCCAAAGCGCAATTCAGACACAGTTTGAACCGGCCAATCTGATCCCCACATAGGTCTGATCCCGCATAAGACTGATCTCCGCACAAGTCTGACCTCCCGCAAAGACTGATCCTCGCATAGACCGCCCCCGGCATCCTGACTGATCCCGGCACCAATCCATAAAGTTTGCATGACCCCATCTCTTTACGCTGCCGAACGGGGCACCGGCCCGACAACGATTGCCTTCCTGCATGGCTTCGGTGGCTGTCACGACGACTGGCGCGACGTGGCCGCGTCCCTGGCACTCGGCGCGCGGACGTTGGCCTATGATTTGCCGGGGCATGGGCTGTCGCTCGATTTTCCGCGCGGCGGTCCGGCCAGGGTCGCAGCCAGTGCCGTCCTTGCGGATCTTTCCGCTCGCGGAATAAAGCGGGCCCATCTCGTCGGCCATTCGATGGGCGGCGCCGTAGCCGCCCTGATGGCATTGAGCGAGCCCGAAAGAATGGCGTCGCTGACGCTGCTGGCACCGGGCGGTCTTGGTCCTGAGATCAATGGCCCGCTGCTGCGCCGCTACGCCGCGGCTGCCGGCACCGACGAAATTCGCGCCTGTCTAGCCGCCATGTCGGGACCGCAAAGCCGGCCGCCGCTGCATAGGATCGATCTCCTCAACGGGATGCGGCAGCGTCCCGGCCAATTGCGGACACTTGTCGAGCTCGCAGCCGCAATGACCAGGGATGATCGGCAAGGTGTCATCCCGAGCGAGCGGCTTGAAACGCTGAACATGCCGGTGATGGTTGTTTGGGGAACCGACGACGCGATGCTGCCCGTCAGCCAGGCGGACGGCGTGCCGAAGCATTTTCACCTGCACCACGTGCTGGAAGCCGGCCATATGCTGGTCGAGGAAGCGCCCGGCCTGATCGTCGAGGCTGTCCGTCGCAATATGCGGCGCCGCAGCAGGCGGCTTCGCCCGGGATTAGCCGCGGCGGCGAGCTGATCGGGTCTCGCGCAGGCACGGCGGCGCCGCTGGTGCTCCTCCAGCGAACCCTTGCCCGGCCATCGATCTCGCAAGTGCATTTTGCCGGCGGCTGTGTTAATTCGGTGTTAACCAAACCCCGCGAGGCCACGCCGATGAAGGACGCAGGCGAGAACATCACCCAGATCGATCAGTCGCGAAAACTGTCCGATGCCATTCGCGACGTCAAGAACGCCTTCGCCGACCGCGACGACGTCGTCGTCGACATGCGCGAAGCGCATCGCATGCGGCTCGATCTGCTTGCCGCCGAACTCGCGCCGGTTTTTGGCGACGTGCCCACCGACATGGACAGTTTCGACTTCGCCGTCTCGTCCGGCCTGCAGCCACGGCTGTGGATCGACGCAGTCAGCCATGTCGCCATGGGACGCGACCGCCGCACCTACCGCTTTCTCAAGGACACGCGCATCGGCCGCGTCGTGCTCGCTGAGTCGACCGACATGAAGGTCGTTGCCGACCAGGTGACACGCTATGTCGCCGAGCGCGTCGTCGAACGCCAGAGAATGATGGAAGGCGGCATCGAGCAGGCCGTCGCCGGCCTGAAACGCGCCCTGGTGGCGGAGGCCGAGCCGCCGCTGCAGATCGCTGCGCGCAGCAATGGCTGGTCGGCGTTCTTCTCGGGCCTTGGCCTGATCGCCGCCGGCGCCCTGGTCGGCCTGGCGATTTCGCTCGTGCTGTTCTGGGACCGCATCGTCGCGATGAAAATCAGCTTCTAGAGCGGTTCATCGTTTCACGGAAACGCTGAACCGCTCTATCTCTTTGTTTTGACGCAATTCCGGACGGAAATCCGTTTTACACATTTCCTGGAATTGCTCTAGCCATCGACGCGTCGGCTTCGACGCCAAGCTCCATTGTCTGCAGGTCGCTGGGCGGCAACGCCGGCCCGGTCAGGCCGCGGCGCGTCAGTTTGATCCGCCAATTGTCCTTTTCACCGTCGATGTCGAGCAGATTGTATTGCGCCGGCGCATGCGAACTGCCGGGGGCCTGCCCGGCGGCGGCGACCCCGACCACCGGGATTTTGGTCTTGCGGGCGCCGATGAAGAAGAGCGACGGCACATGCGAATGGCCGTGCAGCACAAGCTCGGCGCCGTGCCGGTGGAGAACCTTATGGAAGCGGGAGATGCCGAACAGCCGCTTGTTCTGCGAAACGGCGCCGCGCACCGGCGGGTGGTGGATCATGATCACCCGGAACAGGCCGCGCTTGCCTGTGGCGTCGAGCATGTCGCGCAGCTGTTCCGCCTGGCCTTCCAGAAAGAAGCCGTTGGCCATGAAGGGAGCCGTGGCGCGCGCCGTCGAGACGCCGATCAGCGCAACATCGCCGCGTACCCGCAGATACGGAAAGGTGTTGCGGTCGACCGGCGTATTGACGCCGTCGCCGGTCATCCATGCCGCCCAGGACCGGCAGGTCTTGTCGAAGGCACCCGGCACATAGGCATCATGGTTTCCCGGCACCACCGACACGTCGTTGGGCGAGCCCAACGTCTCCAGCCAGTGCTTGGCCATCTCGAGCTCACCGTCGAGCGCCAGATTGACCAGGTCGCCGGTGATGGCGAGATGGTCCGGCCCGCTGGCCTTCATGTCGGCGACGATCGTATCGATGACCGCGTCGTGCATGTGGCGGCGGCGGTTGCGCTGCCAGTTGACGTAGCCGACCACGCGCTTGGAGGCGAGATCGCGATAGGTTACATCGGGAAGCGGCCCCAGATGGACATCGGAAATATGCGCGAGCCTGAACATCTTTTCTTCATAGGCGAGGCGCGCGCGGCTTTCCACTCACGGTTTCGCGGACGATGACGGCGCCGGATCCGGAGCAAGTCCTGCGCCAGACCGGATGGCCGGGCCTCAGGGCAAGGCTGTTCCACCTGTATTTCGTGCTGCGGCGGCCGATGACGCTCGGCGTGCGCGGCCTGATTCACGACCGCCCCTCCAATTCCGTCTTCCTCATCCGCCACACCTATGTTCCTGGCTGGCACCTGCCCGGCGGTGGCGTCGAGTTGGGCGAGACGATGATCGAAGCGCTGACACGCGAAGTCTTCGAGGAAGGCAACATCGCGCTGACTGGACCGCCGGTGCTGAAATCCCTGCATTTCAACCGCCGCGCCAGCCGGCGCGATCATGTCGGTCTCTATCTGGTCGAGGAGTTCAACCAGACAGCACCCAAACTGCCCGACCGCGAGATCGCTGAGGCCGGCTTCTTTTCGCTCGATCGTCTGCCGGAAGGCACGACGCCGGCAACTTTGCGGCGCATCGCGGAGATTCTTGGGGGTCAACCGGCACTACCCTATTGGTAGATCACGCCGCCTTCCTGAATCGCGCCCGGTCATGCGGCGCGCCATAGTCGAGCTCTGGCCCGACCGGCACGATCCGCGTCGGGTTGATGGTCTCGTGGCTGCGGTAATAATGCGCCTTGATGTGGTGCAAATTCACCGTGCCTGCGACGCCTGGCACCTGGTAGAGATCGCGCAGATAATTCGACAGGTTCGGATAGTCGGCGATGCGGCGCAGATTGCACTTGAAATGGCCGACATAGACCGGGTCGAAGCGGACCAGTGTCGTGAACAGCCGCCAGTCCGCCTCGGTGATGCGGCCGCCGACGAGATAGCGCTGCTTTGACAGGCGGTCCTCCAGCATGTCGAGCGTCGAGAACAATTCGCCGAACGCCTCCTCGTAGGCTGCCTGCGTGGTGGCGAAGCCGGCACGGTAAACGCCATTGTTGACCGCGGGATAGACCAGCGCATTGACCGCATCGATCTCGCCGCGCAACGGTTGCGGATGAAAATCGAGCTTTGCGTCTCCCCATTCGTCGAAGGCCGAATTGAGCATGCGGATGATCTCGGAGGATTCGTTCGAAACGATGGTTTGCTCGCGTTTGTCCCACAGCACGGGAACGGTGACCCGGCCCGAATAGCCGGGATCGGCCCTGGTGTAGATCTGGTGCAGGAAATCGAGGCCGTAGAGCGTGTCGCCGGTGGCGCCGTCCTCGGCCAGGAACGTCCAGCCGTCGGCGCCCATGAAATGATGGACGACCGAGATGGAAATCACGTCCTCGAGTTTCTTGAGCACGCGAAAGATCAGCGTCCGATGCGCCCACGGGCAGGCGAGCGAGACATAGAGGTGATAGCGGCCGGGCTCGGCCTTGAAGCCGCGTTTTCGCCCTTCGACCTGCGCGCCGTCGCGGGTCACCCAGTCGCGCCACTGTGACTGCGCCCGCACGAATTTGCCGCCGCTCTCCCCGGTATCGTACCAACGGTCCTGCCATTGGCCTTCGACTAGCAATCCCATGAAATGTCCTTTCGTGTTCCTGCCTGATGTAGGGCATGAAATGGACCTGCCGAAATCGCCAGCGCTGAACAGATCGTCAACGGCTGCGTCGTCGAGTGCGTGTCGATTGCGCCGGCCGATTGCGGCGACTGAAAATTGGTGCTAGCGGACAATCCGCATGTTCGACTTTGCCGTGATCCGGTTCGACCGACGACGAAAGAGCGCCCGCGCTTGACGAAGCGCTGACTGGCGAACGCTGCCGCTTGCAGCAAACCTTTCCTCGTATACCGGAACGCAAAGACCATGAGCCTTGCCGACGTGAAATACCTGCCGGAAACTCCGGCGCATGATCCTGAAATCGAAGCTATCAACGACGA
This sequence comes from Mesorhizobium sp. M0991, assembly GCF_040318915.1. Classification (NCBI taxonomy): domain Bacteria; kingdom Pseudomonadati; phylum Pseudomonadota; class Alphaproteobacteria; order Hyphomicrobiales; family Phyllobacteriaceae; genus Mesorhizobium; species Mesorhizobium sp. M0991. Next base: position 169,021 of record NZ_JAMYNE010000011.1, read on the forward strand.
GGCCTTCGGGCCGGGCCGTTTCGTGCTTGCCGCCTACAAGATCCGCCAAGGTGGCCCGCACGAACGCGCGTTGTCCTTCGTGGCCGTCGATGGCGCAATCGTCGTCGCCTCGGTACGGATGACGCGTATCGCCGCCGGTGCCGGCCGCGCGCTGATGCTCGGGCCGCTCGCCGTGCAGCCGGCCTTCAAAAATCTCGGTATCGGCCGCAAGCTGGTGGCAATCGCGCTGGAAGCCGCTGCCAAGGCCGGCGCGCCGGCCGTGATGCTGGTCGGCGACGAACCCTATTACGGCCCGCTCGGCTTCAAGAGGCTGGCGCGCGGGCAGATCTCGATGCCGCGTCCGATCGATCCCGACCGGCTTTTGGCGCACGAGATCCTGCCGGGCGCGGTGGCAAGGCTGGTGGGCGAGGTTTGCCACGCCGACCAGGGAAGGATAGCCGAGCACATCGCCGCGATGGCGTGACCATGCCGGCGCTGTTGCACGGTGGCTTGGCAGCATAGTCTGGGCACGGAGGAGGACGTCAAGATGAACCCGAACGGCCAGATTGCGATCGTCACCGGCGGCGGCTCCGGCCTTGGCGAGGCGACGGCGCGCGCTCTTGCCGCCGGCGGCGCCAGGGTTGCCGTCCTCGATCTCGGTATCGAGCGTGCGGCCAAGGTGGCGGCCGACATCGGCGGCATCGCCGTCCAATGCGACGTGAGCGACGCGGAGAACGGTGCCACCGCGGTCGCGGAAGTGGCAGAGACCCTCGGCGAGGTCCGCATCCTGGTCAATTGCGCCGGCATCGTTATCGGCATGAAGACGATCGGCAAGGACGGACCGCATCCGCTCGACCAGTACCGCAAGGTGATCGAGGTCAATCTGATCGGCACCTTCAACATGATCCGCCTGGTCGCCGACCGGACCGCCAGGCTCGAACCGCTGCTGGGCGGCGAGCGCGGCGTCATCGTCAACACCGCATCGGTCGCGGCCTATGACGGCCAGATCGGCCAGGCGGCCTATTCCGCGTCCAAGGCCGGCGTCGTCGGCATGACGTTGCCGGTGGCGCGCGATCTCGCCCGCTCCGGCATTCGCGTCTGCACCATCGCGCCCGGCATCTTCAGGACGCCGATGATGGCCGGCATGCCGCAGGAGGTGCAGGATTCGCTCGGCGCCGCAGTACCCTTCCCTTCCCGTTTGGGCGAGCCTTCGGAATACGCGGCACTTGCCCTGCACATCATCGAGAACCAGATGCTCAACGGCGAGACCATTCGCCTCGATGGCGCCATCCGCATGGCGCCGAAATAAAAGCGACGGTGGTGCCTTGGACGAACCCAGGAAAGACGTGATCCGCGCGACCGACGCCGAGGCGATCAGGCTGGCAAAGACGCTGATCCGCAGCGCCCGTTTCGGCGCGCTGGCGGTGCTCGAACCAGGAACCGGTTCGCCGCTGGCCAGCCGGGTCGGCGTCGCCACCGACATCGACGGCACGCCATTGATCCTGGTGTCGATGCTGTCCGCCCATACCGGCGCTATCCTTGCCGACCCGCGCTGCTCGTTGCTCGTCGGCGAACCCGGCAAGGGCGATCCGCTGGCGCATCCGCGATTGACGCTCGTCTGCCGCGCCGTGCGGCTCGAACGCGGCTCGAACGAACATGCCCGCGCCGAGCGGCGCTACCTCAACCGCAATCCCAAGGCGAAGCTCTATGCCGGGCTCGGCGACTTCTCGATCTTCCGGCTCGAACCGGAGCGCGCCAGCCTGAACGGCGGCTTCGGCAAGGCCTATCTGCTCGACCGCACCGATCTGGTCGCGACGGGAGCGATCGTCGAAGAGCTTGCCGCCGGCGAGCAATCGGCACTCGACCACATGAACGCCGACCATCTCGATGCGATTGCCCTCTACGCAAGTCACTTCGGCGGGGCCGAGAGTGACGGCTGGATCGTCACCGGGTTCGACGCCGACGGGATGGATCTCGTATCGGGCGACAATGTCTGTCGGGTTTTCTTCCCCGAGCCGCTGAGAGCGGCACGCGACCTCAGGCCTGTCCTGGTCGACATGGCAAAAGCTGCCCGATCGGCAAATTGATCACAGCCGCAGAGTTAATCGGCTTGCATGGAAAGCAAGCCTTGAGATTTGAGCGAAATGTTCTACCTTTGCGAGTGACGCTGAATCGCTGGCGTGCATCTATAGGGAAAGTCTATGGAATCCGACGCTATTGCCCCCATAGCGGCGGATGAGCAAGAAGGCATGGGGGATCTATGGTCTCGAACAAACTAGTCGCCAACGCCGGAACCGCGGCTGCGTTTCTGACGCTGATGGGCAACGAAAAACGTTTGTTGATCATGAGCTATCTGGCCGAGGGCGAAATGTCGGTCGGCGCCATAGCCGAGAAAGTGTCGCTCAGCCAATCCGCCCTGTCACAGCATCTGGCCAAGCTCAGGGCTTCCGAGCTCGTCGAGACCCGCCGCGATCGGCAAATGATCTATTATTCCTGCAAATCCGAGGCGGTGCGCGAATTGCTGCATATGCTGGACGGCATTTTCGGCGAAGGTGAACTGTCGCAAATGGCTCACCGGCTGCGTCGCGCCGGGACCTGAGCGGCCGGGGCGGAGAACGCCCCGCCAAATCCGCTTTGCTGCCAAGTCCACCTTGCTACTGAACGCGCTCGTCGGCGGTCTGCGCCATCTCGTCTTTGAACTCGACCTTCGTGCCCGGCTGCACCATGGAGGCAAGATCTTCGGCATCCCAATTGGTCAACCGGATGCAGCCATGCGAAAAGGTCGTGCCGATCTTGCCTGGTTCGGGCGTGCCGTGAATGCCGTAGCTTTCGATGGAGAGATCGATCCAGACCGATCCTACGGGATTGTTCGGCCCGGCAGCGATGGTGAAGGGCCGCTTGGTTTTGACCCCCTTGAAAGCGAAGTCCGGATCGTAGTGGTAGGTAGGGTTGTGGACCACACGCCTGACCTCTGCCGTGCCGCTTGGCGCCGGCTTCTCCTCGCTCCCAATCGAGGCGGGGTAGACCGCCAGCCATTTGCCGGCACGGTCGAGCACACGCACCTGGCGAGCGCCCTTGTCGACCTCGATGGCGTCAACGCCGGCGGGAGGGTCGCCCCTGTCGACATCCGGCACCACCAAGGTCCTGCCTGGTTTCCTGAGGCTGGTGCCCGGATTGAGCATTCTCAGCAATTGTTCGCTGACGTGGAAGCGCTCAGCCAACCTCTCCACCGCATTGCGATAGCCGAGCCGCCGCAAGCTGGCCATCCTCTCCAAGCGGGCCGGAATACGCCTGGTGAAAGGTCCGCGCACATCCTTGCGCATCACCTCATAGGTCACCAGCACCGGCTTGGCGGAGGTTGCGACGAGTTTGCTCCAGGTTTGTGGACTGAGCTTGCCATCGGGCGGAAGTCCGTTTGCCGCCTGAAACGCGGCGACGGCCTTGGCGAAGTTCTGGGAAAGGCGACCGTCGATCAGGCCCGGCGAGAAACGGGCGCGATCCAGAAGGATCTGCGCCTTCAGCAGCGTCGGATCGACACCCTTCGGTTCGCCGATAGTGAATTGGGCCTGATTGACGGTGGCTGGATCGAGCTTGGCCGCGCGAGCCACGCCGCATGCGAGGGTAAGCGTGGCGGCAAAGACGAGGAGGAGCCTGATCATTGATGTCCTCCCAGGACCGCAGCAGGAGCCCGCTTCTATGACGCGGCATGGCCCCATGCGGTTCCTTCGCTCTATCGAAAATTCTGCATTGAAACGGCTTGGCCGACGAGCCGTGCCGCGGGAATCAAGATTTCCCTGTCGCTAAGAGGCAGGCAGGCCCAATCTGAGCCCGGCATCCACCTGATTGGGCTTGACCGTTCGAACGACGTGCATCCATTTGGACGCTGAGATACGGTCTGAGCTTCGGATCCTGCATCATGCCTTCCGAAACCGAATCCCGATTCGCGGCCGACGCCATGGTCCGCCGAGGAAGCCATGAATCCGATCCGCATAGACGACCCGCAGGATCCCCGCGTCGCCGCCTATCTCGACATCCGGGAGCGAGATCTTGCCGGCCGGCAAGGCCGTTTCGTCGCCGAAGGCAAGGTGGTGCTCGACACGCTGCTTGCCGCCCGGCGCTTCGAGGCAGAATCGGTGCTGGTACTCGAAAACCGGCTGGCCGGCCTCGATGACGTCCTGCGCAAGGCGCCTGCCGGGCTTCCGATCTATGTCGCATCCGGCGAAATCATGGACAGGATCGCCGGATTCCACATGCATCGCGGCATATTGGCGATCGGCCGCAAAGGTACGGCCATCTCCGCTGAGGCCTTGCTTGGCGCACTGCCCGCCCGCACGCTGATCGTGGTGCTGGTCGGCATCGCCAATCATGACAATATGGGTTCGATCTTCCGCAATGCCGCCGCCTTTGGCGCGGATGCCGTGCTTCTCGATCCGACCTGCTGCGATCCGCTGTACCGCAAGGCTATCCGCGTCTCGGTCGGCGCCGCCTTGAAAATTCCCTTCGCCTGCTTTGCCGACGCCGCCAGCTGCATCGCAATGCTCGACCGGCAAGGCTTCAGCCAATTCGCCTTGTCGCCGCGCGGGCAGATCGACATTCGCGATGCCAAGAGAAACGAGCGGCTGGCGCTCTATCTCGGCACCGAGGGCGAAGGCCTGCCGGAAAGCCTGCTTGCCCGCCTGCAGACGCTGCGGATCGGTATGGCGCAAGGCTTCGACAGCCTGAACGTCGCCGCCGCGTCAGCCATCGCGCTGCATCATTTTTCCGGAGCCTAATGCATGTCGCGCAAAGTGTGCAGCGGTTTTGCGGTAACGACATGCATCAAAACAAGAACCTAAAGCGTCGCATGAGGCCGATCGAACGCGACGCGCTTTAGAGCCGGGGCGTCCCGCGCTCGCGCTTGCGGAATCTCAGTCGGTCGAAGCGGCCTTCTGCAGCGCCCGCACGCGATCGGCAAGGCTGCGTCCGCCGCTCCCCGGCCGCGTATCCTCAGGCGCTGCAAGCGCCCGGGCGATCGGCGAATCCGGCCCGTCGAGCTTTGCCGTCAAGGCCACGACTTGCGCCGCCAGATCGTTCATCTCTTCGCGCAATGCGGCGCTGGCGCTGCCGGTATCGTCTCCGGCCTGTGATTTCGATGTTTCGACGGCAGCAAGATCTGTCTTCAGCCTCCTGTTCTCGCGTGCCAGCGATGTCAGCCTGGCCTCCAGCCGCTCGCGCTCGGCATCGAGCTTGGCGGTTGCCTTTTCGATGTCGCCGTTGGCGGCCACATTGACCTGACTGCCTGGCACGCCGGCAAGGCCCACCGCAGGCGCCCTTTCAGCGCCTTTCGGCTTTTCGCGAAGGCGCACCAGTTCCTTCTCGCGGCGCTCCAGCCTGTCCTCGCGATCGGCCAGCGTGGCGAGCAGGCGTTCGACCTTCTTTTCCAGGTCGCCGGTTCTTTTCTTCTCGGCCTTCAGCGCGTCCCGCAAAGCCTTGCTTTCGGCTGCCAATTCCTGGCTGCGCCTGTCCGCCTCCTTGCGCTGGCCGCGCAGCAGCGAAATGTCGCTCGCCAGCTTCTGCAGCTCGGATTCGCGCGCCACCAGCTCGATCTGCCGGCTGCTGGACGAAAAACTGGCGTCGTCATACATGTGCTCCAGTTTTCGCAGTTCGAGCCCGCGCTTTTCGAGCGCGCGCTCGGTCTCCGCAAGCCGCTCCGACAGCTGCTGCAGCTGCTCGTCGCGCTTGCGAAGCTCCTCGCCTCTGGTTGTGAGGTCGGCGACGACCCGGTTCTTGTCCTGCCGCTCGGCCGCCAATTCCTTCAGGGCTTCGCGGTCGCGGCCGATCTCGACCAGCTGCTCGGCGGCCTTCTCGCGCAATGACTTGACGGTCATTTCAAGCCGGCGCACCGAAACGGCGAACTCGGCGCGAATGCGATCCTTGTCCGCCTGGATCTCGGCCAGCGTCAACGGCATCGAGCCCTCGACGCGCTTGCGCGTCAGCGCCACCGCCCGCCGCCACACGGCCGGGGCAATCATCAGCGCCAGAAAGCCCGCGCAGAGAAAGCCGAGGACAAAGAACAGGATCGACTGGACCAAGATGACTATCCGTTGTGCATGGCAACCGCCAAAGGTCGACTTTGCCATCTTCGCATGACGGAAATCCGGCGCCACGGCAAGAGTATGCCGCGGCAAAGCTCAGACCGTGGGATCACAGGTCCAATCGCAGTGGCGCCATCATGCAGGTCAGAACGGATTCCAGGTCGCGCGCTGGGTGAGCTTGAGGTAGCCGAGATTCACGCCGAGACGGGCGCCGACGCCGGTACGAATCGGTACGAGCAGCACATTGTTGTTCTTCAGCACATTGAAGCCAACGCCGGCGACGACATAGGCGGAGCCGGCGACGCCGCCAAAACGGTTATAGAGGCTGCTCACATCGTCGAGATTGTAGACCAGCATCATGACGCGCGAGCCCTCGCCGCCGAAATCCCAGCCGAGCGACGGGCCTTGCCAGAACACTTTGTGATCGCCGGCATTCTTGGTGTAGAGCGTGCCTTCGCCATAGGTCAGGCCACCGATCAGCGCCCCGGACCCCTCTTCGCCGAGCAGATAGCCGTTCGGCAGGCCATAGGTGGCGAAAATCTTCTCGACGACGGTGGCGAGCCCGCCCGATGTCGCGCCGAAGAATTTATGACCGGAATCGACGATCTCCTGTGCGGTGTATTCGTCGGCCCGCGCGGCCGATGCCGAAAAGGCGACAAGGCCGATGAGGGCGATCGTCATTGAGATGACACGGAAAAAAGTCCGGTCGTAGAATCGGGAAACCATGCTTCCAATCTCCGTCAGGGAGCACTTTCGCCGACGCCTCGCACCCGTACGGCTCTTTGGCGGCCGTTAAGGATGACTGTTAGGGGCAAACTATGCCGTAATCCTTTTTCAACCATTAAACTCTCACATGAAGATGGCGGTTCGAAGGCTGTTTCGCATCGCCCGCGCAGCACCCTGCTGCGTGAACACACCATTTTCGACAATCATGATTTTGGATTTGTTGCTGCACGCACAGGCGCTGTGTATTCAGAATGCTTGGGAGAGAGCGTGATTCGTGTGGACAGGCGTGATCATGATCGCCCGGTCATTGTGTTGTGAAATTTGCAGGGATTTTTGCCGATGGCCGAGCTTTTCACCCTTTCCGCACCCGACCTGGCAGCGCTGCTGTGCAGCCGGGTCTGCCACGACATCATTTCGCCGGTCGGCGCCATAAACAACGGACTTGAGCTGCTCGACGAAGGCGGCGCCGACGAAGACGCCATGAAGCTGATCCGCCAAAGCGCCAAAAACGCCTCCGCCCGCCTGCAATTCGCCCGCATCGCCTTCGGCGCCGCCGGTTCCGCCGGCATGCTGATCGACACCGGGGACGCCGAGGCCGTGGCCATCGCCTTCCTGAAGAACGAGAAGCCGGAACTGATCTGGAACGGAACCCGCGCACTGTTGCCCAAGAACAAGGTCAAGCTGCTGCTCAACCTCATCCTCGTCGCCAACGCCGCCATTCCGCGCGGCGGCAGGCTGGTGGTCACGCTGGAGAACCTCGAGACCGAGCCGCGCTTTGCGCTCGCGGCGAGCGGCCCGATGCTGCGCGTGCCGCCCAAATTCCTGGAATTGCATTCCGGCCACAGGCCGGAAGAGCCGATCGACGCGCATTCGGTGCAGCCCTATTACACGCTGCTCCTGGCCCGCGAAGCCAACATGACGATTTCGATCCATGCGACCGCCGACGAGATCGTCCTTTCTGCAGTCTGAAGTTCTGCTAAGAGCCGGGAAAGTATTTTCTCCAAATCATATTTGCGGCGTCGTCTTAACATCTGTGGGACCGGCTTGCAGATTGATTGCGTGAAGCATTGCGAAAGAAGATTTCGCTTAAAACACCTTCAGGAAAATTTTACCTAACGGCTTTTCGGCTTCTTTACCAGATCGGCCTATGTTCCCCGGCAGATGCCACGACGCTGCCGGTTCGCCACATGGCAAAGAGGGTCCGGAAATGAAACGCTGCATGTTCGTCGACAATTCGAGCGTCATCAGGAAGGTTGCAAGGCGTATCCTGGGCGGTTCCGGCATGATGGTGATCGAAGCCGCCAGCGGCCATGAGGCGATCGAGATGTGCGCGGCCGACATGCCTGATATCATCGTCGTCGACGGTGCCTTGCCGGACATGCAGGCGCAGGATCTCATCCGCCGCGTGCGCGCCATGGAAAGCCCGGTATTGCCGCAAGTTTTGATTTCGCTGGTCGAGGTCGACGTCGGGGCGATCATGCGGGCAAAGCGCGCCGGCGCCCAGGGCTACCTACTGAAGCCGTTCAACAGGCCGCAACTGCTCGAGTGCTTCCGCGCCTTGAAGATTGCCGCCTGATCAGAGCCTGTTCCATTCCGATGAAAGTCGGATGAGCTCTATCTCGTTGTTTTACCAGGTTCTTTTCCGAAAAACCGGCGCCCACTTTGGGATCATGCGCTTGGTTCAGGCGCTGACCCGGATATCTTCAGGCTCGCGCAGCACATAGCCGCGGCCCCAGACGGTCTCTATGTAATTCTGCCCGCCCGACGCGGCGTCGAGCTTCTTGCGGAGCTTGCAGATGAAGACGTCGATGATCTTCAGCTCCGGCTCATCCATGCCGCCATAGAGATGGTTGAGGAACATTTCCTTGGTCAGCGTGGTGCCCTTGCGCAGCGAGAGCAGCTCCAGCATCTGATATTCCTTGCCGGTCAGATGCACGCGCTGGCCACCGACTTCAACGGTCTTGGCATCGAGATTCACCACCAGGTCGCCGGTGGTGATGACCGACTGGGCATGGCCCTTGGAACGCCGCACGATGGCGTGGATGCGGGCGACCAGTTCGTCCTTGTGGAAGGGCTTGGTCATGTAATCGTCGGCGCCGAAGCCGAGGCCGCGCACCTTGTCCTCGATGCCGGCCATGCCGGAGAGGATGAGGATCGGCGTCTTCACCTTGGAAAGGCGAAGTGTTCTTAACACTTCGTAGCCCGACATGTCGGGCAGATTGAGGTCGAGGAGAATGATGTCGTAATCATAAAGCTTGCCTAGATCGACGCCCTCTTCACCAAGGTCGGTCGTATAGACATTGAAACTTTCTGATTTCAGCATCAGCTCGATGCTTTGTGCGGTTGCACTGTCGTCTTCTATCAGCAGAACGCGCATTTCATTCCCCTTTTCTGCTGCCGGACCATTTCACGACCCGTCCAGGACCGGAGCAGTGATTGCCTGAGCAGAGGCTGCCATCGAATGGTTAATAAAACCTAATTCCCCGTCCGTGACGGTATCAGATTTTTTAACCCCTTTCTACACCTTATTGAATCCAATAACGAATCACAGACCCAAACCGCTAATACGACACATTAACAAGCCAGACTAAGTGACTCTTCAGACTCGTTGGCTGGGTTTCGCGACGAGACGCAGAATTTTTACCCGCCCTTAAGTCCTGAGCCGTATGATTAACAATGCCCGTAAACGAATGGTTACCGCCGGCAAAAAACTTTAGGAGTTTGTTTCCCATAGTTCCGGGAAAGCCGGTGGAAACGGGTCAAGCCTGGGCCTTGCCGGGTGAATTGGACGATATGTGCAGGTGTGCGTTTCCGGGAGTACCGAATCATGAAGTCACGTGAAAACCTCGTTCGGCTGAAGCAATTTCAGGTGAGCGAGAAGCGGCGGCAGCTGCTGCAGCTCGACATGATGATCGCCGAATTCGAGCGCATGGCCGTCGAGCTGGAACTTCAGATCGCCGCCGAGGAGAAGAAGGCCGGCATCACCGACATCAATCATTTTGCCTATCCGACCTTCGCCAAGGCGGCACGTCTGCGCCGCGACAACCTCAGAAATTCGCAAAGCGACCTCGCCCAGCAGCGAAATGTCGCCGAATCATTGCTTAGCGAAGCCGAAGCGGAGCTTTCCAAGGCCGAGATGCTGGAATCGCGCGACACCAAGGCGCGTGACACGGAAGCCGGCGGCCGCAGCGCCATGATCGGCTGAAAACAAGGCTTTAACGCGCGCCGCGCTTGAGCGCCATTGCTGCGCACCGAACCGTGCCCGCCTCAGGCACCCAGATCTTCCTGCTGTTCCGCCGCCCGCGCGCGCGCATTCTTGATGTCGGGCACATGCTGCTCCGACCAGGCTCTGATCTGATTGAGCAGTCCTGCCAGGTTCTGGCCAAGTTCGGTCAGCTCATATTCGACCCGCGGCGGAATGACCGGGAAAACCTCGCGCCGGACCAGACCGTCGCGTTCCAGGATACGCAGCGTCTGCGTCAGCATTTTCGGCGTGATGCCTTCGAGCTTGCGCGCCAATTCGCCATTGCGGAGCCGGCCCTGGCGCAACGCACAGATCACCAGGTAGACCCATTTGCTGGCGAGCGTCTCAAGCACGGCGTGCGACGGGCACGTCCGTCGGAACGCGTCATAACCAGAAGGGAAACAATCATCGCTATCCATGAGGTGCGTATATATCATAAAGGTACATACTAGACAATAGAATGTAACTATCCAAATGATAGTGGCATATCAAACCAGCAGGAGAGCCTCCATGCGTGCCATTATCCAGAATTCCTTCGGCGGACCCGACGTCCTCGTCATTGCCGATCGCCCCGCGCCATCACCCCAGGCTGGCGAAGTGCTCGTCCGCATCGAGGCGGCCGGCATCAATCCGGTCGACGGCGCAGTGCGCGGCGGCCACTATCCGCTGCTTGGTGAGCCGCCTTTTGTCCTTGGCTGGGACGTTTCGGGAATTGTCGAGGCGCTGGGCTCCGGCGTCTCCGGCCTCAAGGTCGGCGATGCCGTCTTCGGCATGACGCGCTTTCCCAAACAGGCGGCAGCTTACGCCGAACTCGCCGCTGTCCCGGCTGATGAGCTTGCGCCGAAACCTGAAGGCATAGATCACGCGCAAGCCGCCGCGCTGCCGCTGGCCGGCCTGACGGCCTGGCAAGGCCTTGTCCGCCATGGCCGGCTCGAACCTGGCAAGCGCGTGCTGATCCACGCCGGAGCCGGCGGCGTCGGCCATCTGGCGGTGCAGATCGCCAAGGCGCACGGCGCTTACGTCGTCGCAACCGCCAGCCCGGAAAAGCTCGATTTCGTCCGCTCGCTCGGCGCCGACGAGGTGATCGACTACACAAGGGATGATTTCACCGGGAAGGCCCGCGACATCGATCTGGTTCTGGACCCGTTCGGCGGCGAGCATGCGGAGCAATCGCTGGAAGTGCTCAAGGCCGGCGGCGTTCTGGTATCGCTGCTCGATGTCAGCGATGTCACCAAAGCAAAGGCCAGGACGCGAGGCATCCGCGTCGAGCGCATGTCCGTAGTGCCCGACCGTGCCGCTCTGGTGGAGCTCGGCAAATTGATCGACGCGAAAAAGCTGGCCGTCCACGTGGCAAAGGCGTTTCCGCTCGAACAGGCAGGTGCCGCCCATGCCTTCCTCGCCACCAGGCCGATCGGCAAGGTGGTGCTGACGGTCTGAAATTGCAGATCGTCGCCCCTCGCAAACGTAAGGGCGCGGATCGGCGCCCTTACCGGCCTAATGGCGGTATTGCTGGATGCGCGTGGTGCGCAGCCCGGCAAGGCCGTATTCGTCGATCGACGCTTGCCAGGACAGGAATTCCTCGGTGGTGAGCTTGTAGCGCTGGCACGCCTCTTCGAGGCTCAAAAGCCCCCCACGCACCGCCGCCACAACTTCCGCCTTGCGCCGGATAACCCAGCGACGTGTGTTTGTCGGCGGCAGATCGGCGATGGTAAGTGGGCTGCCGTCTGGCCCGATAACATATTTGACTCGCGGTCTAATTAGATCGGTCATCGTACTCTCTACAAAAAACTCAAAGACCCAATCCCCACCACATTACCGCCACAGCTTTAAAATTTGCCTAAGCAGACCCTAATGGTTAGGTAAGGATCATGAACGCGGCGTTAGTCTTTTCATCGGCATTTGAGACATCTGCCGGCAAGCGCGTTGAACCCGCCCGGAAAAATGAGCCGGCCCGGCAAAGCTGGCGCAGCCGGGACGCTTGACCTATATTCCCGCCATTGGCATTGAAGCGCCGCGCAGAACGAAAGAACCATGAATAGCCTCGATCTTCCCGGACGCCCAGAAAACACCCGTGTCGTCGTCGCCATGTCGGGCGGTGTCGATTCGTCGGTCGTTGCCGGTCTCCTGAAGCGCGAGGGCTACGACGTCGTCGGCGTCACGCTGCAGCTTTACGACCACGGCGCGGCAACGCACCGGGCCGGCTCATGCTGCGCCGGCCAGGACATCGACGATGCCCGCCGCGTCTCCGAGACGCTCGGTATCCCGCATTACGTCCTCGATTACGAGGAACGCTTCCGCAAGGCAGTGATCGACCCGTTCGCCGAGAGCTATGTCGCCGGCGAAACGCCGATCCCTTGCGTTTCCTGCAATCAGACGGTGAAATTCGCCGACCTTCTCGCGACCGCCAAGGAACTCGGTGCCGACGCGCTAGCGACCGGCCACTACATCCGTTCCGGCGCCAATGGCGCCCACCGCGCGCTTTACCGGCCGGTCGACGCCGACCGCGACCAGAGCTACTTCCTGTTCGCCACCACCCAGGCGCAGATCGACTATCTGCGTTTTCCGCTCGGCGGCCTGTCGAAGCCTGAGGTTCGCGCTATCGCCGAGGAGATGGGCCTGACGGTTGCTGCCAAGCAGGACAGCCAGGACATCTGCTTCGTGCCGCAGGGCAAGTATTCCGACATCATCGCCAAGCTGAAGCCGGCTGCCGCCAATCCGGGCGACATCGTCCATATAGACGGGCGCGTGCTTGGCCGCCACGAGGGCATTTTGCGCTACACCGTCGGTCAGCGCCGCGGCATCGGCATCGCCTCGGGCGAGCCGCTCTACGTCGTTCATCTCGACGCCGACCGGGCCCGCGTCGTGGTCGGCCCGCGCGAGGCGCTGGAGACCCACAAGATCTTCTTGCGCAACATGAACTGGCTGGGCGATGGCCCGCTGGCCGATATCCCGGCGACCGGGCTTGAGCTTTTTGCCAAGGTGCGCTCGACGCGGCCGCCGCGCCCGGCCGTGCTGCATCACCGCGCCGGTGTCACTTCGGTGGAGCTGGTCGACGGCGAATCCGGCATCGCGCCCGGTCAGGCTTGCGTGCTCTATTCCGACGATGGCAACGAGGCGCGTGTGTTCGGCGGCGGCTTCATCGAGCGCTCCGAGCGCGGCGCCGAAGCCGAGGCGATGCTGACGCGGCTTGCCGTCCAGCCGGCGCGGGTTCCCGCCGAATAGACGGCGTTTTCGCTTAGGGCCTGGTGTGGGCGACGGTGCCGGCGGTCAGGATGCGCAGCACCCTGATGGCTTCCTCGCCGCTGGTGCGCGGTTCGGCCCGTGTCTCGATGCAGTGGATGAAATGCTCGAGCTCGCGCGTCAGCGGCATGCCCTCGCCGACGGCCACATAGGACGGCTCGTTGGCGGTGAACGCCCATTGGCCGCTGTCCTGCCACACCGCGTGGCGGTAGACGGCAAGCTTGCGCTCCCACGGCTCGACGTCGTCGAACACGGCCATCGCCTTGGTGCCGACCACGGTCAGCCGCCGCTCGCGGTAAGGGTTGAGCCGCGAGGCGAACAGATGGCCGCGCAGGCCGTTGGGAAAGCGCATGTGCAGATGCGCAAAGTCGCTGAGATTGTCGAGAAGAGCAGCGCCTTCGCCGCGCACCTCGACCGGCTCGGTGCCGGTGATGGCCAGGATCATCGACAGATCGTGCGGCGCCAGATCCCATAGCGCGTCGTTTTCGGTGTGGAACTTGCCGAGGCCGAGCCGATGCGAATGGATGTAGCGGACCTCGCCGAGCTCGCCATTGTCGATCAGCGCCTTCAGCGTCTCGAAGGCGGGATGGAAGCGCAGCACGTGGCCGACCATGAAGACACGGCCATTATCGGCGGCCGCCTGCACCGAGCGCTCGGCATCGGCCACCGTCAGCGCGATCGGCTTCTCCACCAGCACGTCCTTGCCGCCGAGCACGGCGCGCACCGCCATGTCGGCATGGAACTGCGGCGGCAGCGCCATGACAATGGCGTCGACATCGTCGCGGGCAAACAGCGCCTCCGGCTCGATTGCCAGGCAATCCTGCTCGCTGGCAAAACCCTCCGCACGCGCAGGGTTGACATCCGAAACCGCGTGCAGCGCGCCGAGCGCCTTGAGGGTGCGGATGTGGTTGCTGCCCCAGTATCCGCAACCGAGGACTGCAATGCGCGGTTTCATCAATTCCTGACCATGGCTTTCGTGGCCGAGACATAGCGACGTGCCTCGCTGAACTCAACCCCGGCCTGTGCGCCCAAATGTCTGCCCGGCAAAGCTTTAGGCGCCAGCAATATGCCGGCTCGGCAGCCACTTCGATGCTTGACAGGCTTGGCCTCGCAACCTTATATCCGCGCGACCTTGGCGAACGCGCCGATATGCCTGCCGATTTAAGCTGGATTTCGGGCCTTCGCCGCCCTGGCGGGGTAGCTCAGTTGGTTAGAGCACGGGAATCATAATCCTGGGGTCGGGGGTTCAAGTCCCTCTCCCGCTACCACCTTTCCCCACACTCCTTTGACGCCGTTGGGGAAGGCATTCTCGCCCAAGAGTGCCGTTAGACGTCCGGCGATTTCGACTTCGATTCCGCCGATCCTCGAAGGATCTCGAAACACAGTAACGGTGTCGATCAACTCCCGCATCGCCTCTGCGGACTCGGGATCGCCTGCCTCAAGGCCGTTGGCAAGCCCTGCTCGAAGTTGGTTTACTTGTTCCTCGTAGCGTGCCAGCTCTGCAGGATGCAGCGCGATCACGCCGGTCGCCGCGGGCGCCTGATCCAGCTCAGCCACAATGCACTTGCGCTCTTCATTGAGCGTCGTTGATTGCGGTCCCAATACGGCTGGGTCGCCATGGCCCTTGGCGATGCCGTTGACCAGCCGCTCGATCTCCCGAGATAATTCTCCAAGCCTTCGCTCCAAACGAGTGCGCCGCGCATCGGTTTCGGCTGCCAGGCGCCTCCGTTCTTTTTGATACGTCTGGACGTAGTGGGCAATTACTTCAGGATGACGCAACTCGGCGGTAAGCCCATTTAGAACCGCGGTCTCGACTGTATCCAAATAAAAGGTTTTAGGATCAGGGCATGTTCCGCTTTCCGTGGCGGCCGAGCAACGGATGCGAATACGCCGGGACTTGTCCTTGCCGTTTGACGACATTCCCGCTCCACAAGCGCCGCACCTAAGGAGCCCCGACAACATATGCCGTGGTCGGCGCTGATGGCTTGGATGGGTGATTGCGCGAGCCTTTTTCCTCTCCCGTGCCGCCTCGAACAGGTCGGGCGAAACAATGGCGAGATCGGGAACTTCGATTGTTCGCCATTCGCTCTTAGGATTCGGGCGCGAGACACGCTTCCCGCTATCAGGGTCCTTGACCATTCGGACCCTGTTCCAAATCAACCGGCCGACATAGAGTTCATTCTGAAGCAGCCCCGTCCCTCTCTGCGCGTTTCCATTGATGGTAGAGGCATTCCAGGCTCGACCACGAGGTGGCGGTATGCGGTCTC
This sequence comes from Mesorhizobium sp. M0991, assembly GCF_040318915.1. Classification (NCBI taxonomy): domain Bacteria; kingdom Pseudomonadati; phylum Pseudomonadota; class Alphaproteobacteria; order Hyphomicrobiales; family Phyllobacteriaceae; genus Mesorhizobium; species Mesorhizobium sp. M0991. Next base: position 184,551 of record NZ_JAMYNE010000011.1, read on the forward strand.
TGTTGAGTTTGTGAGCGATGTCGCGCGGGGTCTGTCCGTCGACGTATTCCCTGAAGATACGACGCACGATCTCCGCTTCGTCCTCTGCGATCAGCCGCTTCCCAGGATCTCCTAGCACGTAAGTGTAGCCGTAGGTTATTCCACCCGCGTGGAGCCCCTTGTTGATCCGGCCGGCTTGGCCCCGCCGAACTTTGTGAGCATTGTCCTCTCGATAGAGTTGCCCAACAAGACCGCGAAGCCCGACCAAAACTGTGTTCACCACGCCCTCGTGGACGGCACGAATTTCGACGCCAAGAAATGAAAGGCGCTTGTGAATGCCGGCGAGGTCTTCCATGTCGCGAGAGAGCCGGTCAAGCGCCTCTACGACCAGCACATCAAATTCGTGCTCACGAGCTTTGTCCATGAGGTGGAGCAAACCATCACGGCCCATAACGGACCCGCCAGAGCGAGCTCGGTCGTCAAACGTTGCGACAATGTTCAGACCCTCGCGCTCGGCGTATGTTCGGCACAACGCGAGTTGATCGTCTATAGATCGTTCATTCTGAAGATCGGTTGAGAAGCGTGCGTAGATCGCGGCTCGATTCATGATGTATTTTCTCGGCCTGTTCACGTGCGTGATCTTCGCGGGCCGCCTGGCGCGCGAGAGCGCTTGCAAGGCGCAGAATCGCTCTGTCAGGCGCCTGGCGCAAGACCCGTCTTGGGGATTTCACCACCATTGCGGGTGGCGCTCGCAACGAGTCAAGAATAGCGTCCGCCATGTTGGCTCGGAGAATAGCAGTCCGCAGGATGGGTAGCCTCCTTCAAGCCTGCCGAGTTCATGATCTTGGTCCATGTGTTCCAAGATGTGCTCATGCAGGAGACCAGAGAAGCCATCAAACCGACCAGTCGCAGAAAAGGATAGCAAGGCGTGCTATTCGGAAAGTCGCGAGCTTGATCGGTTGAACTCGTTCAGCCTTGTCGGGAAAAACGACAAGTTCAAATAACGGACGTGCGACCACTCAAACGTACAAAGCCTGCGGCATTCCTGCACTGGCCTCGCGGTGGCGACTCTTTCCGACCTACTCGCACTTACCCCTGCCCCTTCGCCGATGCCTCGGCGACCAAGGCTCCGCCCAAGAAAAAGCTAGGCGACTTTGAGTTCCTTGATCGCCTTCTCGAAGGCGGACTTGATCGGCTTGGATACGTCCTCGACGGCTTTGGTCGTGATGGCCTGGAGTTCCTTGGACTGCTCGACGGCCGTTTCAACCTGCTTGCGAACGAAGGCGGTCTGCAGTTCAACGAATTCGGAAGGCGACTTAACGGCAATTAGGGCTTCGAAGTGCGAGAAGGCGGCTTCAGTATTGGCGCGCAGAACGGCAATTGTCTTCAGCGACAGATCGCTGCCAACGGCTTTGGCGGTTTCGAAGCTCGACTCGAGAGCCTTCTGGGCGTTTTCAGAGCCGGCCTTGAATTTGGTAAAAACTTCTTTCGACTGTTCGACGCCCTTTTCAGCGGCAGCGCGGAACTCGGCCGTTACCTTGGACGGATCGAAGGTCGGTAGGGCGGTGCCTTCAATGGCATCAGCGGTTTTTTCAGTGGTGGACATAGTTTCCATCCTTCAGTGGATACCCCCAAAAACGCCTCGTTCATTATGAAACCGACACAACCCAATAGCAATGTTTTTGTGCGCTGCACCATGAATTTCTTCCCCTACGGCAACCGAGCGCTGAAGGCAGGGCGGCGCCCGCAATCGCTGGCGGAAACGGAACCTGGGGCACTCGCATGCCTCTCATTCCGGGACCGCTCCATGGGCCGTTATCCGGCGCCACGACATGAACTTCGATATCGCGCGAGCGCAGGGCCGCGGCAACTTCCAGGCCAATGAAACTGGCGCCAAGCACGATGCCGCGGCGCGCAGTCGGGAGCCGGAGGGTGCCGAAGAAAATAGCGGCTGGACCATTCGAAGAGAAAGGCGATCGATACGCACTCAACGTACTCGTCGATGCTCCACCGGTTCTGTGTCGGAGAGCCTTTTGATGTTTCCAGAAAATCCTGTCCGCGGTAACATGAGACAGAGGGACATGCACCAACCCCAGAAAGGGAGGTCCGCCATGAAAGTCAAAGACGCAATGCACAAGGGTGTCGACTGGGTCAGCCCCGAAACCGCTGTCACCGAACTTGCGAAATTGATGCGAGCCGAGGATATCGGTTCGATTCCCATCGGAGAGAACGACCGGCTGATCGGAATGGTGACCGACCGCGACATTGTCTGCAAAGGACTGGCGGAGGACGGTTTCGACAGCCGCACCGCGACGGCGCGCGATGTCATGACGACCGGCATTCACTGCTGCCGCGAAGACGACGATCTGGCCAAGGCCATGCGGCACATGGAGGAACTGAAAATCCGCAGGTTGCCGGTGATCAACAAGAGTATGCGGATGGTCGGCATCCTCAGCGTCGGCGACGTCGGTCAGTCGGCGCCGAGGGAACTTGTGTCCGAATACGTCAAGAGCGTTTCCGCCCATCACCACTGAAGGGCGGCTCGCCCGGCGGATAGTCGATATCCGCCGGGCTTTGCCCATGCCCTCGATCGAAGACCTCAACCGGCAGAAATGTCCGGTCCTCGTGGCCAAGCTCGACCGCCTCGCGCGCGACGTCGCGTTTATTGCCGACTTGATGGCCTAACGTGTCGTTCATCGTCGCAGAACTCGGGGCCGACGCCGACCCTTCATGCTGCACCTCTACACCGCACTGGCCAGGAAGGAGCGCCGGAAAATTTCCGAACGGATTCGGGCCGAACTGGCAGCCCGGAAGCAGCGTGGCGAAAAGCTGGGTAATCCACGAAATGCCAGCGATGCGGCTGCGACTGGTCGCCTGGCCCAGGTTGAGGCGGCGAGCAGTTCGCCCAAATCGAGTTGCCGCAAAAACCGCCCCGGTTAGACCGGGACGGTTTTGGATTGAAACATAAAGGCTCAATTGCGGTGGGCAAAGACGCTGACATTGCGATCTGGGACCCCAGCATGCGCAAAACCATACGTCACGGCGAGTTACATGATGGGTCGGACTATTCGCCCTATGAAGGTTTGGAAGTGAGCGGTTGGCCGACTACGGTCGTCGTGGGCGGCACTGTCATGATTTCAGAGGGACAGCTCTGCGGACCGAGGGGAGCCGGTAAATATATTGTGAGAATGGTCTAGATCCAGAAGTAACTTCAACTTGTTCTGCGATATCGCATCTTTTTTCAGGACTAATTTGTCCTTCGGGTGCAACGCGTATTTGCGATACATCATCTATTCCGCTCCGTATGGAGATTTGGCGCAGTTTGTGCTTAACGAACGACGAACCCGATAGCCGCAGAGATTTCCGCTACGGGCCGACAGCGGAATGGCAGCTTTCGCCGCGAGGACTGTCAAAACGGACATTCATCTCCGCACACAGATGGTCTGGATCTGACCCGGTGACGACCTTCTTGAGGTCACGGTGCAGGATCTGCACAAGGGTGGAAGCTGCCATTCGAGCCGGAAAGCGCGCCATAGGGGAGATGAACCGAGTTTAGCGAAGGCTGGCCTTCATTATGCGGTTGCATATCCGGTGCGTGCTTCCTGGCGGGAAACGTCCGCTGTGAAAGGGCCGTTTGACAGCCACACCCGGAGACGTTGGTCCTGATCGGTTAAATCTTGCTTGGCGACGCTTCATCTGCCGTAAGGGCGCGCGCTCGCGTGCCGGAGACAATAATCTCCAGGACCTCGTGCTCGTCGGTGTTCCTGACGTAGCGATCGCCGACGTTCTCGCCGCGCTTCAGCACCATCACGCGGTCGCCCACAGCGAAGATGTCGACGAGGCGGTGGGAGATGATGATCTGGGCAACGCCCTGCTTTTTCAGCTCCAGCATGGTCTCGAGCAGCCGCTCGGTCGCCATCACTGAGAGATTGGCGGTCGGCTCGTCGAGGATCACCACGCGCGGCTGGAAGGAGATAGCGCGGGCAATCGCCACAGATTGCTGGCGGCCGCCCGACAGGCTCTCGACCTTTTGATAGACGGAGTTCACGTCGACCTTGAGCCGCTTCAGCACGCTGTCGGCTTCCGCGTACATTTTCCGCCGATTGACGAAAAGGCCCTTGAGCGGCCAACGGCCAAGAAAGATATTCTGACCGACATCCATATTCCCGCAAAGAGCGAAATCCTGGTAGATCATCTCGATGCCGGCGTCGCGGCTTTCGTGCGGGCTCTTGAAGTGCACCGGCTGCCCGGCGACGAAGACCTCGCCGCCGGCGTCGCGCTGGTAGGCGCCGGTCAGGATCTTCATCAGCGTCGACTTGCCGGCCGAGTTGTCGCCGACGAGGCCCAGGATCTCGCCGGGATAGAGCACGAGGTCGACGTTGCGGAGCGCCTGCACCGCACCGAAGGCTTTTTCGATGCCCCGCATTTCTACGATCGGTGCAGGCCTCGTCGCGTCACGCATGGGTGGTTTCCGCCGTTCTTGTGCGCCGCGCGAGGCGCGCCCGCAGGCGGCCGAGGATGTTGGCCTGGCGCACCCAGATGTCAATCAGCACCGCCACGATCAGGATGCCGCCGATGAAGACGTTGATCCAGTGCTGCGGCATGGCGAAGCCCTGGACGTTGAGCTGCAGCAGCGCCCGGATCAGGGTGATCACCGCCGCCCCGGCGAGCGCCCCGATCACGGTGCCGTAGCCGCCGAAGATCGAACCGCCGCCGATGATTACCGAGGCGATGGCGTCGAGCTCGCGGAACTGGCCAGCCACCGGGTTGAAGCTGCGGAAGTAGGCGACGTTGATGATCCCGGCCATTGTCGCGCAGAGCGCCGCCAGCATGAGCGCGAGGAACCGCACCCGGTTGGTGTTGATCCCGGCATAAGCGGTGGCGCGAATGTTGCCGCCGGTCGCATAGACCTTCTGCCCGAACGGCATGTAGGCGAGCACGACGCCGGCAATGAGGGCGACGAACAGCATCCAGATGGTCTGGACGCTCACCACCTCGGCGATCGAGCGCAGGAGCCCGTCCGGCAGCGAGATGCGGTAGTGCAGCAGGATGTCGTTCACCTTGCGGCCAAGCAGGTTGTAGCCCTCGGGCCAGCCGGTGAGCTGCTGCCCGGCGACGAACCAGGCGGCGAGGCCGCGGGCGATGTAGAACATGCCGAGCGTGGCGATGAAGGCCGGCAGCTTGAAGCCGACGGTGACGATCGCGTTGACGAGGCCGGCGCACATGCCCGCGAGCAGGCCCATAGCCACGGCGGTCACGGGGTCGGCGCCAAGGACCTTGAGGAAATAGGCGGCGGTGCTGCCGGCGAGGGCGAGCACCGCCCCGACGGAGAGGTCGATATCGCCGGCGGCGATGACGTAGGTGAGCCCGATGGTGATCAGCGCAAGCTCGGTGTAGTTGAGCAAGATCGCGAAGCTGTTGGACAGGTTCCACCAGTAGTCCGGCCGGAGCGCGAGGCCGGTCAGCCACAGGAGCGCGGTCAGGATGATGGCGAGCGCGTCGCGCCGGGCGAGGAACTTGCCGAACCCGGTGGCCGACAGCGCCATGTCGGTCACCATCGCGCCCTTGGTCTGCACCCCCTCGATCGCGATGCCGCCGATCTCGTAGGCCGGTGGCGGCGGCCGGCCGCGGAGCCAGGCCCAGAGGCGCCCTGCCACCTGGCGGCGGATGAGATAGGGCTCGATGAGCACCGCGACGACGAGCAGCAGCCCGAGGAACACCGGCACCGCGCCGACCGGTAGCGAGAAAACGGCGTTGACCGTGATCTCCTCGTCGCCGATCTTGATGATGCGCGTGATCGGCCAGCCCTCGCGCAACACCTTGTCGAGCAGCACCACCAGCAGGGCGCCAAGGCAGGATCCGGCGACCCGACCGCGGCCGCCGAGGATCGAGGCGCCGCCGATGATCACGGCGGCAATGACGGTCAGCTCACCGCTGACGCCGTAGAGGGGCGTCACGCCCTTGTCTTGGGCGGCTGACATCAAGCCGGCTAGCGCCGCGCAGAGCGAGGAGATCAGAAAGGCTCGGATGCGCACCCAGTTGGTCGGGATGCCGGCATAGGACGCCGCCTGCTCGTTGCCGCCGGTGGCGAAGGTCTCGTAGCCCCAGCGCGTCTTGGCAAGCACATAGGCGCCGGTCACGGCGACAACGAGGAAGATCACGATCTGGTTGTTGAAGCCGAGGAGGTTAGTCTCGCCGAGGTGAAAAAAAACCGGATAGCCGGTCGCCTTGGCAGGGTAGTAGATCGCCTGGCCGTGAGTGAGCGCCAGCACGAAGCCGCGGCCGATGAAGAGGACAGTCAGAGTGGCGATGAACGCCGGCACTTTCAAGATGGTGACGAGCACGCCGTTGACCAGCCCGATCAGCGTGCCGAGAAGGACGCAGGGGATTACCGACGTGACGACGCCGAGGTCAAGGAAGTTCGGCGCGAACAGCCTGGCGAAGACGACGGCGACTAGGCCGTAAGTCGAACCGACCGAAAGGTCGAGGTCCTTGTTGACGATGACGAAGGTCACTCCGACCGCGATGATGGCAACCCGCGAGGTGTCGCGGAGCAGCGAGTGAAACGCTCCTGTTGACCCGAAGAACGCGGGATTGACGAGAGCGCCGCCGAGATAGAGCAGCAAAAGCAAGGCAACGAGCCCCACCTCCCAGCCGCCGACAATCTGGGACGGCGCACGGCCGAGCGATGTGGTCGCGGTAAGCGCCATGGTCTCTTCTGGTCGATTTCCTGCTGCCGCATTGCGGGAGAGCCTGCGCCCTCCCGCAGTGATTTCAGACGTTCCGAGCGGACTCAGTTCTCGAAGCGCTTGCCGACGTCCTCGACGGTCTCCTTCGTCACGAGTTGGGCGCGTGTGTCGAGGTTGGCCGCCGCGATGCCTCGATCGATCTCCAGATAGAGCTGCATGACCGGCCAGAAGCCCTGCAAGAAGGGCTGCTGCCCGAGCGCGCCGGTCAGATCGCCGCTCTTCATCGCATCCTGCTGGGCCGGACCGAGGTCGAAACCGTAGGCGCAGATCTTGCCGGTCATTCCGGTCTGAGCGACGGCCTTGGCAAGCGCCGGCGTGAACACGTTGTTGCCGGCGAAGGCGCCAACGACATCGCCGCGCGATTCGAACAGCGTCACGATGCCGTTCACCGGATCATTCGGATTGGTGTCGATACCGGTGTTCTCCGGACCCGCGCCGACCTTGAAGGCATCAAGCTTGCCGGCATCCTTCAAGCCCTTGACGATGGCGTTGAAAGCCGAAGTGACGCGATTGTTCACCTCGATGTTGCCCATTGCGGTCGACGACGGCAGGACGATCGAACCCTTCTCGATATCCTTGTCCGCGAGGCACTTGACGAGCGCCTCGCCGGCGATTGCGGCAGCGGAGGCGTCCTGGCCGGTGTGGCCGATGCCGCTGCGGTTGAGGATCGTGCCGTCAAAGGAATTGGTCGTGGCGACTGGTATGCCCTTCGCCTCGGCGGCCTTGACGATGTCGTTATAGGCGCCGACCTGGGGCGTTGTCATGATCAGCCCGTCGATCGTCGGATCCTGCACGATCTGGTTCAGGATTTCGATCTCGCGGGCAGGGTCGTCGGTCGGCGATTCCGAGCCGAGCAGCAGGATCTTGGCGCCGATCAGGTTGCCGGCGACGGTCGCGCCGACGTAGACCGGATCGAAGAAGCCATTGCCGGCAGTGTGTGTCACGATAGCGAAAGTGAGGTGACCATCGGCCGAATGGAAGTCCTTGGTACCGGGGGCCTCCTTTGCGGCTTCTTCGAAGCTGTAGCCGCCGACCGCCTTATCGACGCCGCCCGATTGTGCGTAGGCGTTCGATACGCCGAGCGATAACGCCGCGGCACACGCCGCGAGCGAGAAAATGCGTTTCATGATTTTCCTCCCTTGCAACCAACGGTCGGAAGCCGTTCGGGCGCATTTATTCAGGGATTCCGAATGCTTCCTCCCACCCCTCATATTCTGCCCAAAGCCCGCCCACGTAAATAGTGCTCCCACTTTCACCGACGAATTGGTTTAGAGCGGAAAAGCATCCGCCGTCGAAAGGTCACCTGACGCAAGTGAAGGCCGGCTGAGAGTTCGGAAGGCTTTTGGCCGGCGAAGCGCGATCCCGAACGGCAGTCAGCTCGACATGACGGTGTTCGAGAAGAAGATCGACGCCGGGGCAGCGGCGATACGGGAAGCGATGACTCATTCAGTGGACGGCCGATCCGCTGCTCGCAAGCGAGGATGGATACAGCACAATCGTCGCCAGAAATCGGCCAATGCGAATGACCGCAATTGTATAGTGACACGCCTTTGGCTGTCCCACCTGGGAAGGACCGTTTCTGGCGCAACCACGACTTGGGCTTCGCTGGCCGCTATGTCCGCTTGCGCGAAATGGCAACGTCGACCTGAGGTACCGAAATGCGGCGCATCTTGTCCATCCAGCCTTCAAATGACGGGTGCAATGACCGGCGTCATGCAGATCCTGCCTATGGATCGAGCCCTGTTCGCGCGCTTCATGGCAGCCATGCTCCAAGGATTTCGCGACCGAGGCGTGCTCGGCACCGATTGCGGTTCGACGCTTCCGGCGCGTCTGCGGCAGGCGGGGCTTGGAGGTCGTCAGTCGCAAGGGCTGGTTGGTCGAGCGCTGGGCGGCCGCGCCTCGCCTCACGCATAACTATGTTCGCGACCTACTAGCCTATTTTGCCAGCGTCGCGCCGGGCTACGTCCTGCCTGACGCCGACCAGGCCTATTGGCAGGAACTAAAGGAGCGGCCGGATCGCCTGCTCGACGATCCGGACTTCTGCTACCGCGAGTTCTTCGTCGTCGCGGTCTGCCGGATTTAGCGCTCTGCCGCGACGGCTGACCTGCGGGCGGTTGCGCGGAACTTTCATCGAAGATCGTGCGTGACAGTTCAAGCATGTGGGCGTTGCAGTCCCGGTTGCGCATCGCGTTGACACCTGCGAAGTCCGCTTCTGGGGGGCGGGAGGGGCCGGCGGAATGACCGACATCAGGCGCAAAGCAGCCGTTAGCCCCAGACAAGGTCCGGTGCAATGCGGAAATGTCTTGGAGCAGCTAGTCCTCCTCGCTCATCAGTTTAGAAAGCAGGCGGCTGCTTGGAAGTGCGGGCCAGACAGAAGTGCGACGCTCCGTTTCTTTCCTTCGCGAGCGCCCGGCTTCCAGCATCCGGCTCGAGATGGCTTCTTGCTGCTGGCGCAGGTGATCGCTCAGCAGCTTGTTGCGTGTGATGTAGCCCGCATTAACGCCCGGGATCGAGTGGTTCATCAGCAGGTGAACGTCCAGCTCCGCAACGCCCGCGGTTTGGGCGATTGTGCGGAACGTCTGCCGTAGGTCATTCCCCCATTTCGAGAGATCGCTGCGTTTCTCTTTGTGCTCGACGATGTGACCGCTTTCGCTCTCGGCCGGAAAGAGCCATTCACGCGATTGCTCGCCGTAGAGAGCCCGGCCAATGCGCATCACTCGAACCAGACAGCGGATCATGGCGTTCGAAAGCGGAATGTCGAATGCCTTGACTTCGCCGCCCTTCGGCCTGGGTATGTGCAGGACAAGCGCGGCCACCGGCCCTGTGGAGCGCCAATGCTTGAATGTGGCACCGTGCTTTCATCCCCTACCGCCCTGAATTCCTGTATGCTTGGCGCAAAGGAACGACCAAAAATGGCCTTCACTGTCATCTGGTACGGAAGACAGGGCATCGTCGACAAGGAGACGTTCGACGCCGAGAAGACAGCGAAAGACCATGCAATCTCGATGTTCCAGACCCGAAAAGGTGACGATGGAATCGTCGCCGTTGAAGTTCGTAACGACAACGGCGCTGTGGTCTTTAGCCATGCGGAGAGCTAGCGATGGCCATCCGGTCTCGCGCAGTCGCTACCCAACCGTACGGGCGGCTTCATCGGCCCCGTAGAGCCCTACAAGATCCAAGGGGCGGTCTGGGGACTTCCTTCACCGTTTGCAGAAGCACCTGATTCAGAGCCACCAGTGCACGGTGGCGATCTGAACTGGACGAAATTCTCGGCTACTCTGTTAGCTTGATTTGCCTGCCGGCTGAATGTCGACTTTGACCCAAGCGGACATCGGCACTCATGCCACGACCACCCTACGCGGTAGCGACGCACCACCTCCACGATGCGGCATTGGGGCGGAGAGCCAGCGGTCGGCCTCAATATGTGCTTAGGCTCGGCGATCACGACTCACCGATGTCGACGACGGTCGCTAGGTCGCAGATCATCTGAGAGTGGAACATCACGGGCCGGCCGTCCTGCGGATCAATTCCGAAGGAATGCGTCATGACGGGCTCGAAGGCGCCGAGCGCATCCTGCTCCGCCTTATGGCGACCGACGAGCGATGATGCCGGATGCGTGGGGGTATAGATGGCAGATCGGGACACATCGGGAAGACTTGTCAGTCAACGAAATTTGAGAATGCATGCGCGGAAGCTGACTTGTTCCGGTTGGGATGAGTCCTGTCCAACCGCTCCGCCCTAGCGTGTTAACGCTAATCAGAGGCACGCACACATCAATCTTCTTTAGCGGACTTTGTCGAAGCGGCCAGCATCATCGTCCAATTTTTCTTGAGTTCGGCCTTGGTCTTTTCGTCAACCTTGGCAGCAGGACCCATGTTGATCTGCCCCCCACCCTTGTCTTCTTCCCGTCCGAGTCGAGCGCAGCGGAAATCGATCTAGCTCGGATCACTCCTGGCCTTAAAGCGTGCTGCCTCTTCCAAACCTCGGGTGGCGTCTCCCACGCTGTAGGAATGCGCACCGGCGCCGGCGAGCTTGCCGCCATCGACGATCAGATATTCCTCACGGATCGGCCGGCCTTCGAACCAGCATTCGAGAATTTCGCGGGTGCCCGCGGCGTAGCGCGCCTGGGCGGAGAGCGACGATCCTGAAATGTGCGGCGTCATGCCGTGATGCGGCATCGATCGCCACGGATGATCCTTGGGAGCCGGCTGCGGGAACCAGACGTCGCCGGCATAGCCAGCGAGTTGGCCACTCTCCAGCGCGCGGGCGATGGCGTCACGATTGCAGATCTTGCCGCGCGCCGTGTTCACCAGATAGGCGCCGCGTTTCATCCTGGCGATCATCGTCTCGTCGAAGAGATTCTCCGTCTCCGGATGCAGAGGTGCATTGATCGTGACCACGTCGCAGACGCCGACCATGGATGCGGGATCTTGGTGGAAGGTGACGCCAAGTTCTTTCTCGACCGCCTCAGGCAGTCGGTGGCGATCGGTGTAGTGCAACTTGACGTCGAACGGCTTCAGCCGGCGCAATACCGCGCTGCCGATCCGGCCGGCGCCGACGGTTCCGATCTGCATTCCCTCGATATCGTAGGAGCGTGCGACGCAGTCCGCGATATTCCAGCCGCCTTTCACGACCCACTGGTAGGACGGGATGTAGTTGCGCACGAGCCCCAGGATCATCATGACCACATGCTCGGACACGCTGATCGAATTGCAGTAAGTCACCTCGGCAACCGTGATGCCGCGGTCCATGGCGGCCTGAAGATCGACATGATCGGATCCGATGCCGGCGGTGATCGCAAGCTTCAGTCTGCTTGCCTTGGCTATTCGTTCTTCGGTCAGATATGCCGGCCAGAACGGCTGCGAGATCACGATTTCGGCGTCAACGAGTTCGCGTTCAAAAATGCTGGCGGGACCGTCTTTGTCCGAGGTCACCACCAGGCTGTGGCCCGCGCTTTCGAGAAATTTCCTCAGGCCGAGTTCGCCCGACGCGCTACCGAGCAAGACCCCCGGTTCAAAGTCGATGGCCTTCGGCGTGGGAAGTGTCTGGCCGCCGGGATAGCGGTCGAGCTTTGGCAGGCCGTCCCGCGCATATTTTGTCGGATAACCGTCGACCGGATCGTCATAGAGGACGCAAACGACCTTTGCCATTGTGTATCTTCCTTCGTCTGACAACGAAGAGGAAAACGCTCTGTTGTTAACGCTGCCGGCCAACGATGGTCGGCACGGCGATGCTCTGTTGAATTGCTGGTGGGGAGCAGACTCATCTGCCGGCGCTTCCTCATTCGGAAAGTTGTGCGCTATTGCGTATTACATGGAAGACCCGGGCATGGTTTCAAGTGCTGCGGGCGGCACTGGTGCAGCGTTCGAGTTCCTTTATTTCAGACCGCGCGCACGGTCTGCTGACAACAAATGCTTGATGCGGACACTTCAGAATTGCCGAGGTTGGGCACCGTGCATCATGATCACTGACAGGCTCCGACTTCGCAGGCCTCAAGGGCTTCTGCATCCCCTCAAAGATTGCAAAAAACCTGTTAGTCAGCGCTTATCAAGCAGAGGAATCTCGCATCGCTTGCCGCTCAGACGGTATTGCTAAGCCAGTTCGCAACGCTCACCGATGTCACCTGGAAATGGCGAAAGTGACGAGACAGACAAGGCCGTCGCCTGCAGCTGCACCTCGCCGCGATCATCGACGACGCACACCGCCGTCTCATCCATCGCAACATCCAGTCCACAAAAGAATTCCATTGTTCGCCTCCTGCGTTGCTTCACAGGCGCAGATCTTGCCGCCGAGTCGCCAGCCACCACCAGTCGCGCCGCGGCCGACGCACAGCTTTGCCGTCCCGCCAGGCGCCCGCCCCGATTACCGGCGGCCGTCCCTCCCGTCCCGCTGTCCCGCTCCCGTCCTTCCCGTCCTCCGCTATCTCTCCCCGTCCCCCTGAAACAACCCTCCCACTGCAGTTCCCGCGACGCAACAGACCGAAATGCGCTTGACCAGGAATGCCACTGCCAACGTGATGCTATGGAAGGGCACTGGACAAACAGGCTATCTGCGGCGGGTCTCGCAGCCGGACACACAAGCTATCGGGCCGAGGCTCGACCGCAGTTAAGTCAACTACGGCAACGTTCGTCGGCGACCGACTGTTGGGCGAATGAATCGCCGCGAACACTGCCTCTGCCGCAACATTCGCGTCACGGTCGCTACGCATTGCAACGTCATTCCGGATGTCGCCCGTGCGCGAAAACCGGCGAATGGAGGGCGCTCGCCTCGCCCGCTCCCTGCCGAGAGCGCGTCGGAATGGAAACCGCACCATTGATCAGCGATGCGCGCAGCTTCCCGGAAACCATGGATCAGCGGATAAGATCGTGCTGCTGGAGCGCGCCCGCCATTCACCATGCGTGGGAGGTTCCGCGCAAATAGCCGACGCCGAATGGGTGAGCCAAGCATGCAGACATCATTGTCATGGTGCTGCGGACGACAGTGCATAAACGACCTCACTTGATTGGCAATGGATTTGCCGTGTCACCGTTGGCGGTCGAGGGGCCGCCCCGCGCGATCGAGCATCCGATCGATCTTGCTCGCCATGATGAAATCGTTCTCGTGCAGTCCTTTGATCTTCTTGGTGCTCAGGGAAACCGTCACATAACCCCAGCCGAAGCTGATGTCGGGGTGATGGCCCTCGGTTTCGGCGAGCTCACCGATCTCCTGAACAAGGGTGAGCGCGTCCCGGAAATTGCGGCATCGAAAGCTCCGCTGGATGCGGTGGGCATCGTCACCCAGCTCCCAATCAGGAGCCTGTGCCTGGAACCCTTGGGCTTCATCACGCGTGAGCGGCGGGACGCCGCCGCGACAAGGCGTACATGTTTTCTCGGCAAGAGTGTCGGTCATGTTCTTGTCTCCAAGACCATTTTTAGCAGCAAATACGACAGCGACGAGCCTATCGATCGATCTCCCCGAACACGATGTCGAGCGAACCGATGATCGCCGAGATATCGGCTCGCATGTGCCCGCGTCGCTGGTCTTCCGTCGTCCTGGCTATAGTCTCAGGCGCCGCTCAGTAGTCCATTCCGCCCATTCCGCCCATACCTCCCGCGCCACCCATAGCGGGCGAAACCTTCTGCGGAATGTCCGCGATCATTGCTTCAGCGGTGATCAGGAGCGCGGCAATCGAGCCGGCATCCTGCAGGGCCGTCCGAACGACCTTGGCGGGGTCGACGATACCGGCCTTGATCATGTCGACATAGACTTCGTTCTGGGCGTCGAAGCCCTGATTGTGATCCTTGCTGTCGGAGAGCTTGCCGACGACGATCGAACCTTCAACGCCGGAATTCTCGGCAATCTGCCGGATCGGCGCTTCAAGTGCTCTCAGCACAATCGAAATACCTGCCGTCATGTCAGCATTCGCGCCAGTAAGCTCAGTCAAAGCTGCCTTGGCGCGCAAAAGCGCAACACCGCCGCCGGCAACGATGCCTTCTTCCACGGCTGCACGAGTGGCGTTCAGCGCATCATCGATGCGGTCCTTCTTTTCCTTGACTTCCGTCTCGGTCGCGCCGCCGACGCGAATGACAGCAACGCCGCCAGCCAGCTTGGCGAGACGTTCCTGGAGTTTCTCCTTGTCGTAATCCGAGGACGTTTCCTCGATCTGCAACTTGATCTGCTGGACGCGCGCCTGGATGGTGGCTTTCTCGCCGGCGCCGTCGATGATCGTCGTCGTATCCTTCTCGATGAGCACGCGCTTGGCCCGCCCGAGCATGTCGATCGTGATGTTCTCGAGTTTGATGCCGAGATCCTCGGAAATCATCTGGCCGGCGGTGAGCACGGCAATGTCTTCCAGCATCGCCTTGCGCCGGTCACCGAAGCCTGGCGCCTTGACGGCTGCGACCTTGAGGCCGCCGCGCAGCTTGTTGACGACCAGCGTCGCTAGCGCCTCGCCTTCGACGTCTTCCGAGATGATCAGCAGCGGCTTACCGCTTTGCACCACAGCTTCGAGGATCGGCAGCAACGCCTGCAAATTGCCGAGCTTCTTCTCATGGATGAGAACGTAAGGGTCCTCCAGCTCCGCGCGCATCTTCTCGGCATCGGTGACGAAATAGGGCGAGAGATAGCCACGGTCGAACTGCATGCCTTCGACGACATCGAGTTCGGTTTCGGCGGTCTTGGCTTCTTCGACGGTGATCACGCCCTCATTGCCGACCTTGTTCATCGCCTTGGCGATCATGGCGCCGACCGACGCGTCGCCATTGGCGGCGATCGTACCAACCTGGGCGATCTCGTCCGAAGATTTGACTTTCCTGGCCCTGGCTTGAATGTCCTTCACCACAGCAGCCACAGCAAGGTCGATGCCGCGCTTGAGGTCCATCGGGTTCATGCCCGCGGCAACGAATTTGGCACCTTCGCGCAGGATGGAAGCGGCCAGCACCGTGGCGGTGGTGGTGCCGTCGCCGGCGAGGTCGTTGGTCTTCGAGGCCACTTCGCGCACCATCTGGGCGCCCATGTTCTCGAACTTGTCGGCAAGCTCGATTTCCTTGGCGACGGCGACACCATCCTTGGTGATGCGCGGCGCGCCATAGGCCTTGTCGATGACGACATTGCGGCCTTTGGGGCCGAGCGTCACCTTGACGGCGTTGTTCAGAATTTCGACGCCGCGAAGCATCCGGTCGCGGGCATCGGTAGCGAATTTGATTTCCTTGGCAGACATGATTTTAGGTCCAGTTCAGTCTTGAAATTGCGGGATCGGAAATCGCCCGGTCAGGCGGCTTTCTTGGCCGCTTTGGTCTTCTCGACGATGCCCAAAATGTCGCTCTCCTTCATGATCAGGAGGTCTTCGCCGTCGATCTTCACCTCGGTGCCGGACCATTGGCCGAACAGGATGAGATCGCCGGCCTTGACGTCGAGCGGGATCAGCTTGCCGCTCTCGTCACGCGAGCCCGGGCCCACGGCGATCACTTCGCCTTCCCGAGGCTTTTCCTTGGCGGTGTCGGGAATAATGATCCCGCCCTTGGATTTGGTATCGCCTTCCGCGCGCCGAATGACGACGCGGTCGTGGAGTGGCCGGAATTTCATTGGGGGTTCTTTCTGCCGCCGCACATAGAGCGACTGCAACACTTAACATAGCCCCTTTGGCACTCGAATGATAGGAGTGCCAAATTTTTAATTCCTCAAACCGAAAATATTTGAAATGTAAATCAGTCGTTGTTACCGGCGCTTTTGGCCGTCCGAAAGGCGGAGCCATAAGCAATTTTATTGTAATTCATCCCTCTTAATTTTGCCGACAACAGACTATATTAATCCGCAATTATGAACCAAACCTATTGAGCCTTGATTGAATGTGCATCGAGAGATATATACAGTTCGCGAAAATTTGGCACGATTTGGCTTTCCCGGTCCCGATCGACATAGGTCCGCGACCTTCGACCCACCATGAAGCACCGAATTTTCGACAGCGAATGTATAGCGCTTATCCGGCGCGCATGTCGCTCTGTTCGAGCCTTTGAACCACGGCGCTGACCACGGATGTACTGGCAGCATTGGGATCTTTCCGGTTCGGATGGAAAAGATGCAGGTCGGCGTGCTCCTGCGGAAAGCCGCACCCCCTCATGCAACGCAGCCTCCCGCGTGGGGAGCGCTTGCCTGCGCTACGGCGGCGGCTTTCCATGCGAGCCGCTTCAAAAATGATGCTGCGAAACGGCTCCGGCTTTATCCGACGAACGCCTCACGCATCCGAGCGAACATGCCGGGCTGTCTCCCGGCAATCGCCGCACGGATGTGACGGGCGGCCGTTACGGCGCTCACCGTCGCGCCGAAATGACAATAGCAGATGATCTCATGCAATTGCCTGTCGGTCAGTTCGAAGAACCGCTTCGCTTCGCCGTAGTTGTCGTTTTCCAACCCGGCGGCGCGGAGGACAGGATCCTCGAAAGCGACTGAGATCGGCGAGCCGTCGCCGCGCATGGCCCCGCGTGATCTAACCGGCTGATACTCGGTCTGGTGTAGCGTCGAGAGTCGCCGGTCAGGGTTCCGTTCAAGGAGCTCCGCCCAGCGTTCAAGACGTTCGCTGCGCGACATGGCCTGGCGCAGGTAGTCCTGATCGATCTCGGCGACGATCTGCAGTTGCTCAAGCGTCTGGTGCTTCATTTTAGCCTCCTATTCGGACGATAGTTGGCCCACCCATATCCTTCTTATACCTGCGGCCAGCGTGACTCCGACCGATCGTGAAGTCCAATCACGATGATGCTGGGAGGGCTTCCCCCCACGAAAATGCGGAGGCTTCGCAAAGATCCGGCCATTAATTTGGCGAACGCGGTCTAATGCGCGGCTGTTCGACGATGTCGGTCTGGAGTCCGTGCCGATCGAGGTGATCGACGGGCAGAGTCTGTGCTGGAGTAGCCCGGCTCATCGCTGGCCGGGCAGCGGGATCAAGCGAGTGGCAGTTTAGCTTCGAAACCGCCGAAGGCCGGGCTGATGCGAGTTCTCCGCCCGGTCGTTGGGCCCTTGTGGCTCCAGTGTACGACTTCCGGCATGACCTGGCGCCTGGCTACTCCGTAGGATCGCAGTTTGTCCGTGTCGAAACCATTATCGAAGTTACCCGGCCCGATGGCGGAGTGTTGCGGATTGCGCGATCCAAGGACCGGTCCGTCCATCAACCAACAAGTTGAGCGGAAGCCACCTCAAAAACGGTCCAGGCTGTGCGTCGTCAGGATGGTAGCCGAACCAGCGAAACAGCCAACCAGGTGTCCCTTCCTTCGACCTTTAGAGACTGAGCAGTCAGCTGCCGCCAAGCGAGAATGACGATCGCTCTCACTGCTGCGGCGCTGGTATCGGTGTGCCGCCAAACCAACCAGCCGCATACGCAATCACGACCAATACCACGATCACGGATACCACGCCGTACCAGAGGCGCCTGTCCTTGAGATCCATCGTTACCTCCTGCCCGCTACATGTTGGCCACTGGGCGAATTCCTTGAGCCTTTGGCCGTCATTTCCCAGATGAGCGACCCAGTGCCGTCTGGCAGGCACACAGTAGGCTGGATAAGGGGTCTTTGAGAAGCGCGCAATACGACCGCGCCGGCATGATCGCCAGCGGCTGCGACCGGCGGCTGCAGGCGTGCTCGACGAGTAGCGTTGCGGCATGGATGTCAAAAGATCGGCGATGCCATCCAGCGCCTGTGTGATCGATGCGGCGCGCGTTATCCTGATCTTCCAGCACGGCTCCGCGCAGCCGCACCCCTCATTAGACCGTTTCGAGACGGCTGAACCGAACCGGGATGAGTTTGCGAGTCTTCAGTTGCCCTGCCGCATCCTTGTCGATGACCGTCAGCAACTGCGCTTCTCCAGGTCCCACGGGCAGGACCAGGCGTCCCCCCGGTTTGAGCTGCTCAAGCAAAGCCGGCGGTGTCCGCTCAGCGGCCGCGGTGACCAGGATCTTGTCGAATGGGGCGTGCTCAGGCCAGCCGCGAGACCCGTCTCCGACACGAATGCCGACATTGGAGAAGCCGAGACCCCGCAGGAGAGCCTCGGCATGGCTTGCGAATTCCTCGATGATTTCGACGCTCCAAACTTGCCCGGCAAGGTCCGCGAGGATTGCGGTTTGGTAGCCTAGGCCGGTGCCGATCTCGAGCACTACCTCGTGCGGTTGCGGCGCAAGGAGATCGGTCATGAGAGCAACGATGAAGGGCTGCGAGACGGTTTTATCAAAGCCGATCGGCAGCGGCATGTCTTGGTAGGCATAAGGCGCAACTGATGCTGGCACGAAGAGGTGCCGCGGTATCCGCCTCATCGCCGCCAATACCCGCTCATCGAGCGCCGCCTTGCCAAGTTCTTCGCTTGCAAGATCGGTGTGAATTGCAATCATCTCGACCATGTGCCTGCGTAGAACCGCGAGGTGCTCTTCGTTCATCGGCTTCATGACGGTGGGGCGCTCCTCAACCAGTCTGCTGCCTGATAGCCTTATACCCTGTTCGTCTTGTCACAGTAACCATGTCGTCGAGAACGCGGCTTCGGTTGGGGCGGGTTGTACCGCCCTGCTATTTCGTCGCCGTCCTTGGTGCTCTCCCGTTCCTCGCACCGGGGTGGAACGGCGTGCGCATCAGAAGCTCGCCAGCCAGGCGACAACATCGATATAGCGGATCGCCAGCCAGTTGAGCACCAATAGGCCGAAGGCCAAAACGACGCCGAACCCTGCGCTGTCGCTCACCGGCTCCATCCCGTGCTGATCGTGCGTGATCTGGCGATTGACGATGACCGAACCTGGGCGAGCCAGCAGCGCTATTCGCGCTGCAGGCCGGCCATACGATAATCAGCGTTAGCCCGCGTGGCGCTGCTGAGAAGAACCGGAATTTCGTGATGGCTTGCCGCCGCCATTGGCGCGGCACTGGGGGACTGGCTGTCCTTCTGGATCGGCAAACGGCTTGGAAAGCGGGTTTCGCACTATTGGCCCCTCTCCTGTTCTTCGAGCGGTGGGGGGTCGCCGGCGCTTCTTCGGTCCCTTGCGTGCATCCGTACCCTTGGTGGCGGGCATCTGCGCGATGCCCGCTCTGACGTTTCAGTTTGCCAATATCGCTTCGGCTCGCCGGAGTTCGTAGCCGACGTTGCACGGTTTTTCGACGTCACGAGAGGACACGTCTTGCTCGCCGGTCCCAAGACGATCGCAAGCGTTCCGGATTTTGCTCGCGCGGATCGGGAACTTGTCGTCGTTCGCTCCAGTATGGATCCCGAGGACACGCTCAAGCGCTTTGCCGGCCGTGTCGTCTTCATCGGCGGCGGTCCACCGGTCTGGGACGCCTACGCGCGCTTCGTCAGCCACTGGGATGTCACGCGGCTGCCCTATGACGGGCCGACGGACCGCTGGTTCGATGCAAGATGGCTTACGGGGGTGTCGAAGTTGCCAGAAATCACCGCGACCAATGAAGGCTCGGCTCGTATCGATCTGGGATTATTTAGACCACCTCGCGACCCAAGTTCCAGACCGCATTTTATGCAACTTTACATCGAACACAGAACCGACACCGGTGCAGCTTGCAATTTTTTCGCCGAACGGCGTCACACGGTGATGGTCGTGCAGCACCAGCCCGCGCACAAAACGATCGCGGACTCCTTCCTGCAACTGGCGCAATCCCCCGAAAGTCCTGCGGAACCGTTGCGGAGGCCTTCACCTCGATACCGACGACCCGACCGCGTCGATCCTCGATCACGACGCCGACTTCGTCCTGATCCTTGGTCCGGTAGTGTGAGAAAGACACCCGTCGCTCTGACCACCATGCGAGCTTCAGGAATTCCGACACCACGAACCTCTCGAGCAAAGCACCGAACCGCGATCGGTCCTACGTTCTTCGCCTACGGCCGCTCACAAGATTGTCAACAATCTGAGAAAGTTTTGTTGACAGGTGATTGATTTGAGCCTTCACTCACAAAAGTCCGCGTATCGGTCGAGTTCTGTCGCAACAATGCGCGGCCTCCAAAGGGGAAAGAACAATGATCAACAGACGTTCAATAATCACATCCGCGGCGCGCGGCGCCGTCTCCGCGCTGGCAATCATGGCCGGCGGCACAATCGCGGTGCACGCCGCCAACAAGGAACTCAAGATCGGCTTTGTCGGCGTGACGAGTGGCGCGGCCGCTGCGTGGGGCACATCCAACGTCCGCTCGATGCAGACGCGCGCCGCCTGGATCAACGAAACCGGCGGTGTGAAGATTGGTGACGAGACCTACGACATCAAAATCGTCACCTTCGACGACCAGAAGGATCCGAAGCGGGCGATCGCCGGCATGGAGAAGATGGCCCAGGAGGGCATACACTATGTCGTCGGTCCGAATGTCGACGACGGCGCCGCGGCGGTGCGTCCCGTGGCTGAATCCAAGGGCCTCATCTATTTTCCCTACGCGTTCCCGAAGGAACTCTACACCCCGCCGGCGTCCAACGCCGTGCTCGGCATGATCGCCAACTACCAGTCGGCTCCGGCGATCTACAAATATCTCATGGAAAACAGG
>NZ_JAMYNE010000012.1:0-200442 GCF_040318915.1 Mesorhizobium sp. M0991
ATCACAAGGTGTCCACCTATTTTGGTGGACACCTCATGCATCAGAGCACTCAACAGCAAAAGGTGCGGGGAAATTCGCGCTTACGCATCGAGGAACACCACTTCCCGCGCGATCTTCGAGGCGAGCCGCAGATCATGCGTCGCCATCACCATGGTCGTGCCCTCGCTGGCGAGCTTGCCGAGCACATCGACCACCTCCTGCGCCAGTTCCGGATCGAGCGCCGAGGTCGGCTCGTCGCAGAGCAGGACTTTCGGCGAAGGCGCCAGCGCCCGGGCAATCGCCACGCGCTGCTGCTGGCCACCTGACAGCGTCGCCGGCCAGGCATCGGCCTTGTGCGCCATGCCGACCTTTTCGAGCAGGGCGAGCGCCCGTTCGCGCGCCCTTTCCTTGGGCCATTTCAGCACGGTCACCAGCCCCTCCATGATGTTCTCGATCGCAGTGCGATGCGGAAACAACTGAAAATTCTGGAACACCATGCCGGTCTGAAGCCGCAGCCGCTGGATATCCCTGGTCGAGACCCTGCCGCCGGGGTGGAATTCGAGTGCATCGTCGCCGATCCGCACCGTGCCTGACGTCGGCAGCTCGAGCAGGTTGATACAGCGCAAAAGCGTGCTCTTCCCGCCGCCCGATGGCCCGACCAGCGCCGTGACGCTGCCTTCCTCGATTGTGACGGTCACACCCTTCAGCACCAAATTGTCGCCGAAACGCTTTTCGATGTTGGTGAGGCCGATCATGCGCGCGCCTCCAGGAAGCCGCCATAACGGTTGAGCCGCGTTTCCAGCCGCGCCTGCAAGGCCGACAGCACGGAGCTCATGACCAGATAGAGCGCCGCCGCCTCGACATAGAGGATCAGCGGCTCATAGGTGGTGGCGACGATGCGCTGCGCTGCCTGGAACATCTCCGGCACGGTGATGGCAGCGGCGAGCGAAGTGTCCTTAACCAGCGAGATGAAG
The DNA here is from genome assembly GCF_040318915.1 of Mesorhizobium sp. M0991. Classification (NCBI taxonomy): domain Bacteria; kingdom Pseudomonadati; phylum Pseudomonadota; class Alphaproteobacteria; order Hyphomicrobiales; family Phyllobacteriaceae; genus Mesorhizobium; species Mesorhizobium sp. M0991. The sequence goes on from NZ_JAMYNE010000012.1 coordinate 954, forward strand.
GTGTTGGACAGCGGCGGCACCGCGACGCGCCCCGCCTGTGGAAGAATGGTGCGCCGCATTGCCTGGGCCAAGGTCATGCCGATCGAATAGGCCGCTTCCCACTGGCCCTTGGGCACCGAACCGATGACGGCGCGGATGATTTCCGACGAATAGGCACCGATGTTCAAGGTGAAGCCGATCAGTGCTGCCGGAAAGGCGTCGAGCAGGATGCCGATCGATGGCAGGCCGTAGAAGATAAGGAACAGTTGCACGAGAAGCGGCGTGCCGCGGAATATCCAGACGTAGAAGCGGACCACGGCGACCAGCGGTTTGGGACCGAACAGCCGGACAAGCGCCACGACCAGGCCGAGAACAAGACCGAATGCAAACGACAGCAGCGTCAACGGCACGGTGAAGATCAGTGCAGCCCACAGCAGCGTAGGCAGGGATTCCAGCATCAATTGCAGCCAGTGCGGCACGAAGGCTCCTCCTTGCCAGATTGCCGTCGCTCATATCACGCGAAAGCGGCGGGCCGTCAAAAGACAGCTCGCCGCGATACGAACGACGCGGGCCGGCGTTCGGCCCACACGAGAAAGCCGTTTTACTTCGAAACGTCCTGGCCGAAATAGGTGTCGGCGATTTTCTGGTAGGTGCCGTCGGCCTTGATGTCGGCCAGCGCCTTATTGATGGCGGCCACCAGTTCCGGATCGCCCTTGCGCACGATGACGCCGGAATAGTCGGCGTTTTCTTCCTGGGCGGCAATCTTCACATTGGCGTCTGGCTTGTGCTTCTTGAAATCGAGGAAGGACAGGCTGTCGTTGATGGTGGCGTCGGCGCGGCCGGTTAGAAGCAGCTGGATCGACTGGTCGAAGCCGTCGGTGCCGACGAGTTCGGCGCCCTTGGTTTCAGCCAGCTTGCCGAAGTTCGAAGTCAGCGACTGCGCCGCCTTCTTGCCCTTGAGGTCGGCGAAGCTCTTGATATCGGTGTTGTCGCCGCGCACGATCAACACCGCCTTGGAGGCGATGTAGGGTTCGGAAAAGTCATATTTGGCCTTGCGCGCCTCGGTGATGCCTACCTCGTTGATGACGGCATCGTAGCGGTTGGCGTCGAGACCGGCGATCAGTCCGTCCCATTTGCCTTCGAGGAACTGGGCTTTGACGCCGAGGCGCTCGGCGATTGCCCGCGCGATCTCGACATCGAAGCCGACCAGCGCGCCGGAAGCATCATGATAGGTGAAGGGCGCATAGGTTCCTTCCGTGCCAACCTTGAAGACGCCGGACTGCTTGATCTGGTCGAGATTGGCGCCGGCATGACTTGCGGCGATGGCCAGAAGCTGGAGCGTTCCGGCGATAATGAGCGACTTGAGCCATTTCATTTTTCTGTGATCCCGTCCTTGGCCGATGTCCGGCGTCATTGCGAGTGCCGGAAAATGACAGATGCGCGATGCCAGAATAAGAAACTAAATTTCAAAAATCTCGCGCCCTTGAAATCCCATTCTCGACCAGCATCTCCCGGCGCCATCCGGCTGAGTCAAGGCCGGTGGTGAATCGCCTGGAACAGCGCAATCGACATGACAGTCCGGGGGAACATTCCCCCGCATGGCACGTTCTTGGCTGTTGTAGGGCGCGGTGCCGCCATTTCAACCATCGGCGCCAACTCACGATTCGATCGCACCGCAACGCCTGAAGCAGGAGCGCGGCATGATGCAAGACAGTGCAGGACGGACCATGGTTCGCGCGGCGATGAAAGCCCCTTATCTGGAACGTGACGAAGAGCATCTCCTGGCGCTGCGCTGGAAGGAAAACAATGACCAGCACGCGCTGCACCGCATCACCGTCGCGCATATGCGGCTGGTCATTTCCATGGCGTCGCGGTTTCGCCACTACGGCCTTCCGCTGGGCGACCTGATCCAGGAAGGCCATGTCGGACTGCTGGAGGCAGCGGCCCGTTTCGAGCCCGAGCGCGAGGTGCGGTTCTCGACCTATGCGACCTGGTGGATTCGCGCCTCGATGCAGGACTATATCCTGCGCAACTGGTCGATCGTGCGCGGCGGCACCAGCTCGGCGCAAAAGGCGCTGTTCTTCAACCTGCGGCGCCTGCGCGCCCGCCTGGCAAACGGCGCCGAGCAGACGTCGAATGCCACGCTCTACCGCGAAGTGTCGGCGGCTCTCGGGGTTTCCGAGGCCGATGTGGCGATGATGGATTCCCGGCTTTCGGCGCCGGACAGCTCGCTCAACACGCCGCTAGCCGACGATGCGGGCGCAACCGAGCGGATGGAGTTCCTGGTTTCGGATGATCCACTACCCGACGAGATCGTCGGCGATACGATCGACGTCGAACGCCGCTCGGTGTGGCTGAAGACGGCGCTCGGCGCGCTCAATGCGCGAGAACTCAGGATTATCGAGGAGCGCCGGCTGAGCGACGAGGGCGCGACGCTCGAAGCGCTCGGGGAAACACTCGGCATCTCCAAGGAACGTGTCCGCCAGATCGAGGCGCGCGCCATGGAAAAGCTCAAGGCGGCGCTGGTAAAGCAGAATCCGGAATTTCTCGCAGCCTGAATCGCGTCGGCAGCTATTTGTCGGTGACGATCTTGACCTTGTCGCCGGCCGAAACGGCGGCACCCGGCGACAACGCGTTGAGCACTCTGAACAGATCCAGCTTGCGGTCGACGCCGACCATCTGTGCGGCCAGGGAGCCCATTGTCTGGCCGGGCTGCACCGTGACGATGCGGATACGCAGCGGCTTCAGCGCCGCCTTCTCGGCAGCACTCAGGATGCGGAACGAGCCGCTGACCGAGCGCGCCACCGTGCTCAGCGAGGTGCTGGCCGAAGGCGCCGCTGTCAGCAAGCGGTAGACCTGGCCGCCGGCGCGGATCACCGCAATGTCGAATTGCCAGCCATCGGCGCCGGCATGCGCGGTTGCCGCTTCGTTGCCATTGATCGTCTCCTGGCGCACGCTGCTGTCGTCGAGGCCGGCAACCCAGCCGCTGCGGATGTAGTCGGTCAGCGAGCGGTCCTTGTCGATCGAGACGCCGTCGAAGCGGATCGCGATGTCGCCCGGGCCTGTCGCCGTCACCGCCGCCGCCGAATTGTCGATGATGAAGCCGTTGGGCACCGAGAACGACACGCCGAGGCCAGGGTGCAGGAAGGTTTCGCCGCGCACATAGCCTTCCTCCGGCGTGTCGCCGTAAAGCAGCCCGTCTATGCCAGCAAGGAATGAATCGCGGTCGCGCGACCCGACACCGGGCGCGCCGAACTGGCGGGCGTGGCGCTGTGCGAGATCGATACGCTGCGGCGTGTTGGGGTGCGTCGCCAGGAAGTCGAGGCTGGCGTCGGTGGCGCCGCTGATGGAACGGAAATCGGTATAGGCCGACATCGACTGCAAGAAGCGGCCGGCGGCGTAGGGATCGAAACCGGCCTCGCCGATCGACTTGATGCCGATGGCATCGGCCTCCAGCTCCTGATTGCGCGAGAACTGCGCCAGCCTAAGCTTGCCGCGGACCAGCGCCGCCTTGGCCGTCGGGTTGTCGCCGAGCACATCCGAAACGACCTTGGTCGCCAACCCCTCTTCCGCTTCCAGCTGCTGGCGCTGCAGACCATGATTGGCCGTAACGTGGCCCATCTCATGCGCAATGACGGCGGCAAGCTCGGCCGAATCGTTGGCCAATGCCAGCAGGCCGCGGGTGATGTAGAGATAGCCGCCCGGCAGCGCGAAGGCATTGACGTTGGGCGAGTTGAGGATGGTGATGCGGTAGGTCTGGGTCGGGTTGGCCGACACCACGGTCAGTCTGCCGACGACCTTGGCCACCATACGCTCGAGCTTGGGGTCGGAATACTCACCGCCATAGGTGGCAAGGATGCGCGGGTGCTGCGCCTTCGCCAGTTGGGCGAGCTTGCTGTTGGCGGCGACATTGTCGACCGTGATCGGCTTGTCTGAGGGCTGGAAGCCCGATTCCTGCACGTCGGGAGGCGTGAACATCTGGCAGCTTGCCAGCGCCACGGCAAGACCGGCCAGCGCCAGAAAGCGCGCCAGCGGTTTCACCCTCCGATTGTCGATGCCGGTCGGCAGATCGGCTTCCTTTCAAGTCCTGGGACGTGACCGCGAAAATCGGGCGCGATTTCCGGAAAGCATCACGCGCAAAATCAAGTGCTACGGCGTCCTTCGTGCGTCCGACAGATACGAGGCAGCAAGGGCAAATCACGGTCTAGGCCGGACCAGCTCCTGGCGGACCTAGCCACACTACCTCGACCATGGCAAGCAAGCGCCGCTTCGCCTTCCGCCGGTTTGACCATAAATTATGTCCGCTTCCGGGCAACATCTCGTGATCCGGCCGCAAACGGACCCGAGCCGATATAGCGTCGGAATGCCTCCGGTCCAGCCCCGACGAAAAAATCAGCGGCGGTGCCCGTCGCGGCAACTGTGCCACCATCCAGGAAAACCATGTTTTGGCCGATACGGCGCGCATCGTCCGGCTGGTGCGTGACGAATAGCACCGTCATGCGCTGCTCCGAATGGACGTCGGTCACCAGGTCGAGCATGTCGTCGCGCAGTGCCGGTCCGAGCGAAGCGAACGGCTCGTCGAGCAACAGCACCGGTCGGTCGCGCACCAGGACCCGGGCGAGCGCGACGCGCTGCCGCTCGCCGCCGGAGAGTTCGCGCGGCAGCCGGCTTTCCTTGCCGGCAAGGCCGACGCGCTTCAGCGCTGCGGCGATTGCGGCGCGATCGGCCTCGCTCAGCCTGAGCGAAGGCGAGCGGCCGAGCCCGACATTCTGCTCGACGGAAAGATGGGCAAACAGGTTGTTTTCCTGGAACACCATCGATACCGGCCGCGCTGAAGGCGGCGCAGTGCTGACATCGGCGCCACCGATCAGCACCCGGCCCGACCGCGGCGCCTCGAAACCGGCCACCAGATTGAGCAGCGTCGACTTTCCCGAACCGCTCGGCCCCATGATGGCGGTGATCTCCGACGCCGGGAAATCGACATCGAATGTAAGCGGCGTTTCACCATAGCTGAACGAGACATTGTCGAGCCGCACCGCCGCGCCTTTTTCCACCGAAATGGACCGTTCCGGGCTGATCGGCATCATGATTTCTCCCTCCTTCCCAGCAAGTCCGCGGTCAGCACCAGCGCCAGGCAGACAAGGCCGAGCAGCAGCGCCAGCCCGGCCGCATCCTCGGTGCGGTAACTGCCCATGCGCGCCAGCAGCAGGTAGGGCAAGGTCTGCACGGAATCGCTGCCGAACAGCGCAATGACGCCAAGATCGCCGAGCGACAGCGCCATGGCGAAAGCGAAGCCGGTGGCGAGCGGCCGCCGCAGCGACGGCCAGTCGACCAGCCGCAACCGGTTCCAGCCCGAGATGCCAAGCTGTGCGCAGAGCCGTTCGTGGCGTTCGCTCGCCGCGTCAAAGGCAGGGCGGATGGCGCGGATGGCGAATGGCATCGCCATCACCGCATTGACCGCAACGACCATGACGGGGGCGATCGCAAAGACATCGCTGACGGTGCGCAGGAGCAGGAACCAGCCGGCGCCGATGACGATGGGCGGCACCACCAGGACGAACCCCGCACCGGTGTCGGCCAGATGTTCGAGCAGTGTCCGCCGGCCTGTTCGCCGGGTGAGCGCCAGCGCCCGGCGCGCCATGACCAGCGACAGCGACAACGCAACAGAGAGCAGCGCCGATAGAAGGGAGAGCACGCCACTGGTCGCCGTCGCTTGCCGCACCGCGCTGTCGCCGGCCAGGCGGCCGAGATCGGCGCCAAGCCCGGCTGCCAGCGTCGCCGCCATCGGCCCGGCGACAAACAGCAATGCCAGCCCGATCACCAGCGCGTTCAGCCCGGTCTCGGCCGCACCGGCTGAAAAATACCGGCGCGGCGCCACCGGTAGATTGGCGTCCCCGACCATATTGGCGCCGAGCCGCGTCAAGGCCAGCACGACGACGAAGGTCAGGGCAATCTGCAGCAGGGTGAGCGTCACCGCCCGCGCCGGGTCGAAGTCGAAACGCAGCGCCTGGTAGATGGCAACCTCCAGCGTCGTCGCGCTGGGTCCGCCGCCGAGTGTAAGCACGATGGTGAAGGAGGTGATGCACAGCATGAAAACGAGCCCGGCAACGCCCGGCAAGGCCGCACGCAGCGGCGGCCATTCGATCAGCCGAAAGGCCGGCGCAGCGCCCATGCCAAGCTGGCTCGCCAGCCGCCATTGGTTGGCCGGCACGGTCTGCAACGCTTCAAGGAACAGCCGCGTTGCCAGCGGCAGATTGAAAAAAACATGGGCCACGAGAATGCCCGACAGGCCGTAGATGCCGGGCCAGCTCTGGCCGCCTAGCGCGCCGAGCGTGCCGGCAAAATAGCCGGCGCGGCCATAGAGCGCCAGGACACCGAGTGCGGCAACAATGGCCGGCAGCGCCAGCGGCACGGCGAAAAGCTGCAGGATGAAGCCTCGCCCGAAAAACTGTGGATGCCGCGACAGGGCACGCGCGACGAACAGCGCCGGCGCGACGGAGAGCAGCGTCGAAAGGACCGCCTGCCAGAGCGTGAAACGGGCGACGCGCAAGAGATAGGAATCGAAAGCGGAGGCGGCGCCGGACAGGTCGCGTGTGGCTTCGACGACGAGCCCGGCGAATGCCCCCCCGATCAGCAGCGCGATGGCGGCGAGCGCGACGATGCCGGCAGTGACGCGGGAGTCAGGACGGCGAGCCTGCATTTCGCGCTACCCAGCTTAACGATGGGTGCTGAGAGGAGGAACTTGGCTGAGGTCGTGTTCCCGCCCACCCCCCTCTGGCCTACCGGCCATCTCCCCCGCAAGGGGGGAGATCGGCAGCTTCGTTGCCCCGCTCATTCCTGCCGCAGTGGAGATTGGCGAAAGCGGCTGAGAGCTCAATCTCCCCCCTTGCGGGGGAGATGGCCGGTAGGCCAGAGGGGGGTGGGCGGGAACGAACACCATATGGAATCCTACTTGCTCATCGCCGCAAGCCACTCATCGACCCAAGCCTTACGATTTGCCGCGACCTCTTCCGGGCTGAACAGCAACGTCTTGGTCGGTTTGACAAGCTTGTCGAACGCCGGATTGAGCGGCTTGTCGGTCTTGCCGGCTGGGAACATCCAGTTGGTTTCGGGAATGACATCCTGGAATTTCGGTCCGGTCATGAAGGCAACGAACTTTTCCGCCAGCGGGTTCTTCGCACCCTTGGTGGTGATCCCCGCAACCTCGATCTGCAGATATTCGCCCTCCTCGAAGGACGCCGCCTGGTAGCGCTCGGTGTTTTCGGCGACCATATGGTAGGCCGGCGAGGTGGTGTAGGACAGCACCATCGGCGCCTCGCCCTTGGTGAACAGGCTGTAGGCCTCGCTCCAGCCCGGCGTCACCGTCAGCACCTTTGACTTGAGCTTGGCCCAGGCTTCCGGCGCCTTGTCGCCATAGACCGACTTGACCCACAACAGCAGGCCAAGGCCCGGCGTCGAGGTGCGCGGATCCTGGATGACGATCTTGTCGCCGGCATCGCCCTCGACCAATTCCCTGAGGCTCTTCGGCGGGCTCTTCAGTTTTTCCGTATCGTAGACGACGGCGAAATAGCCATAGTCGAACGGCACGAAAATATCGTCGCTCCAGGCTCCCGGGACGCTGACGCCCGACACAGCGCCGTGCGGCGAAAACAGGCCGGTTGCCTTGGCGTCCGCAGTCAAATTGGTATCGAGGCCAAGCACGATATCGGCCTTGGTCGCGGCGCCTTCCAGCTTCACACGGTTGAGCAGCGCGACGCCGTCGGCGGCCGAGACGAATTCGACGACGCAGTTGCATTCGGCCTCGAAGGCCTTCTTCACCGCCGGTCCCGGACCCCAATCGGCGGTAAAGCTTTCATAGGTATAGACGGTCAGCTTATCCTGTGCCGATGCCTGCCCTGGCAAGGCCAGCGCGGATGCTGCAAGCAGGATAATCGAGACAAGAGAGTGGAAAAAACTGCGCATCGGCGCCTCCTTCGTTCGCGTTGAAAGGAATTGAGGCGTCGGGCTGTCCGAAACGTCTAATCCCTCCGCCGGTACAAACCGGATCAGGTTCAGCGGGTTGGCAGTCTTGCCTCTCAGCCGGTCCGCGAAGATCGCGTCCGGCACCCCGTTAGAGCGTTGCGACACATAGGCCCGGCCGAAGTGCTGCGCAAGCGGAAGTTTGCCGGGCATCCAAAGCCCAGCCTTCCGTTTCGTCTGCCGTTTCATCTTCCGTTTCCGGGGCAGGGCTGGTAAGGGCCACGAGATATGAGCACATTCACCATCCTGCTTGGCGGCGATCTCATCCGCACGCCGCTGCTCGACCGCCAGGTCGAAGGCTCCCGCGTTATCGCCGCCGATGCCGGCATCGGCCATGCCCGCATGCTGGGCCTGAGGCCGGAACTCTGGGTCGGCGATTTCGATTCCGTGCCTGCCGATTTGCCGGAGGATCTGGCCGCCGTGCCACGGCAGGTGTTTCCCGCCGAAAAGGACAAGACCGACGGTGAACTCGCTATCGCCGCCGCGCTCGAACGCGGTGCTACCAGCCTTGTGCTCGCAGGCGCCTTCGGCGGCAAACGCACCGACCACATCTTCCTGCATCTGGCGCTGAGCGTCCGGCTGGCGGAAGGCGGAACGGAAGTGCTTTTGACCAGCGGCGCACAGGAAGGCATTCCCTTGCTGCCCGGAAAGGTTGGCTTCGACTATGCCGACGGCACACTGTTTTCGGTGCTCGGCTTTTCGGATCTTGCCGGCCTGACAGTCACCGGCGCCAAATGGCCGCTCGCCCATGTCGAGGTTGCCTTCGGGTCGTCGCTGACCATTTCCAATGAGGTCAAGGGCCGGCTGGAAATCGCGCTGGCCAGCGGCCGCGCGCTGCTGCTCGCGCATCCTTTTCCCCTACCTGAAAGCTGATATGGCGCCGCCGCTTCTCAATCTCGACGGGATAAAGCTGACCTTTGGCGGCACGCCGCTGCTCGACGGTGCCGCCCTGACGGCTTCGGCTGGCGACAAGATCGCCCTGGTTGGCCGCAACGGCTCGGGCAAGTCGACGCTCCTCAAGATCGCTGCCGGGCTGATCGAACCGCAGGACGGCGAAGTCTTCCGCCAGCCCTCGGCGACTGTGCGCTATTTGCCGCAAATGCCCGACATGGACGGTTTTGCGACCATTCGCGCCTATGTCGAGGCGGGGCTCGGACCCGCCGACGATCCCTACCGCGCCACCTATCTGATGGAGCATCTCGGCCTGTCCGGCGAGGAACGGCCGAACGACCTCTCCGGCGGCGAGGCGCGGCGCGCGGCCCTCGCCCGCGTCATGGCGCCGGAGCCCGACATTCTCCTCCTCGATGAGCCGACCAATCATCTCGACCTTTCGGTCATCGAATGGCTGGAGGAGGAGCTTGCCCGCACCTCCTCGGCGCTGGTCGTCATCTCGCATGACCGCCGTTTTCTCGAACGCGTGTCGCGCGCCACAATCTGGCTCGACCGCGGCCAGACCCGCCGCCTCGACAAGGGCTTTGCTTATTTCGAGGAATGGCGCGACACGGTGCTGGAGGAGGAAGAGCGCGAGCAGCACAAGCTCGGCCGCCAGATCGTGCGCGAGGAGCACTGGCTGCGCTATGGCGTGACGGCAAGGCGCAAGCGCAACATGCGCCGGCTCGGTGAGTTGCAGACCATGCGACAGCGCTTTCGCGGCCATCGCGGCGCCGAGGGTGCGGCGACAATGACAGCCAGCGACGCCGCCGAATCCGGCAAGCTGGTGATCGAAGCCAAGAACATTGAGAAGAGCTTTGGCGATCTGACGGTGGTCAAGGGATTTTCGACACGCATCCAGCGCGGCGATCGCGTCGGCCTGGTCGGGCCAAACGGCGCCGGCAAGACGACGCTGTTGAAGATGCTGACCGGCGAATTGAAGCCGGACGCGGGCACGGTGCGGCTCGGCACCAATCTGGAGATCGCCACGCTCGACCAGAAGCGCGAAGCCGTCGACCCGCAGGAGACATTGGCGCAGTATCTTACCGACGGTCGCGGCGAGAACCTCGTCATCAATGGCGAGCAGCGCCACGTCGTCTCTTACATGAAGGACTTCCTGTTCAAGCCGGAACAGGCGCGGACGCCGGTGCGCGAGCTTTCGGGCGGCGAGCGGGCACGGCTGATTCTCGCACGCGTCTTGGCGCGGCCGGCAAACCTGCTTGTGCTCGACGAGCCGACCAACGACCTCGACATGGAGACGCTGGAACTGCTGCAGGAACTGGTCGCCGGCTTTGCCGGCACGGTGATCCTGGTCAGCCACGATCGCGATTTCCTCGACCGCACCGTGACCAGCATCATCGCGCCGGATGGCGACGGCCGCTGGATCGAATATGCCGGCGGCTATTCCGACATGCTGGCGCAGCGCGGCGGCACCAGGCTGGATGACCGCAAGGCGCGGCCGAAGGTAGAGACCAGCGAGGCGATGGCTGCAAGCAGGACCAACGCGGCCGCTCCCAAGGGCCCGGCAAAGAAACTGTCGTTCAAGCAGAAATTCGCGCTGGAAACCTTGCCCAAAAAGATCGAGGCGGTGTCGGCCTCGATCTCGCGGCTGGAGAACAACATCGCCGATCCGGCCTATTACGAGCGCGACCCGGCCTCGTTCCAGAAGACGATTGCCGCGCTCGACAAGGAGCGCGTCACACTGGCAGCGCTCGAGGAGGAATGGCTGGAACTCGAGATGCTACGGGAAGAAATGGAGGGGTAGTCCACTTCCTCGTTGCTGCAGCTCGGAAATGCGCATAGATTATGCGCATATTGCGGAGGCTGCCGTGCGCAAATTGGCATTGAATGCAATTCGCCAACCGGCAAACCTGTCGATAGATTCCAAACTCATGAAAGAAGCCAAAGGGCTGGACGTGAATGTCTCACGCGCGGCGGAAGCCGGCATTGCGGAGGCTGTCGCTGCGGAAAAGACCCGGCTATGGAAGCTCGAGAACCGCGCCACCATGGAAGCGTGGAACGACTATGCCGAGAAACACGGTATTCCGCTGAAAGAACATCGGCAATTCTGATGGCGCTCTACGATGTCTTCGCCGGCAGTATCGAAGGCAGCTATCTACTCGACGTCCAGTCCGACATGCTTGATCACTTCAAGACAAGGGTCGTCGTTCCGCTTCTCCCGATGGCAACAACGCCGCCGCCGATGCGCAAACTCCACCCTCTCCTTGAGATCAGCGGGCGAAAAATGGTTATGGCCACCCATCTGATCGCAACGGTTCCGGCGGACGAATTAGGCGAAAGCCGGATGAACCTGTCAAAGCATCACGAAGACATCGTGAGCGCACTCGACATGCTGTTCCAAGGCTTCTGAGCCAGAGAAGCGTTGGGCTGGCGAGCCGGCTTCAGCCCGCTGTCTTTGTCTGCCAGGCCTTCAGCGCCTCATCGAACACCTTCTCGCCGGGAATGCCCTTTTCCATGGTGAGCAGCGCCCGCCGCCCGGTCTTGTAGACGACCGGCACGTCGATCCAGTCCTGGCCCCTGAGCAAGGTCAGATTGGCGTCTTCGTCCGCCTTGGTGTCGTTGAGCGCAACCAGGAAGAAACCGTCGGCGATCTTGGCCGGGATGCCGATCAGCGGGCTGCCGGCATCCTGCTCGGACCCCTTCATGGCGACACGCAGGATGTTGTCGACGCCGCCGCCCTCGAAGCCGTCAGGCGTCAGGAAGATCATCTCGATAATATGGCTGGCCGGCAGCGTCTGGTCGGTGTTGCGACGGATCGTCATGCGCAACTGGATATCCTTGCCTGGAATGGTCGCCTCGGCGCGGATCGCCGGCTCGGGTGGCAAGTCGCCGCCGGGCGATTCCTGCACCAGTGACCAGACGATGTTGCCGGGCTCGGCCGAGCCTTGAGCGGTGCTGGTGCGCTCCTCGTAGAAGATCGCCTTCTGGCCGACGGCCAACGTGGCCTGCGGCGGAACTGCCATTGGTGCCGCCGCCGGTGCGGGCGGCGGGGCGGCCGCTGCAGGCGCTGCTGCGGCATCGGCCGGCGCTGCTGCCCCGTTGGCGGGCGGCGTTGCGGGAGTTGGTGCAGCGGAGCCATCGACCGCTGGAGGATTGGCCGTGGCTTGCGCATCGGCAGGTGCGGCCGGTGCCGGCGCGGCGGGTGCCGGGGTGGTCGGCGCTTGGGCGGCCGACGGCGGCGTGGTCAGTGCGGCGACGGATTCGCCTTCGCCGATGCCCGCCTGCCCGGCCGCGGGGCCAGGATCGACTTCGTGGCCCTCGGGCGTCAGGCGCTGCGTGAACTTCGCGCCTTCGCCGGCCTCCGTCGGAGGCGCGGCGGCCGGTACGGCCGCATCGGCCACCGGCTTGGCCGGGGCTGGCTTTACCAGCGGTTCGGTGACGACGGCTTTGGTCTCGTCGAGGCCGAGCATGCTGCCGAACGCATCCTTGTTCAGCCAGATGCCATAGCCGCCGCCGGCAATGACCAGCAAGGCAATAGCGGCGGCGATCACGCCGCCATAGCTGCGCCTGCGCTCGGCGGGATGGAGCCGCTGGAACCGGTCCTCCGCGGGGCCGCCGTCGTTGGAAAAGTCATCGCCCTGAAAAACGCCGTCTTGGTCATCGGCCGTCGGAATATCCATATTGGGCGGCGGCGGACCAGCGCGCTCCTGAGAAAGAGCGACGGGCTGCGGCTTTTGCCAGTTCGGTGCCGCCTTAGCGGGCGTAGGCTGCCATGCTGGCCCAGTCTTTGCAGGCTCCGTCTTTGCCGGCTCAGTCCTTGCCGGCTGCCATGGCGGCTCGGTCTTTGCCGGCTGCCGGACATGGCTGGACTGGTTCTTGTTGCGGTCGATGGAGGAGAAGATGTCCTCCAGTTCCGCCAGCGGGTCGGGTGGCGGCGCAGGCTTGGCGAAGTCCCGCTCGACTTTGGCGATGGCGTCTTCCAGCACACGCATCTGCCGGTCGACATCGGAAGGCGTCATCGTGGCCTTCTCTGCGAGTTGTTTCGCGATTGACGAACGGGCCTTGTCATAGACCCTGGCGCGCACTTCCGCCGACGGCTCACCGAGTTTATCGAGCGCCTTTTTCAGAATAGGAACAAAATCTACCATACGTCAGTCGACCTGCATTTGTTTCTGGGCCGGCCCCCGCAAATCAGCCGCAATGCCCGGAAAGGCTGAGAAACTAGTCTTGAAACGGATCGGTCACAAGTATCGTGTCGTCCCGTTCAGGGCTGGTGGAAAGGAGTGCGACCGGCGCGCCGATCAGCTCTTCGATGTAGCGGACGTACTTTACCGCCTGGGCCGGCAGGTCGTTCCAGCTGCGCGCGCCGGCGGTGGTGCCTTTCCACCCTTCCAGCGTCTCGTAAACCGGTTCGACGCGCGCCTGCGCGCCTTGGCTGGCCGGCAGGTAATCGATCGCCTCGCCGTCGAGGCGGTAGCCGGTACAGACCTTGATTTCGTCCAGCCCATCGAGCACATCGAGCTTGGTCAGCGCAATGCCCTTGATGCCGTTGACGGCGACAGCCTGGCGGACCAGCACGGCGTCGAACCAGCCGCAGCGGCGCTTACGGCCGGTGACGACGCCGAATTCATGGCCGCGCGTGCCCAGGAACTCGCCGATCTCGTTCTTCTGCTCGGTCGGAAACGGGCCTTCGCCAACACGCGTCGTATAGGCCTTGGTGATGCCGAGCACATAGCCGATGGCGCCCGGGCCGACACCGGACCCGGCAGCGGCCTGGCCGGCAACGGTGTTGGAGGAGGTGACGAACGGGTAGGTGCCGTGGTCGATATCGAGCAGCGTGCCTTGCGCGCCCTCGAACAGGATGCGCTCGCCGGCGCGGCGCTTGTCGTCGAGGATTTTCCAGACGCGGTCCATATAGGGCAGGATCTCGTCGGCGACCGAAATCAGCTCGCTCATGATCGCCTCATGCGTAACCTCGGCATGGCCGAGCCCGCGCCGCAGCGCATTGTGGTGCGTCAGCAGCCTGTCGACCTTCAAGGGCAGCGTTTCCAAATCCGCCAAATCCATCACCCTGACCGCGCGCCGGCCCACCTTGTCTTCATAGGCGGGACCGATGCCGCGACGGGTCGTGCCGATCTTCGTTCCAGAATTGGAAGCGGCGTCCTCGCGGAATCCGTCCAGCTCCCGGTGCAAGGACAGGATAAGCGCGGTGTTTTCGGCTATTTTCAGGCGGTCCGGCGTCACCTCGACGCCCTGCGCTTTCAATTTCGCAACCTCCGCGACGAAAGCGTGCGGATCGAAGACGACGCCATTGCCGATGATGGACAGCTTGCCTTGCCGCACCACGCCGGACGGCAGCAGCGACAGCTTGTAGACCTTGCCGTCGACGACCAGCGTGTGGCCGGCATTGTGGCCGCCCTGGAAGCGCACGACAACATCGGCGCGCTCCGACAGCCAGTCTACGATCTTGCCTTTGCCCTCATCGCCCCATTGCGAGCCGACGACCACCACATTGGCCATATTTCTTTTCCCTTGAGACGCCGCACGAGCAGCTTGAAATAGTTCGAACCGATAGGCCTCTATCGCATCGGCCCCCAAAAACGGAATCGATTTTGGGAAAGCACGACGCGAGGATTAAAGCCTTCCGACGCGTAGCGTCCAATTGCACGCACGTCGCTCTATAGCGTCAAGACCCGGCGAGCGCGACCATTCTTTGCCGCCGAAAACGCTCCGAGGCACAACAATTTTCGCCTTTGACATCATTTACTTGCGCGAGCTGCCGCAATAGGCCCGCAACGACCGCGCATTTCTCTCTGCCTGGCCGGAATGTCACGATGCATCGAGCCGCCTACCTATTCCTGCTGTTCACCACCTTGCTGTGGGGCGGCAACTCCGTGGCCGGAAAGCTGGCGGTCGGTCATATCTCGCCGATGACGCTCGTCTTCCTGCGTTGGCTGCTGGCGGTTCTGATCCTGCTGCCGATCGGCTGGGGAACGCTGCGCCAAGACTGGCCAGTGGTGCGCAGGCACTGGTTGCTGCTTGGCGGGCTCGGCGCTTGCGGCTTCGCCTTCTTCAACACGATCTTCTACACGGCGCTCAACTACACGACGGCGATCAACGTCTCGATCGAGCAGGCGGCGATCCCGATCGTCATCATCATCGCCAATTTTGTGTTCTTTCGCCTGCGCGTCAATGGCGTGCAGGTCATCGGCGTCGTGCTGACCATCGCCGGTGTCGCGGTGACGGCGAGCCATGGCGATCCACGCCAGCTTCTCAGGCTGGATCTCAATTTCGGCGACGCGATCATGCTGGTCGCCGTGCTTTGCTACTCCTTCTATTCGGTGGGGTTGCGGCTGAAGCCGGTCATCCGCTGGCAGAGCCTGATGCTGGCGCTGTCGGTTGCCGCACTCATCACATCGCTGCCTTTCTTCCTGTGGGAGATTGCCGCCGGCAAGGTCATCGTTCCCGATACCCGCGGCTGGGCGGTCGCGTTCTATACCGCCATCGGTGCTTCGGTCATCTCGCAGATCTTCTATATCAGGGGCAACGAGCTGATCGGCGCCAACCGGGCCGGCCTGTTCATCAATCTGGTGCCGATCTTCGGTACGCTGCTGTCGGTGCTGATTGTCGGTGAGACATTCCAGCTCTATCAGACGCTTGCTCTCGCGCTGGTGCTCGGCGGCATCAGCCTCGCCGAATACAGCGGACGGAAGATGGCGGCATCCGCCGCTGAATGAAGTCGCTTGCCGCGACGTTCCACTACGGATCCATCAACGACCGTGGAAGCGCCCCGCGTGCTGCTGCACACGGGGCGACCGAGTTTCAGGCTACGCCGACATCGAAATGCAGCCGCTTGGCGGAGTCGATCGACTTGTGCGAGCGCACCTGCGCCAACACGTTTTCCGGGAATGGCGCATCGAGATAGAGCAATGCAATGGCATCGCCGCCCGGCCGGTTGCGGCCGAGCTGGAAATTGGCGATGTTGACGCCGTTCTCGCCGCAGACCGTGCCGAGCAGGCCGATGATGCCGGGCGCATCGGCATTGGTCGTGTAGAGCATGTGCTGGCCGACCTCGGCGTCGAGATTAATGCCCTTGATCTGGATGAAGCGCGGTTTGCCATCCGAGAAGCAGGTGCCGGCGATCGAGCGCGTCCTGTGCTCGGTCTTGACCGTGAGCTTGATATAGCCGTCGAACACGCCGGATTTGTCGCGCTTGACCTCGGCGACGATGATGCCGCGCTCCTTCACCATGATCGGCGCCGACACCATGTTGACGTCGGAGACCTGCGGCCGGATCAGCCCGGCAAGGGTGGCGCTGATCAGCGCGCGCGTGTTCATCGTCGCGGTCGAGCCGTCGAACAGTATCTCGACCTCCTTGATCGGATCCTCGGTGACCTGTCCGACAAAGGCGCCGAGCACTTCGGCAAGCTTGACGAAAGGTTTCAGCCGCGGCGCCTCTTCGGCGGTGATCGACGGCATGTTGATGGCGTTGGAAACGGCGCCCTTGATCAGATAGTCGGACATCTGCTCGGCGACATGCAGGGCGACATTCTCCTGCGCTTCGGTGGTCGACGCGCCGAGATGCGGCGTCGCCACGACATTCTCCAGGCCGAACAGTTCATTATACTCCGCCGGTTCGACCTCGAACACGTCGATGCCGGCGCCGGCCACCTTGCCGCTTTTCAGTGCCGCGATCAGGTCGGCCTCGACGACCAGCCCGCCACGCGCACAATTGATGATGCGCACACCGGTCTTCATTTTGGCGATCGCCGCGGCGTCGATGATGTTGCGCGTCTTGTCGGTAAGCGGTGTGTGCAGCGTGATGAAGTCGGCGCGGGCGAACAGCTCGTCGAGCTCGACCTTTTCGACGCCGAGCTCCTCGGCGCGGCTGTCCGACAGGAACGGATCGAAGGCGATGACATGCATCTTCAGGCCGACGCCGCGCGTAGCGACGATCGAGCCAATATTGCCGCAGCCGATGATGCCCAGCGTCTTGCCGGTGATCTCGACACCCATGAAGCGGTTCTTTTCCCATTTGCCGGCATGGGTCGAGGCGTTGGCCTCCGGTATCTGGCGGGCCAGCGCGAAGATCATGGCGATCGCATGCTCGGCGGTGGTGATCGAATTGCCGAAGGGCGTGTTCATCACGATGATGCCCTTGCGGCTCGCCGCCGGAATGTCGACATTGTCGACGCCGATGCCGGCGCGGCCCACGACCTTCAGCCTGGTCGCGGCGTTGATCAACTTCTCCGTGACCTTTGTCGCCGAGCGGATGGCCAGCCCATCATACTGGCCGATCACTTCGAGCAGTTTTTCCTTGTCCTTGCCGAGATCCGGCAAATAGTCGACCTCGATGCCGCGATCCCTGAAGATCTGCACGGCGGTGGTGGAAAGTTTGTCTGAGACGAGAACACGGGGCATTGCTTGTTCCTTTGCGATTGGCGCCCCTCCCCCTTGAGGGGAGGGTCGGCGCGAAGCGCCGGGGTGGGATCGGTGCGGCCGGACGTGGCCAAATCTTTCTGGATGGTGGATCGGTGAGCTGGGCGGAGGCGACCCCACCCGGCCCTTCGGGCCACCCTCCCTCGAGGGGAGGGATCAGGCCGCTGCCTTCAGCGACGCCTTTTGCGCGGCAAAGGCCCAGTCGAGCCAAGGCAGCAGCGCTTCGAGGTCGGAAGTCTCGACTGTCGCCCCACACCAGATGCGCAGGCCGGGCGGTGCATCGCGGTAGGCGCCGATGTCATAGGCGACGCCTTCCTTGTCGAGCGCCGAGACAATTGCTTTGGCGAACGCAGCCTGTCCGTCGGCGTCGAGTGCAGCGACATCCGGATCGGTGAAGGAAAGGCAGACCGATGTGTTCGAACGCGTCGCCGGGTCGACGGCAAGATGGCCGAGCCAGGAAGATTTCCGGACAAAGCGATCGAGAACAGCGGCATTGGCATCCGCTCTGGTGACCAGCGCGTCGAGGCCGCCGATCGACTTCGCCCAACGCAGCGCGTCGAGATAGTCCTCGACGCACAGCATCGACGGGGTGTTGATGGTCTCGCCCTTGAAGATGCCTTCGATCAGCTTGCCGCCCGAAGTGAGGCGGAAGATCTTCGGCAGTGGCCAGGCCGGCTTGTAGCTTTCCAGACGCTCGACGGCGCGCGGGCTGAGGATCAGCATGCCGTGCGCGCCCTCACCGCCCAGCACCTTCTGCCAGGAGAAGGTGACGACGTCGAGTTTCTGAAAATCGAGCTTTTGCGCAAAAGCCGCCGAAGTGGCGTCGCAAATGGTCAGCCCCTTGCGGGTGGCCGGGATGAAATCGCCGTTCGGCACGCGCACGCCCGACGTCGTGCCGTTCCAGGTGAAGACCACGTCGCGGTCGAAGTCGATTTTGGTCAGGTCGGGCAGTGCGCCGTAGTCGGCCTCTAACCTGCGCACATCGGCGAGCCTCAGCTGCTTGACCACATCGGTGACCCAGCCGGAGCCGAAGCTCTCCCAGGCGACCATGTCGACGCCGCGTTCGCCGAGCAGCGACCACAGCGCCATTTCGACCGCACCGGTATCCGAGGCCGGCACGATGCCGATGCGGTAATCCGCCGGAACCTGGAGGATTTCCCGCGTCAGCTCGATCGCTTGTTCGAGCTTGGTCTTGCCGATCTTGGCACGGTGCGAGCGCCCGAGCGCGGCATTTTTGAGCGCCTCGACCGACCAGCCGGGGCGTTTTGCACAAGGACCTGAGGAAAAATTGGGATTTGCCGGACGGAGTCCGGGCTTCGTATGCGTCGTCATCGTGGTCTATCCTTCCAGATAGTGGCCCCTCGTTGGGGAGGGGTGGCCCACGGACGGCGATATGCGTTCAGGCTTTCGGCGTCAAGGGGAAAGTTTTTGTCGCTGTCGGGATATTGCCGGCGGCGAAACGCAAACGGCGGGCCTACGACCCGCCATTGTTAACGCCTCGGCTTCGATCGAGCCTACCAGAGATCGTAGCGCAGTCCGACTTTGACTTGATGATTGTTGATTCCTTTGCGGATCGGAAAAGAAGTCAGGCTCTCGGCAGTCACATATTCGGCGTCTGGCGCGGAAAAATACTGATAGCCCAGATCGACTGAGACATTCTTGGACACCTGGTAGGCAAAGCCGGCATTCAGCGTGTAGGCGAAGGAGTACTGGGTCTTGTTGTCATGCCGGACGAAATCGTCGGTGGGGTCGGCGTTGTCGGTGAAGTAGCTCGCCGAGAGGCGACGCTTGCTCTGCAGGATACCGATACCAGCGCCGAGATAGGGCGTGATTCCGACATACGTGCCAAGATCGACGTAGCCATTGAGTATGCCCGAGAAGGCATAGTTCTTCAGGGATGCTGATGCCACCGTCGCCGTTGCCGGTAGCACCACAATCCCTGTATCGTCGTAACCGATGTCGATCTTGTTGCCGGGCAGATAACCGACATTGAGATCGGCGCGCAGATAGTCGTTGAAATGGTAGCCGAAGCCAATGCTGGCGAAGATGGGATCTTCCTTTTCGTCGAAGCTCGCGGGCGTGAAGGCGAAATCCTCATCCTTGAAGCTCTTCTGCACCAGATAGGAGACATCGCCGCGCAGATACCATCCCGAGCCAACCTCGACCGGCACATAATCCGGCGCCTGGTCGACATAGACCGGCGGATCGTAATCGGCGCCAAGCGCCGGCGTCAGCGGCATCAGGACGACTGCTGCAAGCGCCAGTGCTACAGGCGATTTGAATGTCATGGTCCTCGGCTCCCGAACTTGGCGCATTCGCGATCGCGCGCCGTTTCAGGGAGCATTGTTAACCATAGTGGTTAAGTGCGGGTTAAGGATAACAAGGCGTTAGCAATTGATTTGATCCGTTTGCGCCCCTCGAGCTGGACGGTGTCACAGAGCGTCGCAGCATCTTCAGGCAGCCAAACGAAACCGCCCGGCATCAGCCGGGCGATCGACAAATTCCTCGATTTCGAAGCGCTTACTTGGTGTAGACCGGCTCCGGCTCCGGAACATAGGGTTCCGGTTCGACGCAGTCCGATCTGCCGAACTGATAGCGCAGGCCGCCGCGCACCTCATGAACATTGATGCCGTCGTCATAGCCGGGGCCGACGCCGCTGCCGAAGTCGAACATCTTCCCACCGTTTATATGGCTGTAGCGGTAGCCGACGTCGAGCTTGACGCGATCGGTCAAACAGTAGGATGCACCAACCATGGCAGCATAGGCAAAACGCCAGCCCTTGCCGCCGTGGTGGAAGAATTCACCGTCTTCATCACTGTTGTGGAGTGTATCCCACTTAACCCAGGCACCGCCGATGCCGGCACCGACATAGGGCGTGATACCGTGCCATGTGCCGATATCGACATAGGCGTTGGCGAGCAGCAGCAGCGCCGTATAGGACGAGGTGTCGACCGAAGTACAGGGATCTCCATCGAGACAGATGCCGCTGGTCGAGCCGCGGAAAGTGGATTTGCTCATCCAGTCCGCGGTCAAGTCGGTGCGGAAGTGCCGGTCGATTTGATAGCCGACGCCGGCACCGGCCGAGAAGGCACTCTTCAGCTTGCCGCTGTCAAAAGTACCTGTCCCGGGAGGCGGTCCGTAGGTGATGTAGTCGGCGCCGCGAAACTTCGACCAGTGATAGTCGATGTCGCCGCGGATATACCAGCCGCCATACTCGGCCGGCGGCTCGTAGACGACCGGTGGCGGTGCCTCCTCGACCACGGGCGGCTCGGCGAAATCGGCGGCGAATGCCGGTCCGGCGCCGGCAAACAGCGCGGCCAGGAGAGCCATTCTTGCTGTGTTGAACATGCTTATCACCCCTGAGAACCCTCGAACGGCGAACGCGCCCGAAATGTGATTGATCTCAGTTGTGGATAATGAATCGGAAAGGTTAAAAGGCGTTTAACCGTATCGATTAACCACGAATCTCTAAAGTCCAAGGAATCTGGCGACCGTTGCTGTAGCAGGACTGACAGGCGATCCAACAAAAAGCCCGCCGGAAAGGCGGGCTTTTTGAACTGACGTTGGAAGGAGATCAGGCGGCGCTGCGCGTTTCTGAAATGACCTCGACGATGTCGTTGACGACGGACTCGACAAGCTGCGGGTCATCGCCCTCCGCCATGACGCGGATGAGCGGCTCCGTGCCGGATGGCCGGATGACCAGGCGCCCGGCCTTGCCGAGGCGATTGCGCGCATCTTCGATCGCTGCCTTGACCGGCGCCTCTTCCAGAGGCTTGCCGCCGGAAATATGCACATTCTTCAAAAGCTGCGGCACCGGCTCGAATTTCTTCGACAATTCGCTGACCGGCCGGTTCTGCCGCTTGATGCAGGCGAGCACCTGGAGCGCCGAGACGAGGCCGTCGCCGGTGGTCGAGAAATCGGACAGTACGATGTGGCCCGACTGTTCGCCGCCGACATTGAGCCCATGGGCACGCATGTGCTCGACGACATAGCGGTCGCCGACCTTGGTGCGATGCAACTGCAGGTTCATGTCGCCGAGGAAGCGTTCGAGGCCGAGATTGGACATCACCGTCGAGACGACGCCGCCGCCGGCCAGCCGTCCGCTCTGGTGCCACGACTCGGCGATCAGCGCCATGATCTGGTCGCCATCGACGATCGCGCCGTTCTCGTCGACGATGACGACGCGGTCGGCATCGCCGTCGAGCGCAATGCCGATGTCGGCGCGCACCTCGTGCACCTTCTTTTGCAGGCCGGCCGGATGGGTCGAGCCGCATTCCTTGTTGATGTTGAAGCCGTTGGGCTCGACATTGATGGCAACGACCTCGGCGCCGAGTTCCCATAGCGCGTCAGGCGCCACCTTGTAGGCGGCGCCATTGGCGCAATCGACGACGATGCGCAGCCCCGACAGCGACATTGAGCGCGGCAGCGTGCGCTTGGCGAATTCGATATAGCGGTCATGCACGCCGTCGACGCGTTTGGCGCGGCCGAGCCCATCGGAATCGGCGAGCGCCAGTTCGATATCCTTGTCGAGCATCCCCTCGATACGCTCCTCGATCTCATCGGACAGCTTGTAGCCATCGGGGCCGAACAGCTTGATGCCGTTGTCGTAATAGGGGTTGTGCGAGGCAGAAATCATCACGCCGATATCGGCGCGCAGCGAGCGCACCAGCATGGCAACTGCGGGCGTCGGGATCGGGCCGAGCAGGAAGACATCCATGCCGGCGGCGCACAGGCCGGATACCATCGCGTTCTCGATCATGTAGCCGGAAAGCCTGGTATCCTTGCCGAGCACGACGCGGTGGCGGTGGCTGCCGCGCTGGAACGAGAGGCCGGCGGCCATGCCGACCCGCATGGCGACCTCCGCCGTCATTGGAAACTTGTTGGCGCGCCCACGAATGCCGTCCGTACCGAAATAATGTCCTGCCATGTTCGCCAGCTTCCCGATGGTTCTTTCCGAGCATCTCATGCCATAAAATGGCCCAAGCCCCGTCATCACATTGTATGATTATGGACGACCAATCCTTAGAAAATTGTTGTTTTGTGTGTTTTGCGTCACGCTAGTGTGTTGATTTTCAAGTTTCGAGCCCTTGTTGCGGCAGCAGCATCAGAAACGTCAACCTAAAACCTCATCTGGATCCTTTGGTTAGTGGCAGTGTGGCCTTGAACCCGAATCCGCATCGTGCTGCTCCAGACAGAGGTAGGCTCAGGTCCGCCGCACCCGCCGATTTGACTGGCTGTCATGCGACGCAGTGTCTTCGCTGGGAACCAGCCAAATGCGCGCTCTCCGTGCAATGCACCCGGACGAACTTGGCTGGGAGACAGTCCCGGCAACGAATTCATCACCTTAAAGAAAAGAATGCACCTCTAAATTGTCTCTACGCTACTTAGCATCTGGCGCAACCAGCCGTTGAGCGCTATTGCTGCACTGGGACATATCATGAACCGCCATAGGGAGAAAACGCATGCTCATCCACCGACTTGCCACTTTGACGGGTCTTGCCGTCGCGACCTTATTCCTGGCGGCGCCTGCCAATGCGCTGACCATGGCCGAGTGCAGCACCAAGTATAACGCGGCCAAGGATGCGGGAACGCTTGGCGGGCAGAACTGGAACCAGTTCCGCAAGGCCCAATGCGGCACCGATGCCACCGCCGCTACGACCGATCCCGCCCCAGCCAAAGCCACGGCCAAGGCCGCCGACACCACCAAGGCAGCCGCCGGCGACGATGCGGCGCCTGGCCTGACGGCGAAGGAGTGCAGCACCAAATACCAGGCGGCAAAAGCCGCCGGCACGCTGAACGGCATGAAGTGGAACGATTTCCGCAAGACCGAATGCGCCGCCGGCGCCACTGCAGCCGCACAACCCGCCGCCGCGACCAAGGCTGCGGCAGCCGCCGCCGACGACGCTGCGCCTGGGCTGACGGCCAAGGAATGCAGCACCAAATACCAGGCCGCCAAGGCTGCCGGCACGCTCAACGGCATGAAATGGAACGATTTCCGCAAGAGTGAATGCGCCGCCGGTGCAACTGCAGCGGCACAACCTGCCGCGGCACCTGCCAAGGCGACGACAGCTGCCGCGACCGATACCGGCAAAGGCCTCAGCATGGCGGATTGCAGCGCCAAATATCAGGCTGCCAAGGCCGGCAACACGCTGAACGGCATGAAGTGGAACGACTTCCGCAAGAGCCAATGCGGCGCCGGCGCAGCCGACGACAACACCCTGCCGGCTCCCGATGCCAAGTACACCGGCGATCCGCAACCGCCGACCATCACCGCCCCCCAGGGCGTGAAATTCCCGACGGCGATCTCCAAGAAGTACGCAACCGAGACCCCGGCCAAGGGCCGCATGCACACCTGCCTCGACCTCTATTACGCCAACAAGGACGCCAACACGCTGGGCGGCCTCAGGTGGATCCAGAAAGGCGGCGGCTTCTACAGCCTCTGCAACGCCAAGCTGAAGAGCTGACCGCGGCATCATTCGACGATAGGAGCCCGCGAGCCGCAAGGTTCGCGGGCTTTTTTTTATTGCCGAACAAGTGCAAGGGCCTTCCGAGGTCGAACCAACTGTCAGGTCGCGTTCCTTCGCTCCCTCTGTCTCGCCGGCATCGATCTCGGCAACACCGGAACCCCTCACAGCCGGAAACAAAAAACCCGCCTCGGCGGGCGGGTCGGCGGCGCCAATTGACACCATAGCCAAATTAGTAGCACAGCTGCCGGCACAAAGCAAGAACAAAATGTGGCGCCGTCGGCAAAAATACGAACTTCATCCTCCAGCGCGCTTTGTCGATCTTCCCGAAATTGTCAACGAGGACGATAGAAGGCCCATTCCTTCGCGCCCCTCTCTGGGCGAACCACCTGGCATCTCCCCACGAGGGGCGGGCTATCGCGGGTTGGAAAGCCGAGGCTTTCACTCTACGATGGACCCCCACCCCTAACCCCTCCCCACAAGGGGGAGGGAGACTTCCGTTGGCGCTAACCTCGGGCAGATTGCCTGCCTTTCGGCGCCAAAGAGGAAGGAAAGGCGCGCGGCAGCATTCCCTCCCCCTTGTGGGGAGGTTTAGGGTGGGGGTCCATCTTCGCAACAATCCAAATGCGATTGTCGTGTCGCATTCCCCAAAAGAAAACGCCGCGGTTAGAGCCGCGGCGCTTCGAAGTCGATCTGTCCTGGGCCGGAGCCTAGCTTGACGGCTGGGGTTCCATGCCGCCTTCGGGCTCGGGGCCTTTCTTGCGGCGGCCGGACTTCGGCACGGCCGAGCCGCGGCTCGGCGGTGTGTCGTCGCCAAGGTCGCGTGCGGGCTTATTGCCGGCGATCAACTGCTTGATCTCCTCGCCGGACAGCGTCTCGTATTCGAGTAGGCCTTGCGCCAGCGCGATCCATTCCTTCTTTTTCTTGGTCAGGACGGACCTTGCCGTCGAATAGGCCTCGTCGATCAGCCGGCGCACTTCGGCGTCGATGATCTGCGCCGTCTCTTCCGAGATGTTCTGCGTGCGCGCCACCGAATGGCCGAGGAACACCTCCTCCTGGTTGTCGCCATAGGCGACATGGCCGAGCTTGTCGGAGAAGCCCCAGCGCGTCACCATGGCGCGCGCCAGCTTGGTCGCCTGCTCGATATCGGAGGAGGCGCCGGAGGTGATGTTCTCCTTGCCGAATTTGAACTCCTCGGCGACACGGCCGCCCATCATGATGGCGAGGCGCGAGATCATGTATTTGTAGCTCATCGAATAGCGGTCGCCTTCCGGCAGCTGCATGACCATGCCGAGTGCCCGGCCGCGCGGGATGATGGTCGCCTTGTGCAGCGGATCGGCCGACGGCACGTTGAGCGCCAGGATGGCGTGACCGGCCTCGTGATAGGCGGTCAGCTCCTTCTCGGCCTGCGTCATCGCCGACGAGCGGCGCTCGGCGCCCATCATGATCTTGTCCTTGGCGTCCTCGAATTCGGCCATGGTGACGAGGCGCTTGTTGCGCCGCGCCGCCATCAGTGCGGACTCGTTGACCAGGTTCATCAGGTCGGCGCCGGAAAAGCCCGGCGTGCCGCGCGCGATCACCTTGAGGTCGACATTGGGCGCCAGCGGCACGTTGCGCACATGCACTTTCAGGATCTTCTCGCGGCCGACGATGTCGGGGTTCGGCACCACCACCTGGCGGTCGAAGCGGCCCGGCCTCAGCAGCGCCGGATCGAGCACGTCGGGCCGGTTGGTAGCGGCGATCAGGATGATGCTTTCGTTGGATTCGAAGCCATCCATCTCGACCAGCAGCTGGTTCAGCGTCTGCTCGCGCTCGTCATTGCCGCCGCCGAGGCCGGCACCGCGATGGCGGCCGACCGCGTCGATTTCGTCGATGAAGATGATGCAAGGCGCGTTCTTCTTGGCCTGGTCGAACATGTCGCGAACGCGGCTTGCGCCGACGCCGACGAACATCTCGACAAAGTCCGAGCCCGAAATGGTGAAGAACGGCACGTTGGCTTCACCGGCGACCGAGCGGGCGAGCAGCGTCTTGCCGGTTCCGGGAGGACCGACGAGCAGCACGCCGCGCGGGATCTTGCCGCCGAGCCGCTGGAATTTCTGCGGGTCGCGCAGGAACTCGACGATCTCTTCCAGATCTTCCTTGGCTTCGTCGACGCCGGCGACGTCCTGGAAGGTGACGCGGCCGTGCGCTTCGGTCAAAAGCTTGGCCTTCGACTTGCCGAAGCCCATGGCGCGGCCGGAACCGGACTGCATCTGGCGCATGAAGAATATCCAGACGCCGAGGATGAGGATCATCGGCAGCCAGGAGATCAGGGTGCCGAACAGCGAATTGGAGCCGTCGGATTCAGGACGCGCATTGATGGTGACGTTCTTGTCTTGCAGCCGCGAAACCAGCGACGGGTCCCCAGGAGAATAGGTCTGGAAGCCGTTGGAACTGTCAGTGTAGTTGCCGGAGATACGAGCGCCGGCAATGGTCACCGACTTGATCCGTCCCGCCGCGACTTCCTGCAGGAACTGCGAATAGGGGACATCGCTCGAGGCTCCACGCGTCTGCGGCGTCTGGAAAAGATTGAAGAGAGCGATGAGCAGGACCGCTATGATCGCCCAGAGCGCGAGGTTGCGATAATTCGGATTCATCAATTGTCCCGTTGGCGCCGCTGGGCGGACACGCGTCGTGAGAGGAAACTTGGCCCTAACATAGGGAGAGCGTCTCCCCTTGCCAAGCATAACAGCAGGTCTCGGTTAAGCTTTCGCCCGTGGTAGGCCGGCACTGTGGCCGCCGAATGGCGAGGCTGGAACCGGCGCCGCGCCAAGCAAGGCGGCGACGGCATCGGCCGGCGCCAGATCGAAAGACGGCAGGAAACGGGCGAAGGGCGCGACTGCCGGATATGCGGCGACAGCCGCCGGCATCGGACCTTCGCCAGGCAAACCAAGGCATTCGCCATCCCGCCATAGCGCCGGCTCAGCGGCCAAGGCGGCACGTACAAGGCTTGCCGGCGTGCCACGCCCGGCAATTGCCCGCTTTGCGGCAAGAGCCGCCCCGAGCGGTGCCACCAACAGCGGTGCGATCAACAATGCACCTGAACTGTCGCCCAATGTGATCCGTCTGCGGCCGTCCCAAAGGGCATTGTCGGAAAGCGCAACAGTGGGCGGCAGATCGCGCAATTCGCGATGCAGAAAGGTACCGGTACGCCGGGCATCGATCACGGTCCGCGACAATGTGGCACAAAGCGGCCCGGTGCGGAGCCGGCCGAAAAGGGCTTCGCTGCGGGCCTGGTCGGGAAGGAAGGCGGTGCCGCCGATCGCCGCCAGCAGAATGCGCAGCGCATAAATGGCCGCCCGGCTGTCGCCTTCCATCGCAAAATCCCGATCGAGGCGGACGAGGCCGGCGGCCGGCCTGGAGGCCAAGCTGCGGATCAGCATGGCCGCGCGGTGTCCCAGCTGCTCACGCTCGACCGCCGCCTTTCTGGCCAGCGCCATCGTTTCAGCCATGCGAGGCGCATCGTCGCCTTCAACAAGTGCTGCGCGGACGCGCGGCCGCTCGAAAGCGGTGTCGGCATTGGTCGGATCTTCGATCCAGGCGACCTGTTCACGCCGCAGGAATTCGCGCAGCTCAGCACGCCTTATGCCGAGCAGCGGCCGCACGATCCAGTGCCGCCACTCGTAGAGGGTTGCCGGCGCCATGCCGGCAAGGCCCCGCCCTTCATCGCGCGGCCCGTCGTCGCCTCGCCCTTCTTCACTTGGCCCTCCATCACTTGCCCGCTCGTCACGTGCCCACTCGTCACGTGCCCACTCGTTACGCGCTTGCCGCATCAGCACGGTCTCGGCCTGGTCGTCGGCGGTGTGCCCCGTCAGGATCAGGCCGATGCCTGCCGCTTCGGCGGCCTCGGCGAGCAGCCGGTAGCGCGCCTCGCGCGCGGCGGCGGGCAGGCCGGTCGATGGTTTGTGCCCCGACCAGGCGAGGATGCGATGGGCAATGCCGCGTGCTGCGCACAGCCTGGCCACGGCTTGCGCTTCCGCTGCCGCTTGCGGTCGCAATTGGTGATCGATCGTCACCGCCAGCAATTTCGTTGCCGGCGCGGTACGGTCGAGATGGGCTTTGAGGAGGAGGAGAAGGGCGGTCGAGTCGCTGCCGCCGGACACGGCCGCAACAGCGCCGTTGGAAAAGTCGATCCGCGAAAAATCCGAAAGGTCAGGCTCGGTGTCGAGCGTCATGCATGTCGCCCAAAAGTGGGCCCGGTTTTGGGGCAACGACATGCAACGGAAAAACTAGCACGCCGCGAGCGCCCTTTCCTGCTTGACCCGCTCCTTGAGCGCGCCGGAAATATCGGGGTAGCGCTTGCCGATCTCGCTGAAGGTGGCACAGGCCACGTCGCGCTGTTTCAGCCCGACCAGTGAAACGCCGAGCTTCAACAGCATGTCGGGCGCCTTCTTGGCCTTGGGATAGTCCTTGCTGGCAGCGAGGAAAATCTCGGCCGCATCGCGGTATTTCTGCTGGCCGAGCAGCGATTCACCAAGCCAGTAATGCGCGTCCGCCGCCTTGGCGTCCCGGGGAAAACGAGCGATATGGTCGCGGAAACCCTGTTCGGCGGTGCTGTAGTCGCCCGACAGGATGAACTGGTAGGAGTTTCGGTAAAGCTCCTCCGGATCGTTGGTCGAGGGGAGTGCCGCGACCACCGTATCATCGGATTTACCGGCCTTGTTGCCGGCTGCGCTGGCGCCGTTGGCTGGGGCCGTATTCTGGTCCGGCGCGTTCGCCTGCGCATTGCCGCCGGCTTCGACGACATTGCCGTTTTTGTCGACGGTGATCGTGCCGAACGTCTTGGGCGGCGCGCCGGGGATCAGCTTGCCGGGATCGCCGCTCGGCGATTCGATGATGACGTCCTCGACGCTCTTGTCGCCGGCTGGCGGCGTGTCCGCAGCAGCCGGAGCCTGCGTTGCCGGCGCCTCTGCCACGTTGCTGTCGCTGTTGGGGCTGTCGCTGCTGGGTCCGGCCTCGGACTTCTTCTGCTCGGCCGGCTGCTGCGCGCCTTGACCGCCTTCCAGCTGCTGGAAGCGGAATTCGTTGTCTTCCTGCTGCTTGCGGATCTGCTCCTGCATCTGCAGGACCTGGAAATTGAGTTCCTCGATCTTGCCGTTCATCTGCCGGAGCTGTTCCTCCAGCGCCGGAGTGCCGGTGCCATCCTGTTGCGCGAATTGAACCTGATCCGGCTTTTTCTTTTCGCCGAAAATGCCGGGCAGTTTGATCGTCGGCAGATGGAAGGAAAAACCGCTTTCCGATGACTGCCCGGTGCCGCTTGCCCCGTCAGCAACTGCCGAGATACTTGATACGAGCAGCAGCGCAAGCGTGCCGCTCAAGACCGATCTGAAATGCATGTGCCTCTCGCCGTGAAACCATTGTTGCGCGCCTCTCACTCGAAGTAGACCAGCCAACTGGGGACTAGCCAGACGCTCTCGGCTCTTAACAGGACGTGAGACTTCGGCCAAATTTTGTTTGGAGCGAGCAGATATGAAAAAGGCGGCCCTTTGGCCGCCTTTCGCACCAAGTGTTGCATTAATGCCGATCAAGAACCGGCGCCGCCCAGCGTGGTTACGGCGCGGCGGTTCTGCGACCAGCAGGAGATGTCGTCGCAAACCGCGACCGGACGCTCCTTGCCGTAAGAAATGGTCTTCAGGCGCTGCGCCGAAACGCCCTTGGCGACCAGGAAGTCTCGGGTGGCAGCAGCACGGCGGGCGCCGAGCGCCAGATTGTATTCGCGCGTGCCGCGCTCGTCGGCATGGCCTTCGATGACGATGGCATACTGCTTGTACTGGTTCAGCCACTGCGCCTGGCGCGACAGCGTCGTCTGCGCATCGGCGCGGATCGAGGACGAATCGGTATCGAAGAAGATGCGGTCGCCGATGTTGACGGTAAAGTCCTGGGCCGACCCGGGCGTTGCCGCGCCAGCGCCGTTTAGGCCGAGATCGGCGGCGCTGTTCGGCGTCTTCTTCGAGGCGCAACCGGTGATCGCGAGCATCGCGACGAGCGCGATCATGACCGGGTTTGTGGTAAGTGCTGCGATACGGCCCATGCCGCCTCTCCTTCGCAATTCGAGTGATTTCATTGATCGTCCAGTAACCACGTTTGGGTTAACCGACGCTCAAGAAACACGGTTAAAATTTGGTTTCGGCTGCCGTCCGCAGCCTTCGTTGCAGGGGGCGCCCCGACGGGTCATCCAAGGCTACACAATGAGCGCGGACCGTAGGCGGAAATGCGGCCAAAACGCGACCATCGGGTGAAAACAAGGCCGGAAACGGCGCTTTTCGGCCACCGTTGCCGACGTGCAACTGGGAGCAAAGGATGCTCGAATTGAACATCCTTGCCCGGAACTATTCGAGCAGCGGCGACCAGGCCGGATCCGAGGCGAAGTTCGCCGTCGGGATCGACTGTTCGTTGCGGCCGGTGAGATCGACCGAAACAAGTTTTGGTCCGCCATTGGAATCGCGGAAGAACATCAGCACCCGGCCGTTGGGCGCCCAGGTCGGCCCCTCCTGCTGAAAGCCGGTGGACAGGATGCGCTCACCCGAACCGTCGGTGCGCATGACGCCGATCTGGAATTCGCCGCCGGTCTGCTTGGTGAAGGCGATGAGATCGCCGCGCGGCGACCACACCGGCGTCGAATAGACGCCGTCGCCGAACGAGATGCGGGTCTGGCCCGAGCCGTCGGCGCCCATTACATAGATCTGCGCGCGGCCGCCGCGATCCGAGGTGAACACCACCTTGCTGCCGTCAGGCGAGTAGGACGGTGAGGTGTCGATGGCGGTCGAATTGGTAAGCCTGGTCGTCGAGCGGCTTCTCAGGTCCATGGCGAAGATGTTGGAATTGCCGTCATCGCGCAGCAGGCTCATGATTACTTTCTGGCCGTCCGGCGAAAAGCGCGGCGCAAAGGTCATGCCGGGGAAATTGCCGACCAGCTCGCGCTGCCCCGTCTCGATCTGCAAAAGGTACACCCGCGGCTGACCGCTCTCATAGGACATGTAGGTGATTTCCTGCCGGTTCGGCGAGAAGCGCGGCGTCAGCACGATCGATTTGCCGTTCGAGAGATAGCGGACGTTGGCGCCGTCCTGGTCCATGATGGCAAGCCGCTTCTTGCGCGCATTCTTGGCACCGGACTCGTCGATGAAGACGACGCGCGTGTCGAAATAGCCCTTCTCGCCGGTCAGCCGCTCATAGATGGCGTCGGCGATGATATGGGCGACGCGCCTGGTATTGGCGTCGTTGGCGAAGAACTGTTCCCCCGACATCTGCTGGCCGGCAAAGGTGTCCCACAGCCGGTACTGGGCGCGGACACGGCCGTCAGCCTCCTTTCCGACACTGCCGGTGACCAGCGCCTGCGCATTGATCACCTTCCAGTCTTCGAAGCGCGGCGTGGCATCCGGGTTCGAGATCTTTTCAATGAAAGCGCTTTTGTCGATCGGCGCGAACAGGCCGGAGCGTTTCAGGTCGGCACTGACGATGCCGGAAATCTCGGCGCCGAGCGCATCGCCGCCCTGGAAGTCGGTGATGGCGATCGGCAACGGCTCGACATTGCCCTTGTTGACGTTGAGCTCAACGAGCGCCCGCGCCGGCAGGGTGGCGGCGGCAGTCATGCCCAGCGCCATCGCTACGATCATCAGGAGCGGCTTGAGGATGGATTTCATGTCTTCTCGCTTCTCTTCGCTGACTCTGTGGGCGCCGGGCCTAAAGGCCGAGCATCTCCCTGGGGTCGAAAGTGACCCGAACGTCGGACCAGATGTCTTGCTTGCCCGCGGGAACTTGCAAGCCGGCCACATCGCATTTCTGAACCGCGCGCACTGCACTTTCGTCAAACGGGCGGTTTCCGCTCGACTTTTCAACGCTCGGCCGGCCATCCAACTTGCCGGAGGCGTCCAGATTGAACCGGACCACGACGACGAAATTCTCCGAACCCTCGAGCCCTGCCGGAAGTGTCCAGCAACCACCAAGCTGGGCCTCCAATGCCCCCTGCTCCGATTTCGAAAGCTTCTGGCCCTGATCCTTCTCGCCGCCGAGCGATGCCTGCTGGGTCGAGCGCTTGGCGCCGCCCCCGGCCGGCTTCCGCTTGTCGAGCAGAGCCGAAATCTCGTCGGCGTTGAATTGCTTGTCGTCCGATTTCGGCTTGGAGGAGGCTTCCTTGACCGGCTTGTCGGCGTCCTTGCGCTCCGGTGCCTTGGCGCTTTCTGCCTGGACCGGCTGCGGCTTCGGCCGAGCCTCAGGTGCCGGGGCCGAGTCCGGAAGCTGCGCCTCCTCGGTTGGCGGTTGCTTGGCAATCGCCTCGGCGACGGCATCCGGCTTGACCTCGGGCTGCGGCTCGATCGCTGCAGTCTTGTCCTGCGGCGGCGTGGGCGTCGGCTCCTTGGCCAGCGTCGGCTTGGGCTCGGTCTGCTTGACAGGCTCGGGCTTGACCTCTTCCTTCGGCTGCGGCACCGGCGCTACCTCCGTAGCGGGAATAGGCTTCGGCTCTTCCTTCGGCTTCGGCACGTCCTCGGGCTTGGGCTTTTCGACCGGCGTCGGCGCGGGTGGCGGAGCCGCCGTCATATCGACCGGCTGGGGCTTGGGCTCCGGTGTCGGCGGCTTGTCGGTGTCGACGCTGTTATCGCCGATTTTCTGGGCGTCTGGAACGATGTCGGGACGCTGCGTCGGTAGCGGCGCCGGCTTGTCGTGCATCACAGCCTTCTTGTCGCCTTGCAGGACCTGTGCCGTCGCTTCCATCGGCACGATCTCGACCGACACCGATTCCGCATCGGACGCAGGCATCGCGGGCGGCGAGGACAACGTGAACAGCCCGAAGGCAATCGCCACCGTATGCAAGATCACCGATGTGGTGAGGCCGGTCCTCATCTTGCGTCTATTGATCCTGTTCCTGCAGTGAAACCAGGCCGATATTCTTGTAGCCGGCGGCCGAGATACGAGCCATCACCTTCATGGCCATGCCGTAGTCGGTAGATTTGTCACCTCTGATGAAAATGCGCTCGTCATAGCCGGTCTTCGAGATCGCCTGCAGCTTTGCCACCAGCTCCTCGATCGGGATCTCGGTTTCCTGGAGGTAGATCTGACCGGCCGAGTTGATGGACACGGTTATAGGCTGCGTATCGGCGTTCATCGCTTTGGCCTGGGTATCCGGCAGGTCGATCGGCACGCCGACCGTCAGCAACGGCGCCGCGACCATGAAGATGATCAGCAGCACCAGCATGACGTCGACCATCGGCGTGACGTTGATCTCCGATATCAAGGCGTGATGGCGGCCGCGCCGCCTGTGGCCGCGCCCGCCGCGTCCTCCGCCACCTGCGCTTACGGACATTCCCATGATCGTTCCTCAGGCCTTCTGCGCGACTTTTTCATCGATTTGGCGCGAGAGTATGGCGGAGAACTCATCCGCGAACCCTTCCATGCGCACCGCGATCTTGCTCGCGTCCGACGACAGCTTGTTATAGGCGATGACGGCCGGGATGGCGGCGAGCAGGCCGATGGCCGTCGCCAGCAGCGCTTCGGCGATGCCGGGCGCGACCACCGACAGGCTGGTATTCTTCGAGGCGGCGATCGCCTGGAACGAGGTCATGATGCCGATCACGGTGCCGAACAGGCCGATGAACGGCGCCGCCGAGCCGGTGGTGGCGAGGAAGCCGAGCCGCCCTTCAAGCTTTTCCATCTCGCGGGTCAACGCCAGATCCATCGCCTTGTCGATGCGGGTCTGCAGGCCGAGCGGCGATTTCGCGCCCTTCTCGAAGCTCTTCTTCCATTCGCGCATGGCGGCGACGAAGATCGCGCTCATGCCGGTCGTCTTGCGGTCGGCGAGCGTGCGGTAAAGTTCTTCCAGCGACTGTCCCGACCAGAACACCTGTTCGAAGCGATTGAGCGCCAGCCGCATGCGGGCATAGGCGACGAGCTTGTCGACGATGATCGCCCAGGTCCAGATCGAGGCGCAGAGCAGCCCTATCATGACCAGCTTGACCACCCAACCGGCCTGCATGAACAAGGCCCAAATCGATAAATGCGCGCCCGGGTCGGCGAGAGCGATGTTTTCCATGTTACGTCCTTAAAGATTTTCCGGGCGTGGCTGGCGGCTGGCCCATGGGCATCCCTTGTGATCCGTTCGCGTTAGGCTGGCGGAATAACCCCAAATGCACCGTTGGCGGCCTTTTCGGGGCAAATATTGGTGAAAGGAAGGCGCTTGGATTCTCCCAATCTTAACCAATCCCTTCATGGACCGTTATGGTTAAGGATGGGTTAGGACGTACAGCGCGGCGCATTGCCGCGCCCCGACGAGCCGCCCGGCGATCCTGGCCCCGACCGGGAGCTCGGGATCGTTGCCTCTGAACCTTTATTTGCGCGTTCTGGGCATGAAGGCTGCCACCCAATCCTTGGGAAAGCGCCGCGGCCGGCCGTTCTCGCCAACGATCGCCGCTTCGACCCGCGCCTCGACCAGCACCTCGCTGCCGCGTTTCAACTGCTGCGCCATGACGATGCGCGCACCGGAAATCTCGTCGGTGCGCGTATCGATGGTCAGGATGTCGTCCATGCGGGCCGAACCGCGGAAGTCGATCTCCATGCGCCGCACCACCCAGACTATTCTCTCGCCATGCTTGCCGTCGGCAAGCTCGGTGTGGTGGACGCCGGCCAGCCGCAGATAGTCGGAACGGCCGCGCTCGAAGAATTCGAGATAGCGCGCGTGGTAGACGACGCCGGAAAAATCGGTGTCTGCATAATAGACCCGCGCCATCAATCGATGGCCGAATTCCGTCAGCGCGCCGGAAAGCCCGGCGGACAAGGCCGATTCACCATGATCGTCCATTGCTGTCCTTTTGGCCCGACGGGCCCTGTTTTAAGCAACACCTGTTTTGCGCATAGACCGGCGATGATCAAGACCTGGAGGGCGGGGCCGGGAACTGCCAGCACCGAAGCCATAAGCAGCGGAACTTACGGCTCTTCCTGGAACAGGCTGATCTGCTGCTGCGCCAGGTCCTTCGGCGCGTCGAGGCCGAGATGCCGCCAGGCATTGGCCGCCAGCACGCGGCCGCGCGGGGTGCGCATGATGAAGCCTTGCTGGATCAGAAAGGGCTCGATGATGTCCTCGATGGCATCGCGTGGTTCGGAAAGCCCGGCGGCGATGGTTTCGATGCCGACCGGCCCGCCGCCGAAATTCCGGGCGATCATCGACAGATAGCGGCGGTCGAGTGCGTCGAGGCCGAGCCCGTCGACCTCGAGCCGCGTCAGCGCCTCGTCGGCGATCTTGCGGTCGACATGGCCGTCGCCGGCAACGCTGGCAAAGTCGCGCACCCGGCGCAACAGCCGGCCGGCGATGCGCGGCGTGCCGCGCGCCCGCCGGGCGATCTCCAAAGCACCGTCGTCGCCGAGCGGCATGGCAAGGATGCGGGCGCCGCGCCGCACGATCTGTTCCAATTCCTCGACCGAGTAGAAATTGAGCCTGACCGGGATGCCGAAGCGGTCGCGCAGCGGGTTGGTCAACAGGCCGAGCCGGGTGGTGGCGGCGACGAGGGTGAAGCGGGCCAGGTCGATCTTGACCGAACGCGCCGCCGGCCCCTCGCCGATGATCAGGTCGAGCTGGAAATCCTCCATCGCCGGATAGAGGATTTCCTCGACCGCCGGGTTGAGCCGGTGGATCTCGTCGATGAACAGCACGTCGCGGTCTTCGAGGTTGGTGAGCAGCGCTGCGAGATCGCCGGCCTTGGCGATGACCGGGCCCGAGGTCGAGCGGAAATTGACGCCGAGCTCGCGCGCCATGATTTGCGCCAGCGTCGTCTTGCCGAGGCCGGGCGGGCCAACGAACAGCACATGGTCGAGCGCTTCGCTGCGCCCCTTGGCGGCTTCGATGAACACTTTGAGATTGGCCCGCACCGCCGCCTGGCCGACGAAGTCGCCGAGCGTCTGCGGCCGCAAGGTCTGCTCGGCGTCCTCGCCGCGTTTGTCGGGAGCAATGAGGCGTGGCGAAAGACTCATGCGCATACCGCTCGAAGGAAAAAGTTCGTATCGACACGGATCAAGGTCACACGGCACCCTCTCGTTCGGCGTCTTGCTGCTCGCCAACAACATGGCGGCCTACTGCATCTCTTACCACCGCGTCGATCTGTTCCAGCGTAACGGGCCCGTCAGGTGGATCACCTAGAAATCCAGCGAGGTCGGCAAATTCGAGATTGCGCGGCGTTCCTATCAGGAGACCATCCACGACCGTCCAGGCAATAATATCGCCTGACTTGAGCGACAACTCGTACCGGACTTTCTTTGGAATCGTAAGCTGCCCCCTGGAGGTCAAGCCCGCATATCCGACCATGCTCTTGTTCCTAGTCGGAATTTATTTGTCGGGCAACGTCTCACCGTGCCAGCTCCTTCAGCCCGAAGCGGATCAGCTTCGATGCGTCCGCCTCCTCGCCTGCCGTCTTCAGCGCCGCCGCCACCGCATTGGCGGCGGTGTCGCGCGAATAGCCGAGATTGACCAGCGCCGAGACGGCATCGGTGATCGGCGCCGAGGCAACGCCTTCGCCGAGCTCCTGCTTCAGGCCGATGGTGCCCGAGGCAGTGCCCGCATAGGCCGGCGCCTTGTTCTTCAGCTCGGTGACGATGCGCTCGGCCACCTTCTTGCCGACGCCGGGCGCGCGGCTGACCATGGCGATGTCGCGCAGCGCAATCGCATTGGCGAGATCGGCCGGCGCCAGCGTCGACAGGATAGCCAGCGCCACCTTGGCGCCGACGCCTTGCACATTGTTCATCAACAGCCGGAACCACTCGCGCTCCAGCACCGACTGGAACCCATAGAGCCGCAGCATATCCTCGCGCACATAGGTCTCGATGAACAACACCACCGCCTCGCCGGGCGGCGGCAATGCGGCAAGCGTGCGCGCCGAGCAATAGGCGACGTAGCCGACGCCATGCACGTCGACGATGCAGAAATCCTCGTCGATCTCGTCCAGCGTGCCTTTTAGCTTGCCGATCATTTGAGCTTGCCGATCATGCCGGGTGGGTTTCCGGAGAGATGATATCGAGGTCCGGGAAGTAGCTGCGATAGCGCGCGGCATCGCGCGTCAGTAGCCGATGTCCCGCAATGACTGCGTGGGCGCCGATAAAGAAATCCGGCAAGGTTCGTTCGCGAATGCCGCCGGCGCGGCGATAGCGCGAGTGCGTGACACCAGCGAGGAAGGCTGCTTCCCACGGCAGGAATTCACGCTCGATCTTGAGCATGTCGGCTGCTTGGCGAAGGGCCTGCTCCGTTGCAATCAGCGGCGCGAGTTCGGACCAGACGATTGTGTTGATGACAAGCGCGCCGTCGCGCCGGCATGCGGTGATTGCCGACGCCGACCACTTCTTCTCCCGTCCGGCAGGACCCCAAACGTCGATCAGGACATCTGTGTCAATCAATGTCGAGGTCTTCACGTGGGCCCCTCAGCCATTCCATATATTCGTCCGTCGTCATGCCCCCCAGATCCAGCGTACCGGCCATACGGCCGAGCATCTGGCTGAATCTGCGCGCGGCTTCCTCCTCCGACATGTTTTCGTCGACGGCTATGACACGAGCCCCGTCCTCGGTGGGGACGAACTCCACCTCCGAGCCCGGGCCGATACCCAGATGATCCCGTATTTCCTTCGGGATGGTCACTTGGCCCTTGGTGGTAACGCGCATGGTAATACCTCGTCGGTATTACTTATTATCAGCCGGAGAACAAGTCAAGAACAAACTTATCCGGCCAGCGCCGCCATCCTGTAGGCGATGCTCTGCCGGTGATGCGCGTGACAGATGGCGATAGCCAGCGCGTCGGCGGCGTCATCGCTGTCGAAAGTCGCCTTCGGCATCAGCACCTTGACCATCATGTGGATCTGCTTCTTGTCGCCATGGCCGACGCCGATCACCGCCTTTTTGACGGCGTTTGGCGCATATTCGGCAACGACAAGGCCGGCACGCGCCGGCACCAGCATGGCGATGCCGCGTGCCTGGCCGAGTTTCAGCGTCGCAGCGGCGTCCTTGTTGACGAAAGTTTGCTCGACCGCCGCCTCGTGCGGCATCGCGGCATGCAGGATCTCGGCGAGCCCGTCATGCAACTGGCAAAGACGCACCGCCAGCGCGGCCTTGTCATCGGACCGTACCGTGCCGGAGGCGACGAAGCGCAGCGAATTGCCGAGGCTCTCGACGATGCCCCAGCCGGTGCGCCTCAGCCCCGGATCGATGCCGATGATGCGAATCGCTTCCCCCATCCGCCAAGTCTACCTTCGGCGGACAGCGATGCCAGCGAAATGTGAACAAACCAGAAACGAGGTCTGGCTACGTCCCGCAGGCTGTTTGAGAGTTCGCTCTGACGAGACAGATGGCGTGGTTTTCGGGAACCGAAGCGGAGCGGACATTTGGTCCGTGAGCCCACGCATGATCCCGAAAATCGGGTTCGATTTTCCGGTTAAGATCATGCGTAATCAAAGTGCTGCAGCGTCCTTTGCGCGTCCAAAGGACGCGCGGCGCTGCAGGTAAGCGCAGAGAACCGCGCCAGGTGTCCGTCAGAGTAGAATTATCAAGCGGCCTGTCAGCCGCGGGCGAAAGCCGTGTTCAGCAGCGTGATCTGGTCTGAGACCGGATTGACGCGACGGCTCGACGGCGGCACCTCGGCGAGGCCGCCATAGATCTCCTCGTCCATGCGGCGCACCAGCGCCTGAAGGCGCAGCGAGCGGTTGACGAGGTCGACGAAATCCGTCGGCAGCTCGGCCCAGCCGGGCGCCTCCTCGTGCGCGGAGGCGGTGTCGAGACGCACCTTGGATTTTTCGGAAGCCACCTGATCGCGGGTCATCTCGCCGGAATTCGCCGCCCGCTGCAAAAGCAGCCACGAGGCGACCTGCATCAGCCTGGTGGTCAGCCGCATCGATTCGGCCGCATAAAGCGTCGCCGCCAGCCTCGACAGCTTCTTGGCCTCGGCGCGGCCCTTGCCGTCGAGATATTCGGCCGCCTGCTCGACCAGGCCCATGCCTTCCTGATAGAGCGGCTTGAAGGATTGGGAGAAAACCCGGCGCTCCGCCAGCTTGATGGTTTTCGCGCTCGCCTTCGAAGGCTCGTTCATCGCTACGCCCCTGCACTTGCCTGACAGCCGGCCGATTCGGCTCGTGGCTGCCACATTCGGCAGCCTAAACGACTGAAGCTTGAAAATGCGCTTCGCTGCCAGCGAAGGCAAGCACATGTTTAACAAACGGTTAACGGCCGCATTTAGCCGGAAGGACGCCCATGCCGGCGCACAAAAAAAGAGCCGCGGATAAGGCGGCTCTCAGGAGTTTAACAGGGAGGCGTCAAACAAAGTGGCTCCAACCACTCGGTAAGAATCCAGATCACTGGATGGACATAGTAAACGCCTGTAAAGCTTAACGAACCCTTAACGCAGGGCATATTTTTCGATCAAGCGCCCAGCATCTGTGCCGTAACAGCACAGCTGACTGGCTACGGCGCCGTTCACACCACCGGCTGGAAAGTGGGAGCGACGCGCTTGCGCAATGGTTTCCTCCAGATGGTGACCGAGATACCGAAACAAAACGGCCCTGCGAGCGACATCGTTCCGAAACAGGCGCCGCGCTAAACGCCCGTTCCTCGCAACGAGGCGGAGCAAAACCTTGCGCTCCGGCAATCATCAAAATCTCTCAAGGAGCGAACAATGGACTGGTACTCGGCCGTTAAATTTCTGCACATCGTCTCGGCGATCCTCTGGGTCGGCGGCGGCTTCACGCTGATGCTGCTCGCGGTACGCGCCGACCGCGCTGGAAACGTCGAAGGCATGCTGCAGGCGATGCGCGCCACCGGCGAGCTCGGCAACCGGTTCTTCGCGCCGATGTCGATGCTGACATTGCTCTTCGGTCTCATCATGTGCGGCTTCTGGGTCGGCTTTTCCGATCTGTGGGTGCTGATCGGCCTTGCCGGTTATGCGACGACCTTCTGCATCGGCATGTTCGTATTCAAGCCGACGGCCGACCGCATGGCGGGCATGATCGCCAAGGATGGCGTGACGCCGGCAGTGCTTGCCCAGGGCCAGCGCGTCCTCAATGCCGCGCGCTTCGACTATTCGGTGATGCTGGTGATCATCGCGGACATGGTGCTGAAGCCGACGCTGCACGACATCACCATTCTTGGCTGCATGGCGTTCGTGCTGGCTACCGGCGCCGCGCTCGCGCTTGGCAGGACGCGGCCGCTGCTGCCGAGTGCCGCCTGAGGCTTAAGGGATCCGGCGGCGGCCGACAGGGGCCGCCGTCTTACAGAAGGCCGGCTATGCCGTCCCACAGAAGCTTGACCGCGACGACCGCCACGGTCGCATAGGTAAAGGGATAGAACAGCTCCGGCCGCATCCGCCGCACCAGCCAGGCGCCGGCGATTGTCGACAGCGGCGCCAGTGGCATCAGCACCGCCGACGCGGTCAAATTGGTGGTGTCGAACTGGCCGAGCGCGAAATAAGGGATGAGCTTCAGCGCATTGGTAACGGCGAAAAAGATCGCCGCGGTGCCCGACAGCACCTTCGGATCGAGCCTGATCGGCAAGGCGTAGACCTGAAAAGGCGGTCCGCCGACATGGGCGACGAAGCTGGTGAACCCGGCAACAGTACCCCAGCAGCCGGCGGCGACGCGGTTGGGCTCCGCCGCGTGGCCGGCACCGTGGCGGAGTTGCAAATAGAGCCAGCGCAGCACGAAGATCAAGGCAACCGCGCCGACGATCAGCCGCACCATCTCTTCGGTTACAAGTGCCGCCGTCAGCCAGCCAAGGGCAATGCCGATCACGGCACCCGGCATCATGTCGGCCAGCATCTTGCGGTCGAAGATGCCCCACCATGTCCACACCGAGACAATGTCCATCAGGCACAGAATTGGCAAAAGGATTGCGGCAGCCTGAACCGGCGGCATGGTCAGCGCCATCAATGGCACGCCGACAAAGCCGACGGCGCCGCCGAAGCCGCCTTTCGACAGGCCGACGAGGATGACGGCCGGAATGGCCGCGGCATAGAACCAGGGATCGACGAGCAGACCTGACATGGGGAAGGGACGCTGGAGGGAAAGCTGAACTCTGGAATAGACCAGAAATGGCCAGACCGCGACCGCAAATATGTGGGCCAGGCCACCGAAACCCGTCACATGTTTGGCATGTCGAGCGGCGGCGGGCGTCTCCGGATCGGCTGCGCCTTGATGATGGCGGTGCTGGTTTCGGCCTTGTCGGCGATGCGGTCGAGAACCCCGTCGAGCTCGCCGATCGAGCGGACGAACAGCCGGGCAACGAAGCAGTCATCGCCCGTCACCTTGTCGCATTCGCCGAATTCCGGGATTTCCTCGATCAGCTTCTGGACGATGTGCAGCTTGCCCGGCAATGGCCGGATGCGAACGATCGCCTGCAAGGCGTAGCCGAGCGCTTGCGGATCGATATCGATGGTGAAAGCGCGGATGACGCCGCGATCCTCAAGCCGCCGAAGCCGCTCCGAAACGCTTGGCGACGACAACCCGACCTGCAGCGCCAGTTCCTTCAGCGAAGTCCGTGAATCCTTGACCAGGATATCGAGGAGCTTTCTGTCGAGCTCGTCCAGCATTTTACAATTCCAAGAAAAAGCCGATGTTTACCTAATTTAATGAGGTTGGTTCTGCATATCACCGGCAACAAGTCATGGAAAGGCCCGATCCGCCATGGGATTATAAAATCTCAACAGAGTTTCGGGAGCATCCATGGACAATACGGTACGCGGCACGATCGAAATGACGGCGGCGATGGCGATCCTCGGCACGATCGGCTGGTTCGTCGTCCTTTCCGGCCAGCCCATCATGGACGTGGTGTTCTGGCGCTGCGCCTTCGGTGCGGTAACGCTGCTGGTCATCTGCACGGCGCTGGGACTGCTGCGCGGCAGGCTGTCGCTTCGCATCGTCGCGATCGCGGCTCTCGGCGGTGCTGCCATCGTTATCAACTGGCTGCTGCTGTTCAGCGCGTTTTCGCGTGCCTCGATCTCGATCGCCACGGCTGTCTACAACACGCAGCCCTTCATGCTGGTCGGGTTTGGCGCGCTCTTCTTCTCCGAACGGCTGACGATGACCAAGCTGACCTGGCTCGGCATCGCCTTCGCCGGCATGCTGCTGATCGTGCAGGCCGCGCCCGATGCAGGCGATCATGGTACGGATTACTTTACCGGCATTGCGATGGCGCTGGCCGCGGCTTTCTTCTGGGCCGTTGCGGCTATCGTCACCAAGAAACTCAAAGGCACGCCGCCGCACCTGATCGCCCTGATCCAGGTCTGCATCGGCGTCGTCATGCTGGCACCCTTCGCCAATCTCACCCACCTTCCCGTCGATGCGCGGAGCTGGGTAATGCTGGCGACGCTCGGCATCGTCCATACCGGTCTGATGTACATCCTCATGTACGGCGCCATCCAGAAGCTGCCGACGCATCTGCAGGGATCGCTGTCCTTCATCTACCCCGTCGTCGCCATCCTCGTCGACGTCGTCGCCTTCGGCCATCGGCTGCATCCGGCGCAGATCGTCGGCGGCGCCGCGATCCTGGTCGCCGCTGCCGGCATGAATCTCGGCTGGTCGCTGTGGAAATCGAAGGTGCCTGCGTAGGGCCGCAAGCGGCCAGGCGAGGAGAATTTCGGCCAGCGGCAGCCATACGCCGAGCCCCGATAGAATGTTGACGGCAATCGTGATCCCCCTGCCGCCTGTTCAATCCCCGCACTTTGCTCTATGCCGCAATGCAACCATCTTCGCCCGGCATAGGCGATAACCGGGATCGAATTCAATGAATGACGCAACGCCGCCCAACCGCTGCCGTATCGTGCTGATCGCGCCGCCGAACGTGCCTGCCGAGCGCATCGCCGCGGCCTTCGACGGCGGTGACGTCGCCTCGCTCATCCTGCCGGAAAACGGTATGGACGAGGCCGCCTTCCAGGCCTTTGCCGAACAGATCGTGCCGGTGGCGCAAGCGGCCGGCATTGCCGTCATCATTGCTGGCGACACCCGCATCGCCGGCCGCGTCCAGGCCGATGGCATCCATGTCGAGGTCGGCAAGGACGAGCTCGCTGAAACGATCGAACACTTCCAGGCCAGGATGATGGTCGGCACCGGCGGCGCCAAGACCCGCGACGATGCGCTGGAACTCGGCGAGGTCAGGCCTGATTACATTTTCTTCGGCCGCTTCGGTTACGACAACAAGCCTGAGCCGCACCCCCGCAACCTGTCGCTCGGGCAATGGTGGGCGGACGTGATCCAGATCCCTTGCATCGTCATGGCCGGATCCGATCTTGCCTCGGTGGAAGCGGTCGCCGCCACCGGCGCCGAATTCGTGGCGCTGTCCAGCGCCGTCTT
The DNA here is from genome assembly GCF_040318915.1 of Mesorhizobium sp. M0991. NCBI lineage: Bacteria > Pseudomonadati > Pseudomonadota > Alphaproteobacteria > Hyphomicrobiales > Phyllobacteriaceae > Mesorhizobium > Mesorhizobium sp. M0991. Next base: position 44,081 of record NZ_JAMYNE010000012.1, read on the forward strand.
CGCCGACGGCGCCGATCCGAAGATGGCGGTCGCCGCCGCCAACGCGCTGCTCGACGAAACCGCGCCGCGCTTCGAGGACTGACGTGCACTCGCGGACAATCCTTTTCAGCGCCTTTCTTGCAACGGCCGTGACGCAGGCGATAGCGGCGGAACCCGTTCCGCTGCCGCAGCCCAGGCCGGATTCCAGCGAACCTGCCGATAAGCCGATCGCCGCACAATTGCCGCAGCCCGCCACCACCGCCCCGTTGCCGTCGGCCGACACCATCAACCCCGACCGCTTCGGCGCAAAGCCGTCCGACGCCGCCTACGGCGCCTTTCAGCGCGGGCTCTACAAGACGGCCTACAATCTTGCGCTTTCCCGCGCTCAAAACGGCGATCCGGCGGCACAGACGCTGGTGGCCGAGATACTGTCGCGCGGCCTCGGCGTGCCGGTCGACGCGGCAGGGGCGGCGAAGTGGTATGCGCTTGCCGCCGAGCAGGGCGTCCCGGAATCGCAATTCCAGTATGCGCTGATGCTGCTCGACGGCCGCTACGTCAAAAAGGACGAGAAGGAAGCCTATGCGCTGATGCAGGCCGCCGCCGAGGCCGGCAACCGCCTGGCGCAGTTCAATTTTGCGCAGCTGATGGTCGAACAGGAGCCCGGCGATGCCGGTATTGCCAAAGCCGTATCCTATTACGAGCGCGCTGCCGCGACCGGGCTTGCCGACGCACAATATGCGATGGCACAGGTCTACGCCAATGGCGCCGGCGGCAAGCCGCGCGACGATGTCCGCGCCCGCGGCCTGCTGGCACAGGCCGCGCGGCAGAACTACGACACGGCACAGATCGATCTCGCCACCTGGATGATCGAGGGACGCGGCGGCGTCCGCGACCTGAAATCCGGCTTCAACTGGATGAAACAGGCCGCAGAAGGCGGCAATGTCGCCGCCCAGAACCGTCTCGCCAAGCTCTACATGAACGGCATCGGCACCGATCCGGATCTGATCCTCGCCGGCGCCTGGTATGTTGTCGCCCGCCGCGCCGGGCTCATCGACCAAGAGATGGACGATTTCCTGCAGGGCCTGACCGACGAGCAGACGCAGCAGGCGCTGCAACGGGCCAACCGCCTGCCCTGATCGCGATCTCGCGATTCATTGCGCCCCGGGCTCGTCAGACGGGCTCATTGCGTATGATCGAGCACGACCTTGCCGAAGGGCGAGCCGTGCTCAAGGTACCGAAAGGCTTCGGCGGCCTGGCTCCACGGCACGACCCGGTCGATCACCGGTCTCAATCGGTTGACGACAATGGCGCGGTTCATCGCCTCGAAGGATTCGCGTGAGCCCACCGGTATGCCTCGCGCCCTAACCTGCCGGCGGAAGATGTCGAGCGGGTTGATGGCGCCGTCACTGCCGCCGAGATAGCCGATGACGTTGATCTGGGCGCCGCGAGCCGCTGCCCCCAGCGATTGTGCAAAACTCTGCGGTCCGCCAACCTCGATGATATGGTCGGCGCCGCGGCCATCCGTCAATCCCAGCACGGCCGATGCCCAATCGGGGACGCTGCGATAGTTCACGCCATCCTGCGCGCCAAGTTGCTTTGCCCGCGCGAGCTTCTCGTCGCTGCTCGACGTCACGATGACGCGCGCCCCGGCAGCGGCGGCGAACTGCACCGCAAACAGTGAAACGCCGCCGGTGCCGAGGCAAAGCACGGTGTCGCCGGGTTTGACGCTGCCCTCAGTAAACAGCGCGTGCCATGCCGTCACGCCGGCGCATGGCAGGGTCGCCGCCTCGAGGTCGCTCAGATTGGCCGGCGCCAGCACCGCCGCCTGTTCGTCAAGCCGGGCAAATTCGCTGAGCAGCCCGTCGATCGGGCCGCCACGTTGATAGGAGGGCTCGGCCATGGCGAAACTGCCACCGACCCAGCGCTGCCAGAACGTGCCGCAGACCCGGTCGCCGATCTTGAACCGGCTGACCTCGGCGCCGATGGCAATGACTTCGCCGACGCCGTCCGACAGCGGCACCAGCGGGAATGCAAACTTCGTGTGATAGCTGCCGCGGACGATCTCGGCATCGCGGTAGTTCAGCGCCGTCGCCTTGACCTTCACAATCATCTCCTGGCGCCCTGGTTCAGGCATCGGCCGCTCGACCATTCTGAGGTTCTCGAGGCCGCCCGGGCTCTGCAATTCGATCGCTTTCATCGTCGTTCCTTTCCGGCTGGGTCCTGCCGGAGGAAAATCGCTTGCCATCCACCGAATTTCAAATTCATAATGTTCAGGATAATTATGCTTCTATGACATGTTCGGGGGTGTCGTGCTTGAAGAATTGAAAACACTGGCCCTCTTTGCCGAGGAGGGTTCGATTCAGAAGGTGGCGCAACGCCTGCCGTTGACGCAGCCGGCCGTCACCCGCCAGATTCAGCGGCTGGAGGAGATGCTCGGCACGGAATTGCTCGACCGCCGGCTAAAGCCGTCGCGACTGACCCCGGCCGGCGTAGAGGTGCTGGCACGCGGCAAGGACATTCTCGCCGCCGTCGACGCGCTGAAATCATTCGCCAAGGGCGACGAGCCGGAGGGCCTGCTGCGGCTCGGCCTCGCGCATGGACTTTGCGACAAAGCCGTGGCCGCCGCTATTGCTGATGCCGTGGCGCGGTTTCCGAAGATCTCGCTACGTCTGAAGAGCGGCTGGAGTCTTGAGCTGGCCGACCAGCACAAGCGCGGACAGCTCGACCTCGCCTTCATCCTGGACGGAGGCAATTCCAAAACTGGCGACGGCGTTGTCGGAACCGAGCCCCTCGGCATCATCGCTGCCGAAAACACCGGCCGGCAAGCCGACGTCAAGACCATGCCCTGGGTCCTCAGCCCTGAGCCTTGCGACGCGCGCGGGCGGCTGGCGGCTGCCCTTGCCGAGGGCGGCCACAGGTTGATGGTGGGGGCCGAGATTCAGGACAGCGCGCTGCAGATCGACTGGGTTCGTCGAGGCCAAGGCCTTGGTCTGCTACCCACGCGGCTGCTGCGGGAAAAGCTGCCGGAGGGCATTGCCCTGGTCGACGCTCCCGGCCTCGAGCTGGCGCTGCGAATTGTCGTCCTGCGTTCGCCGCACCTGCATCTTTTGACAGAGGTCGCCGACGCAGTGACCGAGGCCGTCACCGCGACTGTCAGGACGGACTAAAGCTGCCGCGCCGCGCTGCCGGGCCAGCTTCGTTCCCGCTTCATCGGAAGGCGCTCCTTGCCTCTGCTGGCGATTTGTGGTCTTGGAGGCGCCAAATTGCCCTTTGCGGCGATCATCTCATTTCCGGATCACCTCACCATGGCCAAGATCAATGGCAACGAAATCCGTCCCGGCAACGTCATCGAGCATGATGGCGGCCTTTGGGTGGCGGTCAGGACCAACACCGTCAAGCCCGGCAAGGGCGGCGCCTACAACCAGGTCGAACTCAAGAACCTGATCAACGGCACCAAGCTCAACGAGCGCTTCCGTTCGGCCGAGACGGTCGAGCAGATCCGACTCGATCTGAAGGATTTTTCCTTCCTCTACGAGCAGGGCGACGCGCTGGTGTTCATGGACACCGAAAGCTACGAGCAGCTCGAATTGCAAAAGGAGTTCGTCGGCGATCGCGCCGCCTTCCTGCAGGACGGCATGATGGTGACGGTCCAGCTCTATGATGAAAGGCCGATCGGCATTTCGCTGCCCGACCAGGTGACGCTGACCATCACCGAGGCCGACCCGGTGGTGAAGGGCCAGACGGCAGCCTCGTCCTACAAGCCGGCGATACTCGAAAACGGCATCCGCGTGCTGGTGCCGCCGTTCATCGGCTCGGGCGAGCGCATCATCGTCGATACCAACGAAATCACTTACGTACGCCGCGCCGACTAAGGCATGATCCCAAAGAGTGGCAGACTTTTTGGATAAGATCATGGGTCAAGGCAAATAGGCGCAGCGACAGGAAGAACAGCAATGGCGCGTTCCGCGATCCTCAATGTCATGGTCCAGGCCGCAATGAAGGCCGGCCGCTCGCTGTCGCGTGACTTCGGCGAAGTGCAGAACCTGCAGGTCTCGATGAAAGGGCCGGGCGACTATGTCAGCCAGGCCGACCGCAAGGCCGAAGACATCGTCTTTGCCGAACTGTCCAAGGCGCGGCCCGGCTACGCGTTCCTGATGGAGGAACGCGGCGTGATCGAGGGCGACGACGGCCAGCACCGCTGGATCGTCGACCCGCTCGACGGCACCACCAATTTCCTGCACGGCATTCCGCTCTTTGCCGTTTCGATCGCGCTGGAGCGCCAAGGCCAGATCGTCGCCGGCGTCGTCTACAATCCGGCGATGGATGAACTCTATACCGCCGAGCGCGGCGGCGGCGCTTTCATGAACGACCGCCGGCTGCGCGTTGCCGGCCGCACCAAGCTGGTCGACGCGGTGATCGGCTGCGGCATGCCGCATCTCGGGCGTGGCCAGCACGGCAATTTCCTTGTCGAGTTGCGCAATGTCATGGCCGAGGTCTCGGGCGTGCGCAGCCTCGGCTCCGCCTCGCTCGATCTCGCCTACGTCGCTGCCGGCCGCATGGACGGCTTTTGGGAAATCGGCCTGTCGGCCTGGGACATTGCCGCCGGCATTTTGCTGATCCGCGAGGCGGGCGGCTTCGTCTCCGATTTCGCCGGCGGCCAGGAGATGCTGACCGCCGGTTCGGTCGTTGCCGGCAACGAACTCATGCAGCGCGCGCTGTTGAAGACGGTGAAGAAGCCACTCCCAGTGCGCTGATGTAGTCGCGCCGCGCTGAAGCGCCGCAGTCGCAAAACCGCAACCAAAGCTTGAAATACTATCCCGCGGCCGCCCAGATAAGGCGACGCAGGATCATCGATGACGAACAGCCGGCCCACGTCCCAGAGCGAATTACCCCAGTTCGACATCCCCTTCATGGGGCGCTGGCATTACTCGCGCGCCGAGATCATCGCCGACGGTATCGTCCACGCCGTGGGCATCGTGCTGGCGATCGCTGCCGGCTCGACGCTGCTGGCACTGGCCGCCTATCGAACCGGCCCCGGCGAATATGTCGCCGCCGCATTCTATGTGGTCTCGCTGCTCACCGTGCTGTCGATTTCGCTGGCCTATAATCTCTGGCCGGTATCGTCGCCGGCGAAATGGATATTGCGGCGCTTCGACCATGCGGCGATCTACCTGCTGATCGCGGCGACCTACACGCCTTTCCTGGCCCAGCTCGGCGGCTCGCCGCTGGCCGTTTCGATGATCGTCCTGGTCTGGATCGCCGCGGCGGTCGGCATCGCCATCAAGGTCTTTCTTCCCGGCCGTTTCGACCGACTGGCGATCGTCTTCTATCTAGCTATCGGCTGGAGCGGCATCGTTCTGGTGGAGCCGCTCGTGCGGACGCTGCCGGCGACATCGATCGCGCTCATCGTTGCCGGCGGCATCGTCTATTCCTGCGGCGTGATCTTCTTCGCCTGGAAGGGCCTGCGCTTCCACAATGCGCTGTGGCATGGCTTTGTCGTCACCGGCGCCGGCCTGCATCTGGCCGCCATGGTCGACTGCCTGGTCATCAACCGGCTTTGACCTCCGGTCGCGGACAGTGGCAATATTGCCAAGCGCCATTCAATTTCGTCACAATTCCGTTTAGAGTCGCAAACACAAATTGATCGGCGGCGACGGCATCGGAAACGGGGCACGGATGACTCTTCTCAGATCCTTCGGCATGGGCAGGCGCTCCGACGTTCTGATCTACGATCCGCACAAATTGTCGAGCCCGCAGGTGTTTCTGCTGACCATGGTGATCTTTCTATTCATCGTGGCCTTTATCGCCGCCATCCTGACCCGCCAGATCTCGACGGCCTTCATCACCAATCCCGGCCTCAACGGCCTGATCATCGGCGTGCTGGCGGTCGGCATCCTGTTGGCCTTCGTCCAGGTCGGCCGGCTGTTCCGCGAGGTGCGCTGGGTCAACTCGTTCCGCGCCGGTTCCGAAACCACCGAACCGGTGCTGCTGGCGCCGATGAAGGCGATGATCGGTCGCTCGTCGACGATTGCCTTCTCGACCAGTTCGATGCGCACGATGCTGGATTCGATCGCCACCCGCCTCGACGAAAGCCGCGACACGTCGCGCTACCTTGTCGGACTGCTGGTGTTCCTGGGCCTGCTCGGCACCTTCTGGGGCCTGCTCAACACGATCGGCTCGATCCGCGAAACCATCGAGTCGCTCGATCCCGGCACCGGCGATGCCGCCGCCGTGCTCGAATCCCTGAAGCAGGGGCTTTCCGCTCCGTTGGCCGGCATGGGCACCGCCTTCTCGTCCTCGCTGTTCGGCCTGTCCGGCTCGCTGGTGCTCGGCTTCCTCGACCTGCAGGCCGGCCGCGCCCAGACGCGCTTCTATACCGAACTCGAAAACTGGCTGTCCTCGGTCACCGACCTGTCCTCCGACATCGTCGTTGCCGACGCGGCCAAGACCGAACCCTCCGAGGAAATCCGGCTGTTGTCGGAAAAGCTGCGCACCCTGCAGGAGAATGGCGGCGGCTCCAATCCGCGCGTCGCCACCGCCATGGCCAATCTCGCCGACGGCATTTCCGGCCTGGTCAAGAACATGCGCTCGGAACAGCAGATCATGCGCGACTGGGTCGAGGCCCAGTCCGACGAGCAGAGGGCGATGCGCAACACCTTGGAGAAGATCGCCGACGCCTTGAAGAAGACTGGAGTGCATTGACGTGGCGTTGGCACGAGGCCGGCGCTCCGACCGCCGCATCGATTACTGGCCGGGCTTCGTCGATGCGCTGTCGACGCTGCTGTTGTCGATCATGTTCCTGCTCACGGTTTTCGTGCTGGCGCAGTTCCTGCTCGGCCGCGAGATCTCCGGCAAGGACACGGTGCTCAACCGCCTCAACTCGCAGATCAACGAGTTGACCCAGCTTCTGGCGCTGGAGCGCTCGACGACGCAGGACAAGGAAGACACCCTTGCCAATTTGCAGGCATCGCTGTCTGCGTCGGAGGCGGAAAAGAGCCGGCTCGAGCAATTGCTGGCGCAAGGCGCCGGTGCCGGCGATGCCGCCAACCAGCGCGCAACGGCCCTTTCCGGCGAGCTCGACAGCCAGCGCCAGATCAGCCAGCAGGCGCTGAGCCAGGTCGAGATCCTCAACCAGCAGATTTCGGCGCTGCGCAAGCAGATCGCAGCGCTCGAACAAGCGCTCGACGTGTCCGAAACGCGCGACCGCGAATCCAACACCAAGATCGCCGATCTCGGCCGCCGCCTCAACGTCGCACTGGCGCAACGCGTGCAGGAGCTGAACCGTTACCGCTCCGATTTCTTCGGCCGCTTGCGTGAAATTCTCGCCGACCGCGAGAACATCCGCATCGTCGGCGACCGCTTCGTCTTCCAGTCGGAAGTGCTTTTCCCGACCGGCTCCGAAGTGATCAACGATGCCGGCAAGGTCGAGATGAAGAAGCTCGCCGATGCCATCATCGAATTGCAAAAGGAGATCCCGCCGGAGATCAACTGGGTGCTGCGCGTCGACGGCCACACCGACAACAAGCCGCTCTCCGGCACCGGCCGCTACCGCGACAATTGGGAATTGTCGACGGCGCGCTCGACATCGGTGGTCAAGTTCCTGATCGAGAACGGCGTGCCGGCCAACCGGCTGGTCGCGGCCGGCTTCGGCGAATTCCAGCCGCTCGACCCCGCCGATACCGAAGAGGCGCGCAACAAGAACCGCCGCATCGAGTTGAAGCTGACCGAGCGGTGATCCGCAAGCCTTTGGCTTGCGCCATGCTCCGGATCGGGGCCGGCCGGAGCGGCGGGGCCATCTAGGGCACCGGCGCGGCGCCGGCAAGGCCCGAAGAAATTACCTTTTTTTGATTACAATTTGCCGCGACGCGTCACTAGCTGTTGGCAAGGGGCCGGGAACCGCCGGCGATGCCTCCCTCATCGCGACGCGACGGAACCTGACGGCCCGCGGCCGGAAGGCAGGGCCCTCCCAACCACCGCCTTCCCCAGTAAAGGAGACGCAACCATGCGCTTCTTCGCTCCCAGGAATCTCAGGACTGCTACGCTCGCCACACTTCTCCTCGCCGTTCCGTTTGCTGGCGCTTACGCCGGCCCGCGTGAGACGGCCTTGATCAATCAGATCCAGAGCGTGGAGACGGGTATCCAGGGCGCCATCCGGGCGAACAAGCTCGAGCCGGGCGAGGCACGTGACTTGCGCACGCAGGTCGCTCAACTCGATCGGGCCGCCCAGAGGGCCGCGCGCGATGGAACGATGCCGAGCACGCAATATCAGGGGTTGCTGGCGCAGCTCGACGATGTCAGCCAAAAGCTGCGCGCTGCTACCGGCAGTGCCTTCCTCATCGGCAACGGCGGCGATGGCGGATACTATCCCAACGGCTACGGCCCAAACTATCCGGGCGGCTGAAATCGGCCGCAGCGCCCGGCGCTGTAGCAATTGATTTTGCGCATGATCCTTTTCCAGCTTTCGGTTCAGGGATCATGCGCTAGCCCAACGCCAGCGCAATCAGCGCCAGCACTGCCGGCACTGTCTGGATGAACAGGATTTTACGGTCCGCCGTAGCCCCGCCCGAATGGGCCGGGCCGGCGACGCAGATCAGGAAGAAGACTTTGAACTAGAAACCGGCGCACGCCACCGCTTCCGCAAGATGCCTTTCGGCCGTTGCGGCCGGCAGTCAATGCATCGGTCGCGGAGGGCTTCAGGGGTTGCCAACAGTTTTGCATTGGTATCTTTTCCCGCCGTCAAATCAGCGGAACCCACAATGTCCTTTCAAAAACTCGACGACCTCGGCCACAAGCTCGAAGCGCTGGAACATGCGCTCGCCATCCTCGGCGCCGACGAGGCGACCCATATGGCGGTCGGCGGCGGCGAGAAGCGCGCGGAGGCAATGTCGGCGCTTGCCGGCATGCACCATGCCCGGGCGACTGCGCCGGAGATTGCCGACTGGATCGCGGCGGCCGAGCAGGAAACGCTGAACGAAGAGCAGCAGGCCGCGGTCAGGGAATCCCGCCGGCAATACACCAACCTGACCTGCCTGCCGGTCGAGTTCGTCGAGCGTCAGACGACCGCGCGCATGCGCTCCGAGCAGCTCTGGCGCGACCTGCGCGCCAAGAACGACTGGGCCGGCTTCCTGCCGGCGCTGGAAGGCGTCGTGGCGCTGGTCCGCGAGGAGGCGGCACTTCGCGCCGAGGTGCTCGGGCTCGAGCCTTACGACGCGCTGATGGAGCAATATGACCCGGGTAATCGCACCGCCGACATCACGCCTGTGTTTGACGAGTTGAAGGCCTTCCTGAAAGGCTTCGTGCCGGAGGCACTGGCCGTGCAGGAAGAGCGGCTGGCGAAACATCCGCTGAAGCCGCTTTCCGGCAGCTACCCCTTGGACAAGCAGCGCGAGCTTGGCCTCGCCATGATGGCGGCAGTCGGCTTCGACCTCACCCACGGCTCGCTGTCGGTTTCGCACCATCCGTTCTGCGGCGGCGTGCCGAGCGACGTGCGCATCACCACCCGCTACAAGACCTCGGATTTCCTGTCGGCGCTGATGGGCGTGCTGCACGAGACCGGCCATGCGCTGTACGAGCAGAACCTGCCGAAGGCGTGGGCGCACTGGCCGCTCGGCAAAGCGCGCGGCATGGCGGTGCATGAAAGCCAGAGCCTGTTCGTCGAAAAGCAGATCGGCCGCAATCCAGAATTCTGGCGCTGGGCGCTGCCGGTGGTCGAAAGGCACCTCGGCGAGAGCTGGACGATCGACGACATCCTGCCGCATGTGCACCGGGTCGAGCGTGGCCTGATCCGCGTCGATGCCGACGAGGTCACCTATCCGCTGCATGTCATCCTGCGCTACGAGTTGGAGCAGGAGCTTGTCTCGGGACGGCTTGAGGCAGCCGACCTGCCCGAAGCCTGGGATGCCAAGATGCGCGATTATCTCGGCCTGTCGACATCAGACAATCCGGCTGATGGTCCGATGCAGGACGTCCACTGGCCGGGTGCCGCCTTCGGCTATTTCCCCTCCTACACGCTCGGCGCCATGATGGCGGCGCAGCAATGGGCGGCGCTGACCAGGGATCATCCGTCAGCCGACGAAGACCTCGCCAAGGGAGATTTCGCCGCGATCAACGACTGGCGCCGCAAAAGGATCTGGTCGCAAGGCTCGCGCTGGTCGACGCCTGAACTGCTCGAACGCGCCACCGGCGAAAAGCTCAATGCCGTGCATTTCACCGACCATCTGAAGAAGCGGTACGGGAACTGAGGCGCTTCATCTATTTCTGGTCTTTGCCGCAGTGACCGCAGAAATCCGCGAGACTGGCCTTTACTTTGGTGGGAAAGCCTCTGAAAAAGGAGTTCTTCCAAGTTGGGCGAGCGTAGATGTCTGCCTGTTACAGTTTTCATGGGATGAAGTCCTTCTGGCCCCGCTTGGTACTTTTCATCTTATTGATCGGCCTGAGTTCTCCCGCCATGTCCGACGACATGGTTCTCAAGGGTCCGGCAGAAAGCTGGGTAAAGCAGCTTGATATTCCGGCTGCCGATCCCACCCGATCGGATCAAATCAAGAATGGCGTTTCATGGCTGCTCTCGGACGACCAGATCAAGCATCGCGCCGGCGGCTATGTCGAGTACTCGCGCACCGTCTATAAGATCGTCGACCGTCCCGGCCTGGATCGTGGCGCGAGTATCGATCTGCAGTTCGATCCGTCCCGGCACAAGGTCACGCTCAACCATCTTCACATCATCCGCGATGGCGCCGTTTTGGACCGGCTGGAAGGCGTCGAATTCGACATCTTCCGCAGGGAAAGAGATGCCGAGAAAGGCGTCTTCGACGGCTGGCTGACAGCACATGTCAACATCGATGATGTGCGTACCGGCGACATCGTCGATTACGGGTCGACCTATGAAATAACACCGCTGGTCGGCAAGGATCTCTTCTTCAAGAATTTCTCCACCGAATGGGAAGAGCCGGTAGCGCTTATCCGCACAAGCATCATTTGGCCTTCGGGCCAGCCGCTCGAGATCAAGACCAGGGGAACCCGACTCAGGCCCTCGATCTCCCCGACTGGGCCGGACACCACCTATCTGTGGGAAATTCCAAACCCGAAACCGGTCAATGTCGAGGATAACCTGCCCGTGACCTATCCAGGCTGGGGCTCCATCGATGTCGCGTCTACCGCGAATTGGCAAAGTGTGGTCGAGGCCGTTGCGCCCTATTACAAGCCAGCGACCGTTTTTCCCTCGGCTTTTGCCGCAAAGCTCGACGACATCGCTCTGCGGCATCCGGTGCCCGAAGACCGGATGGTCGAGGCAATGCGGTTGGTGCAGGACCAGATCCGCTATGTAAGCCTGTCGATGGGTGCCGGTTCCTACGTTCCGCGTGATCCCGCGACGGTCATCCTGAGCGGGTTTGGTGACTGCAAGGACAAGGCACTGCTGCTGGTTTCGTCGCTTGTGCGGCTTGGCATTGCTGCAGAGGTCGCCTTGGCCGATCTCGACGAGGGACGGGCCCTGGACCAGCATCTGCCGGCGCTTCGCGATTTCGACCATGCCATCGTCAAGGCAAGGATCGGAGCAAAGACATATTGGCTGGACGCCACGAACTATCTTCAGGGCGGCAAGGCGCACAATCTCGCACAGCCGGACTACGGCTTCGCGCTGCCGCTTTCCAGCACCGGGGGGTTGGAGAAGATGCCGAGTCCTGTGCTTACCAGCCCATCGATCCAGATCGTCGAGGACTTCGACTTTCCGCGGAAACCGGGCGATCCCCTCGTGCTGACGGTCTTCTCGACATATGAGGACGCCGATGCCGATTGGATGCGCGGCAACTTGGCCAGCCGGTCGCTGAGCGAGGTGTCGGACGCCTACCTGAAATATTACAACAAGCAATATCCGGGCATCCAAACCGGCGCCAAGCCGGAAATCGTGGATCGCCGCGACGGCAACATAGTGAGCGTGAAGGAAAGTTATCGCTTGCCGGCGGAGGCGCTGGCGGCCAACGATCTGGCAAAGAATTTCCCGATCCGCGCGGCCGATCTCGGCAACAACTCTCTTCCAACCCCGACAATCGTCGACCGAACCGGGCCCGTCTCCCTCGGCCCCCAGTTCTACCGGCGTCACAAGGTGACCGTGCGCAACCTCAAGGCGAGGTTTTCCGGCGAGTCGATGAAAAACGTCGTGACGCCCTATCTGTCTCTCAAGGCGTCCTGGTCCAACACGCCCACCGAATTTCAAGTTGAATGGAACTTTCAGACGCTGGCAACCGAAGTGCCGGCCAAGGCGATTGCCGACTATCTGAAAACCGTCGATGACGTCGCAGACGAAATTCGGTGGCAGTACGATTTTACCTATGAAGAGCCGCCTGCCGATGTGCAGCTCAGCGATCCGGCAAAGGAGCAGCGACAGACCGTCGCCAGCATGCTTTTGTTGTCGCTGCTTGTCGGCGTTCCCCTGTTCATCGCCTATCGACGCGGCAAACGCCGAGCTTTCGGTGGCTGAAGAATCCCAGCGGCCGCGGGCGGACAATGATGCCGAAAAGCGGATGCCGGTTTTCGGAAAAGATCACGGTCAAATGAGAAGATAGAGCCCGACCCCGATGTCATCGGTATGGAACAGGCTCTGGCTCGGTAGCCGATGCTACTCGGCCGCGCCCCTGAAAGCATTCGCCCCGGTATCGAACTGCAGCTTGGCCAGCCGCGCATAGATGCCGCCCTTGGCGACCAGGCTCTGATGCGTGCCTTCCTCGACGATGCGGCCGCCATCCATGACCAGGATGCGATCGGCCTTCAGCACGGTTGCCAGCCGATGGGCGATGACGATCGTGGTGCGGCCCTGCATCAGCCGGTCCAGCGCCGTCTGCACCAGCGTCTCGCTTTCGGCATCTAGTGCCGAGGTCGCCTCGTCGAGCAGCAGGATCGGCGCATCGCGCAAAATGGCGCGGGCGATGGCCACGCGCTGGCGCTGGCCGCCCGACAGCGTCACACCGCGCTCGCCGACCTGGCTGTCATAGCCCTTTTCGAGTTTTAGGATGAACTCGTCGGCAAGCGCGTCCTTCGCCGCCGCCTCGATCTCGGCCTGGGCGGCCCCCGGCCGGCCAAAGCCGATATTGTCGCGCGCGCTTGCGGCAAAGATGGTGACGTCCTGCGGCACGATGGCGATGCGCGCGCGGATCGCGGCCGGATCGGCCTCGCGCAGATCGACCCCGTCGATGACGATCCTGCCGGCCTCCGGATCGTAGAAGCGCAGAAGCAGCGAAAAGACGGTGCTTTTGCCGGCGCCGGATGGCCCGACGATCGCCACCGTCTCGCCGGGTTTGACCTGAAAGCTGAGGCCGTGGACGGCGGCGCGGTCGGGCCGGGCCGGATAGGAGAAGGAGACATCGTCGAAGCTGATCGCGCCTCTCGCCTTTGCCGGCAGCGGCTTCGGATCGGCGGGCGCCTGGATCGCGGGTTTCTCGGCCAGGATCTCGGTCAGCCGTTCGGCAGCGCCGGCTGCCTGGGCAAGTTCACCCCAGACTTCCGACAGGGCGCCGAGCGCGCCGGCGGCGAACACCGAATAGAGCAGGAATTGGCCAAGCGTCCCTGGCGACAGCGTGCCGTCGAGCACGTCGCGCGAACCGAACCACAGCACCGCCACCACCGAAGAAAAAATCATGAAAATGGCGAAGAAGGTGAGAAAGGAGCGGGCAAGGATCGAGGCCCGCGCCGCTTCGAACGCTGCTTCCACGGCGGATGAAAAATACCCGGTTACAAGCTTCTCGTTGGTGAAGGCCTGCAGCGTGCGCACCGCGCCGATCTGCTCGCTGGCGTAGGCGGTGGCATTGGCCAGAGTATCCTGCGCCAGCCGTGACTTGCGCCGCACCGAGCGGCCGAAGGCGACCAGCGGCAGCACGATTACCGGAATGGCCGCGATGACCAGGCCGGACAGTTTTGGGCTGGTGAAGACCATCATCGCCACGGCGCCAAGGCCGAGGATGACGTTGCGCAGCGCCACCGAGGCGGTAGCACCGACGGCCGATTTGACCTGTGTCGTGTCGGCGGCGAGCCGCGAGACGATCTCGCCCGACTGGGCCGTGTCGAAGAAGGAGGGCGACAGCGTGGTGACGTGGGCAAAGACATCGCGGCGGATATCGGCAACGACGCGCTCGCCAAGCGTGATGACGAAATAGTAGCGGCTGGCTGATGCCGCCGCCAGCACGGCGGCCATCACCACCAGCATGGCGAAATATTCGGCAATGAAGCTGGAGTCGGAAGCGGAAAAGCCGTGATCTATCATCCGCCGCACGGCCAGCGGCAGCGCAAGCGTCGTCGCCGCCGCGACGGCCAACGAGACGATCGCGCCAATGACCATTTTGCGGTAATGGGTGATGTAGGGAAACAGGCGCTGCAGCGGCCTCAGCGAGCGCCTGCGCTCGTCTGCATCGCCGCTGATGTTCGCCATGACCGTTTCCTTTGGCCCTTTGAGGTTTGCGCCATCAATATGCGCTTGCCGCGGCTTGTGATTCAATTCCGGCTGATGTATAGGCTCGCCGACCGTTTTAGAAGCCGTGGCTCCTCAATAGCTGCGGCTTCGAGTTTTAAAAAGGGGCGCATCGACGCAGGCTTCAGCCCGTCGGCAGCACCCGGCAAGCCAGGAACAGAACCATGAAGACCGACATCCATCCCGACTATCACACCATCAAGGTCGTCATGACCGACGGCACCGAATACATGACCCGTTCGACCTGGGGTAAGGAAGGCGATACGATGAACCTCGATATCGACCCGACCACCCATCCGGCCTGGACCGGCGGCCAGCAGACCCTGCTCGACCGCGGTGGCCGCCTGTCGAAGTTCAAGAAGCGCTTCGAAGGTTTCGGCCTCTAAGCCAACGACCTTTCGTACATCGAAAACCCGCCCCTCGTGGCGGGTTTTTTGTTGCCTAGGTGCGGTCCTACCGATCGAGCAACTCCCTGAGCGCCATCCGCTTGTAGGCGGCAACCAGCCTGTCGCCTTCCTGCCGCCCGACCGAGATCGCCAGCCGCATTGCGGCCTCGCCCATCTGCCAGATGAGAAACGCCGTCGTTTCCAGCGCTTCCGGATCGGCGGACGGCCGCAACCGCTTCAGCACCGCAGTGAGGAATTCGGCGTTGGCCCGGCTGTCGGCAAGCTCAAGCTCGCGCAATGCCTTGTCGGCCTGTGTCCCCGACCAGATGTCGCGCATCACCGGCTCGGCCAGGAATAACCGGTAGTAGATATCCACCAGCTCCGAAAATGCGTGGCGCAAGCCGTCGGCGTCACTGACGTCGGCAAGTGCTGCCGCAATGCAGGCCTGGCTTTCGGCGGTGTGGCGTTCGGCCAGCGCCCAGATGATCGCCCGCTTGTCCGGGAAGAACTGGTAGAGCGAGCCGATCGACACGCCGGCCCTCTCGGCCACCTCGCCCATGCGCATCGCATCGCTGCCTTGCTCGGCGATCAGCGCCGACGCGGCGGCCAACATGCGCTCGACCCGCTCGCGGCTGCGCTGCTGGCTCGGTGCCCGGCGCGGCGATGCGATCTGGCCATCCTGTGAATCCGATACGGCAGAGCCTTCCATCACTGTCTCCAGACGAACAATCAACAAATTGGCTTGACTCGCAAAATACGAGGGTTTATCACGTTTTGCAAATGTGAGGATTACTCACATTTGCAAACTGAGGAAAATCGACATGAACCCTACTGTAACGAAACCAACTTTGATCCTCGGCGGCACCGGCAAGACCGGCCGCCGTCTCGCCGAGCGGCTGACGGCGCGGGGCCTGCCGGTGCAGATCGGCTCGCGCTCGGGTACGCCGCCCTTCGACTGGGAAAATAACACGACCTGGGAACCCGCGCTTGATGGTGTCGGCGCCGTCTACATCAGCTACTATCCTGATCTTGCCGTTCCCGGCGCGGCGGAAACGGTCGGCGCCTTCGCTAATCTTGCCGTGGAGTGTGGTGTGCGCCGGCTGGTACTGCTGTCGGGGCGCGGCGAAACGGAAGCACAGCGCGCCGAAGAGATGCTCAAAGGTTCAGGCGCCGATTGGACGATCCTGCGCTGCGCCTGGTTTTCCCAGTGAAGGCTTCCTCGTCGAATCTTTGCAGGAGGGCGAGGTGGCGTTGCCGGTCGGCAGTGTGGGCGAACCATTTGTGGATGCCGACGATATCGCGGAGGCCGCCTTTGCCGTACTAACCCAGCAAGGACATGTCGGAGAGCTCTATGAGCTGACCGGACCGCGGCTGCTGAGCTTTGCCGACGCGGTCGCCGAGATCGGCAGGGCGGCCGGCCGCGACATCCGTTTTATCAGGATTTCGCATGCCGAATTCACCGCCACCACAGCGGAGCACGAATTGCCGGCCGAATTCGCGTGGCTGCTTAACGAGCTGTTCACCGAAGTGCTTGACGGCCGCAACGAGTCGCTGACCGACGGCGTCCAGCGCGTGCTCGGCCGCGCCCCAAAAGACTTTTCCGCCTACGCAACCGAAACCGCCGCCACGGGCATCTGGAGGAACTGACATGATCATGAAGCTGCTTCCCACCCTCACCTTCGTCGCTGCCATTGGCTCAGGCGTTGTCGGCGGCGTTTTCTTCGCCTTCTCCAACTTTATCATGCCGGCGCTCGCCCGCTTGCCCGCCGGAGGCGGCATCGCCGCCATGAATTCGATCAACATCACCGTGATTACGCCTGCATTCATGACCGCGCTTTTCGGCACCGGGCTGGTCTGCCTTGTCCTTGCCGCCGGCGCTCTTATCGGCTGGAGCCAACCGGGTGCATTCTGGCTCCTCGCCGGTGCCCTAATCTATGTCGTCGGCAACCCGATCGTGACGATGATGTTCAACGTGCCGCTCAACAACGCCCTGGCGGCCATCGATCCGGCAAGCGCCAACGGCACCGCGGTATGGGCCACTTATCTCAGGGACTGGGTGATGTGGAACCACGTCCGCACCATCACCGCCATCGTGGCGCTGGGCTGCTTCATCTTCGCATGGCGGTGAATGCAGGACGGAAGTGTAAAAGGCCGGTCAGGCAGGGTCTTTTGACTTATGGCCCTTGCGGTCGGCGTGGCCGAGATCGCGATCCGGATCGATGACGTCGCGAACCAGTTGCTTGAGCTTTGCGGCGTCGGGAAAACCGCCGTCACGCTTGCGGTCCCAGACCAGCGTGTCATTGCAGGAAATGGTGAAGATGCCGCCGGTGCCGGGCACCAGCGTCACTTCGCCGAGATCGGTACCGAAGGTGGACAACAACTCCTGCGCCATCCAGCCGGCCCTGAGCAGCCATTGGCACTGGGTGCAATAGGTGATGCGGACGGTGGGCAGCGCGTGTTGGGTCATGCCGCGCTGAGCTTCGCCAAGGTCTCCTCGTCGACCTCGAAATTGGCGTAGACGCTCTGCACGTCGTCGTCGTCTTCGAGCGTCGCGACCAGCTTCATCAGCGATTGTGCCCGCTCCTCGTCGACCGCGATATTGGTCTGCGGCTTCCAGATCGGCTTCACCGATTCAGCCTCGCCGAGTGCGCCTTCCAGCGCCTTCGACACTTCGCCAAGATTCTCGAAGGCGCAATAGATCGTGTGGCCTTCCTCGTCCGACTGGACGTCGTCGGCGCCGGCCTCGATCGCTGCGTCCATCACCTTCTCGGCGCTGCCGGCCGATGCCGGATAGTAGATCTCGCCGACGCGGTCCCACATGAACGAAACCGAGCCGGTTTCGCCCATCGCCCCGCCGGCCTTGGTGAAGGCAGCGCGCACATTCGACGCCGAGCGGTTGCGGTTGTCGGTCAGCGCCTCGACGATCAGCGCGACGCCGCCTGGCCCGTAACCTTCGTAGCGAACGGCTTCGTAGGTCTCGGCATCGCCCATCGAGGCCTTGTTGATGGCGCGCTGGATATTGTCCTTTGGCATCGACACCGCCTTGGCGTTCTGCACCGCAAGGCGCAGGCGCGGGTTCATCGATGGATCGGGCGTGCCGCTCTTGGCGGCGACGGTGATTTCGCGCGCCAGCTTGGAAAACATTTTCGACCGCACCGCATCCTGGCGGCCCTTGCGGTGCATGATGTTCTTGAACTGTGAATGGCCAGCCATGGCACCCCTGTCGTCTTCTCGGCTAGAGCATCTGCCGCCTGGTGAACCACCCGGCATCTTGCAAAATGCTCGAATTCAAAATTTCAGAACGTCCTGCTGCGTCCGGACGGACGTACGGCGCTCTCTGTCGGAATGGCCGGCTTATAGATAAATCGGCTCAATTCGTCCAGCCGCGCCATTGCGTCGGCACGCAAGGGTTTCAAGACCCGAAAATCGGCAGGCCTCGGCAACCTTTCATCCCTCAAGATCGGATTTCAGCCGGTCGAGGATGCTGATCGCGTGCGTGGCATATTGGCTGATCCAGCGGTCGTGGATGTGCTTGATCGGCAGCGCGTTGAGATGGTTCCAGCGTTCGCGGCCCTCGCGCCGCGCCACCACCAAGTCGGCCTCCTCCAGCACCTTCAGATGCAGCATGACGGTGCAGCGGTCCATGTCTGGAAAGGCGTCGCACAACATGCCGGTGGTCTGCGGCGCATCCTTCAGCCGGTCCAGCAACGCACGCCGGCGCGGATGCGCCAGCGCCTTGAAAACATTGTCGTCTCGCGAATGGCTTGACATGTTATGTTTCTATAACATATCGTTGAGCCATTCAAGGAAGGAGCTGTGGATATGTCTCTTGGATTCAGGGTTTCTGGCCGTATCGGCAAACCGATCGCAGAAGTCTTCGACGCGGTCGTCAATCCGAAGAAGCTTAGCGGCTACTTCACCACGATCGGCGGCGCCAGCGCACCGCTGGTGGCGGGCGCCACCGTCATCTGGTGGGGCAAGGTTCCCGTGGAGGTCGACAAGGTGGAGAAAGACAGCCGCATCGTGCTGCGCTGGGATGCCACCGACGCCGACGGCAAGCCAGCCTACAAGACCCGCATCGAGATGGATTTCGAACCGCTCGACGATGGCGGCACCTTCGTCACCATCGCCGAGACCGGCTGGCACGAGGACGCGGTCGGCCTGAAGAAATCCTACCTCAATTGCGAGGGCTGGTCGCAGATGCTGGCCTGCATGAAGGCCTATGTCGAATACGGCATCAATCTGCGCGACGGCTATTACCGCAGCGAGATGAAGGGCGAGCCGGCCAATGAGAACAACATCTGAAAAACCACCAAGATGACGGAGGCCTGCGATGAAGCAAGTGACGCCATTTCTGATGTTTGAGGGCAAGGCCGAAGAGGCAATGACCTTCTATTGCGAGACGATCCCCGACAGCAGCGTCCTTGACGTCACACGTTACGGCTCCGGCGAAGACGGGCCGGAAGGAACGGTCAAGCTGGCGCGCGTGTCCATAAGCGGTCTGGAAGTGATGGTCTACAACAGCCCCGTGCACCATGCCTTCACGTTCACGCCGTCGGTCTCGCTGTATGTGGATTGCTCCACGGAGGCAGAGCTGAACGGCATTGTCGAGGCGCTGGCCAAGGACGGCAAATTTCTGATGCCGCTGGACAATTATGGTTTCAGCCGCCGGTTTGCATGGCTCAACGACAGGTTCGGAGTCTCCTGGCAAATCAATTTGGCATAGCGAGTTCTGGACCGAACCGGCCAATCGAACCTGAACACGGGAATGGAGCCAGCAAATGACCCCGAAGATCGCCGGCGGCATCAACATCGCCATGAAGGTGCCGCCACATCAATACCAGGCGACGATCGCCTTCTATCGCGACGTCGTCGGCCTGAAGCCATTCACGGCCAAGCCGCCGGCCGTCGGCTTCGAACTCGGTCCCAATCGGCTGTGGATCGACGAGGCGCCGATGATGAGCCAGGCCGAGATCTGGCTGGAACTGTTCACCGATGATTTTCCGGCCGCTGCGGAGCATCTCGCCAAGGCCGGTGTCGTGCGCTGCGACGCCATCGAGGCACTGGGTGAAGGCTTTCGCGGCGGCTGGATCACCAACCCGGCCAACATCATTCACCTGGTGCGCGAACCCGATGCCTGGTGAAAAGGCGTCGGTGCCGTGAAAGGAGGACGCTATGGAAATCTGTGAAACACCGACCGCCGAAGCCGGCATGCTGATAAGGCGGCCGGTCGCCGACGTATTCGAAGCCTTCATCGATCCGGCGATCACGACGAAGTTCTGGTTCACCCATGGCAGCAACAGGTTAGACAGCGGCAAGGAAATCCGTTGGGAATGGCGCATGTATGGCGTCTCGACGACGGTCAATGTCAGTGAGATCGTCGAAAACAAGAAGATCGTCATGCAATGGAGCGATCCGCCGACCACGGTGGTGTGGACTTTTACCGAAATGCCGGGCGGCACGACCTTTGTCGAGGTCCGCAATTTCGGCTTTGTCGGCAGCCCCGATGAGCAGGTCAAGCAGGCGATCGACTCGACCGGCGGTTTTGCGCTGGTGCTCGCCGGCGCCAAGGCGTGGCTCGAGCAAGGCCTGACGCTTGGCCTGACCGGCGACCGCCATCCGAAAGGCGTGCCGGGGCATTAGGTCAGCCGCGGTGGGCCATCCTCAGTGGCCGCCGCCTTTGCCTTCTTCCGCCGCCGCGCCAGCATGTTGAGCCCTTCGACCAGTGCCGAAAAGCCCATGGCAGCGTAGATATAGCCTTTCGGCACATGGTAACCCATGCCGTCGGCGATCAGCGTCATGCCGATCATCAGCAGGAAGCCGA
The DNA here is from genome assembly GCF_040318915.1 of Mesorhizobium sp. M0991. Taxonomy (NCBI): domain Bacteria; kingdom Pseudomonadati; phylum Pseudomonadota; class Alphaproteobacteria; order Hyphomicrobiales; family Phyllobacteriaceae; genus Mesorhizobium; species Mesorhizobium sp. M0991. The sequence goes on from NZ_JAMYNE010000012.1 coordinate 64,725, forward strand.
GCGCCAGCATGACGATGCTGGGGTTCTTGGCGATAAAATCCGCCAGCGGCCCGGCCGCCAGCATCATCACGCTCACCGCCACGATCACCGCGATGTACATGATCGCGATTTCGTCGGTCATGCCGACGGCGGTGATGATCGAGTCGATCGAGAAGACGAGGTCGAGCAGCAATATCTGGAAAATGGCGCCGGCCAGCGACAGCTGCAGTGTCTCGCCCATCATCGTGTCCTGGTGATCATCGAGATCGACCGTGTGGTGGATCTCCTTGGTCGCCTTCCAGACGAGAAACAGGCCGCCGGCAATCAGGATCAGGTCGCGCCAGGAAAAGCCATGGCCGAAGGCCGTGAATATCGGCGTCGTCAACTGGACGATGATCGAGATGGTGGCCAATAGGATCAGCCGCATCACCAGCGCGGCGGAGATGCCGAGCCGCCGGGCGCGGGCCCGCTGCGCTACCGGCAATTTGTTGGTCAAAATCGAGATGAAGATCAGATTGTCGATGCCGAGCACGACCTCCAGCACGATCAGTGTCAGCAGCGCGACCCATGCCGTCGGATCGGAGACAAAGGCGAAATGCGGCGCCAGGAATTCGACTAGCTGCATGGAGGTCGTCCCCTCTACGATCTAGAGCAGTTTCGCCGGCAATTGGGTATTGCAAGCGTCTATATCAATGTCATGACCAGAAGGATGGAGCCGTTTCCTCCAGCCGCGGGCCGCGGCGAAACGGCGCGATCCGTTCGGTCAGGCCGCTACGGTCGGAAATGTCGACGCCGACGCCGCACAATGTCGCCGGTCCGGTCGACGCCTCGAAGCGGCCTTTCGGCACTTTGGATAAGAACCGGTTGAGCGGCTCCTCCTTGTCCATGCCCAGCGAGGAATCGTAATCGCCGCACATGCCGGCATCGGAAATATAACCGGTGCCGCCATTGAGGATCTGGTGATCGCCGGTCGGCTGATGCGTATGAGTGCCGACAACAAGGCTGGCACGGCCGTCGACGAAATGGGCGAAGCACATTTTTTCCGAGGTCGCCTCGGCATGGAAATCGATGACGATCGCATCGGCCTGCTCGCCAAGCGGACAAGCGGCAAGTTCGCGCTCGCCGGCCTGGAACGGATCGTCGAGCTCGGGATGCATGAACACCCGGCCCATGATATTGGCGACCAGCACGCGCGCGCCGTTCCTGGCAATGTAGACGCCTGACCCGCGCCCCGGCGTACCCTTGGGGAAATTGGACGGACGCAGGAAGCGCTCTTCGCGCGGCGCGAAAACCAGCGCATCGCGCTGGTCCCAGACATGGTTGCCGGTGGTGACGACATCGGCGCCGGCCGAGATCGTCTCGCGAAAAATCTCCTCGGTGATGCCGAAGCCGCCAGCGGCGTTCTCGCCATTGACGATGACGAAGTCGAGTTTGAAATCCGAGATCAGGCCGGGCAGTTGATCCCATACCGCCGTACGTCCTGTCTTGCCGACCATGTCGCCGAGAAAGAGAAGTCTCATATAAGCGTGATCCTGAACTGAAGGTCAGCGAAGCAAAAAGCTGCATGACTTTCGGAAAAGACCATGCGTCCAGGAACTTATCTACAATTTCGACGCGAACCGGCGCAACCCGCTCTCGGTGAGTATTTCCGGAATGATCATGTCATGCGGCTCGTCCGGCACCAGGGCCACCTCCTGGCAGTCGAAGGCAATGCCGATCAGCCGCGGCTGCTGTCCCTTGTCGACCAGCCGCGCGATAGCCCGGTCGTAATAGCCTGCGCCGTAACCGATACGGTGGCCGCGCGCATCGAAGGCGGCAAGCGGCACCAGCATAACCTGCGGATCGAGCACCTCGGCTTCCTCATGCGGCCCGACGGTGCCGAAGCCCATGTCGATCATCGGGGCGCCGCGCACCAGTTCGCGAAAAACGATGGTGGTCTTGTCCAGGATGGCCGGCAGGCAGAGCCTTGCCCCCTTCTCGCGCAAGGCGAACATCAGCGGCCGGACGTCGACTTCCGAGCGCATCGGCCAGAAACCGGAGACGATCTGGCCCGGCTCGACCGTGATCTGGTCGCGCGTCGTCTCGGCCATTTCGAGTGCTGCCTCCACCCGCCAGAACGGATCGAGCGCGTCGCGGCGCCCGAGGGCTTGGTTGCGGAGATTTTTTTTCAGGTCTTTTGGGGAGGTCATGCGCCGACGGTAGAAAAGGTCAGATTTGGATGGAGTTTTACGAGCGACGTTTTGGAGGAGCGGAGCGAACTTTTCGTTCGTGAGAGCACCGCACAAAGCGGCGCGACGACAAGATCCGCCAGATATGGCCTTTTCGATAGGTGACGATCCACACAACCGGTGGAGAGAGCGATCCCGGGAACCTACAAAGTAGGTGGGCGCCGTATGAGAAAACCCACGGGTCTTCCCAGGGACAGCTCCCTAGGGATCATTAAGGCCCCGGGGAAAATGTTCTCCTGCCGGGAAGCGCAGACCGTCATACCCAATATAGGCTGACGCCAGACCATGCGCCAGAGAGACGACATGTTTCGACGCTTAATTCGACGCAGAACCCCTCGACGAGGTCAGCGCCCGCAAGATCCCCGTTTCGCCAGCGGCGCCTTGCACAGCGAAGGCCGCGTCCTTAGGGTCGCGCGATGAACCCGGGAGCAAAAATGCGTTTCGAAGGCACGGCAGCCTATGTTGCCGACAAGGATCTGATGGTGGCGGTCAACGCGGCGATCGCGCTGGAGCGGCCGTTGCTGGTCAAGGGCGAGCCCGGCACCGGCAAGACCGAACTTGCCTGCCAGGTGGCGGCGGCGCTCGACCTGGATCTGATCGAATGGCACGTCAAATCAACGACACGGGCGCAGCAGGGCCTCTATGAATATGACGCCGTCTCGCGGTTGCGCGACAGCCAGCTCGGCGACGAGCGCTTCAACGACATTCGCAATTACATCAAGCGCGGCAAGCTGTGGGATGCCTTTGCTGCCGGCAAGAAAGTCGTGCTTCTGATCGACGAGATCGACAAGGCCGATATCGAGTTCCCCAACGATCTGTTGCAGGAACTGGATCGGATGGAGTTCTTCGTCTACGAGACCGGCGAGACCATCCGCGCCACCGTCCGGCCGATCGTCATCATCACCTCCAACAACGAAAAAGAGCTGCCGGACGCCTTCCTGCGCCGCTGCTTCTTCCATTACATCCGCTTTCCCAACGTCGAGACGCTGCACAAAATCGTCGACGTGCACTATCCCGGCATCAAGCAGAACCTGGTGCGCGCCGCACTCACGCAATTCTATGAAATCCGCGACGTGCCGGGCCTGAAGAAGAAGCCGTCGACCTCCGAGGCACTCGACTGGATCCGCCTCTTGGTCGCCGACGACATCGCGCCCGAGGACCTGCGCGCCGACCCGAAGAATGCGCTGCCGAAATTGCATGGCGCGTTGCTGAAGAACGAACAGGACGTGCATCTGTTCGAGCGCCTAGCCTTCATGGCGAGACGGCAAGGGTGAAGGGCCGGTCAGTCGGAAGCCGACGAAAGCCCCCGGACAGCGCTTTCCCGTCGCTGGACCGTTGCCCTTGGCCAGGCACGGAGGCAGCTTCGGGTTGCCGACTTCAGAGGGAAACGAAATGACCGAGATCACCGTCCGCCCATTGGCGCAATCCGACCATGCCGACTGGCGACGTCTGTGGACCGCCTATCTCACCTTCTACGAAACCAAGCTGCCGGAAGAGGTTTACGCCGTCACCTGGAAACGGCTGTTCACGGCGGGCGAGTTCGAGCCAAAGGGTTTCATCGCCACCCTCGACGGCAAGGCCGTCGGCCTGACGCACTATCTCTACCATCGCTCCTGCTGGTCGGAGATAAACAACTGTTACCTGCAGGACCTGTTCGCCGACCCCGATGTGCGCGGCAAGGGCGTCGGCGCCGCCCTGATCGAAGCGGTCAAGCAGAAAGCCGGCAAGATCGGCGTCAAGAACGTCTACTGGATGACCCACGAGACCAACACCACCGCACGCAAGCTCTACGACCACGTGGCGCGCAGGACCGGCTTCATCGAGTATGATCTGCTGTAGACCGTGAGATGTTCATCCCCTTCTTCCTCGAACTGAAGGCAGCGCGGGTTCCGGTCTCGCTCCGCGAATATCTGTCGCTGCTGGAGGGGCTGGAGGCCGGGCTGGTCGACTATGATGTCGAGGGCTTTTACTATCTCGCCCGCGCCGCTCTGGTGAAGGACGAGCGCCACATCGACCGCTTCGACCAGGTCTTTTCGCACATCTTCAAAGGTGTCGAGGCGCTGGCCGGCGAAGACCCGGTCGATGTCGCAAACATCCCGGAGGAATGGCTGCGGAGGCTCGCCGAAAAGCACCTGACCGATGAGGAGAAGAAGCTGGTCGAGGCGCTGGGCGGCTTCGAAAAGCTGATGGAGACGCTGAAGAAGCGGTTGGAGGAGCAAAAGGGCCGGCATCAGGGCGGTTCGAAATGGATCGGCACCGGCGGCACTTCGCCCTTTGGCGCCTATGGCTACAATCCCGAAGGTGTGCGCATCGGCCAGCACGAAAGCCGCAACCGCCGCGCGGTAAAAGTCTGGGACAGGCGCGAGTTCAGGAATTTCGATGACGCCGTCGAACTCGGTACCCGCAACATCAAGGTCGCGCTGAAGCGCTTGCGCCGCTGGGTGCGCGAAGGCGCCGAAGAGGAATTCGACCTGCCTGGCACCATCCACGCCACCGCCGAGCACGGTTATCTTGATGTTAAGACACAACCCGAACGTCGCAATGCCGTGAAGCTGCTGATGTTCTTCGATGTCGGCGGCTCGATGGACGACCATATCAGGAGTGTCGAGGAGCTGTTTTCGGCCGCCCGCGCCGAATTCCGCCAGCTCGAGTATTTCTACTTCCACAACTGTCTCTACGAAGGGGTGTGGAGGGACAATCGCCGCCGCCATGCCGAGGTGATTCCGACCTTCGATCTCCTCCATAAATATGGCCCCGACTACAAGGTGATCGTCGTCGGCGACGCCTCGATGAGCCCTTATGAGATCGCCCAACCCGGCGGCTCGGTCGAGCACTGGAACCAGGAGGCCGGCGCCGTCTGGCTCGGCCGGTTGCTGCAGCAATGGCCAAACGCGGTATGGCTCAACCCCGAAGCCGAGAAGAATTGGGGTTTTACCCATTCGATCGCCATGATCCGCGATATCTTTGGCGGCCGCATGTTTCCGCTGACGCTCGCCGGCCTCGAAGCCGCGACGAAGCAACTTTCAAGGAAGCACTGAATGGATCCGCGCAAAACAGGACGGTCGACCTGTTTCCTTTGCCTGCAATGCGGTGTCCAGTTCGCGGCGACAGCGGCGCCGCCGCGACATTGCCCGATCTGCGAGGACGAGCGGCAATATGTGCGCTGGGAGGGCCAGGCCTGGATCACGCCGGAAGAGCTCGCCGCCGGGCATCGGGTCGTGATCAAGGATGATGCCGGCGTGCTCGCCTTCGGCATCGAGCCGCGCTTCGCCATCGGCCAGCGGGCGTTGCTGGCGCAAACGCCGCATGGCAATATGCTGTGGGACTGCATCTCGATGGTCAGCGACGAGGCGGTGGCCGAGATCAACCACCGGGGCGGCCTTGCCGCCATCGCCATTTCGCATTGCCATTATTATTCGGCAATGGTCGAGTGGAGCGAGGCGTTTGGCGGCGTGCCGATTTATCTGCACGCCGATGATCGTCAGTGGATCATGCGGCCGCATCCGGCGATCATCAGCTGGGAAGGCGAGACGCGCGCCATAAACCCGTCGCTGACGCTCATCCGCTGCGGCGGCCACTTTGCCGGTGGCCAGGTGCTGCACTGGAAGCGCGACGGCGGCAATGCCATCCTGGCCGGCGATATCCTGCAGGTGACGCCGACTCGCCGTCATGTCAGCTTCATGTACAGCTATCCGAACTATATCCCGCTCAACGCGACGAAAGTGCACGGCATCAAGGCCGCGCTGGAGCCTTTCGCGTTCGACCATATCTACGGCGCGTGGTGGAACCAGAACGTCATCGGAGATGCAAAGGCGGCATTTTCAGCATCGGTTGCGCGCTATCTCGCTGCCATCGTCTGAGGAATTCTTCGCAGCAGGAATTGGAAATACGGGCAAACGCCGTAACAAATGCCTATTTCAGGCGAAGTTGGGAAGGCAACCCAAATAGCGACATAAGCTAAGAGGAAAAAATGGACAGCCACACCTACCCCGTTACCCGCACCGATGCCGAATGGCGCGCCCGCCTGACGCCTGAGCAATATGCGGTGATGCGCAACCACGGCACCGAGCGGCCGGGAAGCTGCGCACTGCTGCACGAGAAGCGCCCCGGCACCTTCTCCTGCGTCGGCTGCGACCAGCCCTTGTTTGAATCCAAGCTGAAATTCGAGAGCGGCACCGGCTGGCCGAGCTTCAACGATCCCGTGCCGGGCTCGGTCGAGACCACCGTCGACCGCAGCTACGGCATGGTCCGTACCGAGTGCCATTGCGCCCGCTGCGGCAGCCATCTCGGCCACGTCTTCGACGACGGCCCGCCGCCGACCGGTCTGCGCTATTGCATCAACGGCGTGGCGCTCAAATTCGAGCCGGCCGCCTGATCGTCAGGCCACAACCACCAGAATCAGCCACAACGTGGCGCCAAGCGTCATCAGCGAGGCCTTGACACCACTCGATTTTCCGGCAGTTCGCCAAACGGCAAAGGTCAGGAAGATATTGTAGGGCACCGGCGCGAAATGCACCGCCAGGACGAGCGCAAGCGGCAGCTTCAGCCCAAGCAGAATGAGCGCCGCCACCGACGACGCGACGTTGATCGCTGTGCCGACAACGACCAGGTCGCGCCAGAACAGCCGATCGAGCGGCACGCCGCCCAGCCAGCGTGAGCGGAAGAAGGCGGCAACGCGCGACATGATCGTCATCGATCCACCGGCTCCCTCGCTCTGCTCACCAGAGCAATCCTTCCACAAGGATTGCGTCTGGAAACTCTGCTTTATTCCTGACCCAGAACTTCGGCAATCGCACGCTCGAAACGTGAGGCTTCCGTCACCAGCCAGTCGGTCATCGCCGGCCAATTGTCCTCGGCGAAACAATTCACCCGCCACATCGAATTGATGCCGAGGCCGTCGCAACTTTGTTCTGGCCTGAGCTTCAGCCTGTCTTCGATGGCCGGCTGGAACGGCTTCAACCGCGACCAGGCTTGCGTGGCACCGAACTTCTCGTTGCGGCCGAAGAAAACGCCGACATGATTGTGCGCAGGCGCGACATACATTGAAAGGACCAATGCGAAGTCGGGCAGCCCACGCTGCCAGAACCACGGTCCGCGCCTCGCCAGCAGAGCCCTTTCATCCGGATGCCGTTCCGCGAACAGCGTCCAGAAGCTGCGTTGGCGGAATTCAGAGGCGCGGCGGGCGCCAAAATCGAATTCGCTCATGGTTCGATGCCCGCTCCAGCATCAGGCCGAGACTGTTGTCTCTACACCATTCCAAGCGCGGCCTTGTACAGATCGAGAATGGATTCCTCTTCCTGCCGCTCGGCCTGGTCCTTCTTTCGCAGCCGGATGATCGACCGCATCGCCTTGGTGTCGAAGCCGGTGCCCTTGGCCTCAGCGAACACTTCCTTGATGTCGTCGGCAATCGTCTTCTTCTCTTCCTCGAGCCGCTCGATGCGTTCGATGAAGGCGCGCAGCTGGCCGGCGGCAACAGTCTGGCTGGTCTCGGTGATGTCGTCGGCCATAGTCTTCTCTCCGCGTCGTTTCTCGCCGCGACTCGGGGTGACCCGAGCGGCGAATTGCAGCGGTTCGATGCCCGACCGGGCGCGGCGGGTCAAGGTGCTATCGATGCGGCATGAAGGGCTGCTGCCAGGCGCCGACAAGACTCCCTGATGCCGGCCTATTTCACCCGAACGCGATCAGCAGATCCTTGGCATCGATCTGGTCGCCGGCCTTGACCAGCACTTCGGCTATGGTGCCGTCGCGTTCGGCATGCAACGCCGTTTCCATCTTCATCGCTTCGATCGACAGCAGCACGTCACCAGCCTTCACCGCCTGGCCGGCAGCGACCGCAAGCGCCGAGACGACGCCAGGCATCGGCGCGCCGACATGCGCCTCGTTGCCCGGCTCCGCCTTGCGCCGCGCCTTGGCGGCGGATACGCCATGCGCCCGGTCCGGCACCTTCACGCGGCGCGGCTGGCCATTGAGCTCGAAGAACACGGTGACCATGCCCTTTTCGTCGACATCGCCCAGGGCAAGGCAGCGCACCACCAGCGTCTTGCCTTTTTCGATGTCGACGAAAATTTCATCTTCCGGCTTCATGCCGTAGAAATAGGTCGGCGTCGGCAGCACGCTGACCGGCCCGTAGGTCTCCTGCGCGGCGGCAAAATCGGAAAACACCTTCGGATACATCAGCCACGACGCGAACTCGAACTCACTGAGCTTGCGCTCGAGCTTTTCCTCGACCTCCGCGCGGCTGGCCTTGAGATCCGCCGGCTTGAGCAGCGAACCCGGCCGCACCGTGATCGGCTTTTCGCCCTTCAGCACCTTCTTCTGCAATGGCTTTGGCCAGCCGCCCGGCGACTGGCCGAGATCGCCGCGCAACATCGACACCACCGAATCCGGGAAGGCGATGTCCCTCGCCGGATTCTCGACATCGGCGACGGTCAGGTCCTGGCTCACCATCATCAGAGCCATGTCGCCGACGACCTTGGATGACGGCGTCACCTTGACGATGTCGCCGAACATCAGATTGACGTCGTGATAGGTCTGCGCCACTTCGTGCCAGCGTGTCTCCAGCCCGAGCGAGCGCGCCTGTTCCTTGAGGTTGGTGAACTGCCCGCCCGGCATTTCGTGCAGATAGACCTCCGATGCCGGCCCCTTCAGGTCGCTCTCGAAGGCGGCGTATTGGTTGCGCACCGCCTCCCAGTAGAACGAGATGTTCCTGATCCATTGCGGGTCGAGGCCCGGGTCGCGCTCGGTGCCCTTCAGCGCCTCGACGATCGAACCCAGGCACGGCTGCGAGGTGTTGCCCGATAGCGAATCCATCGCCGCGTCGATGGCGTCGACGCCGCTCTCCACCGCCGCCAGCACGGTTGCCGCCGACAGGCCGGATGTGTCGTGGGTGTGGAAGTGGATCGGCAGGTCCGTCGCCTCGCGCAGTGCCTTGAACAGCACGCGGGCCGCCGCCGGTTTCAAAAGCCCGGCCATATCCTTGACGGCGATGATATGGGCGCCTGCCGCCTGCAATTCCCCGGCCAGGCCGACATAATATTTCAGATCGTATTTGGCCCGCGCCGGATCGAGTATGTCGCCGGTATAACAGATAGCCGCTTCGATCAGTCTGCCCTCGGCGCCGACCGCATCCATGGCGACGCGCATGTTCTCGACCCAGTTCAGGCAGTCGAAGACGCGGAACAGGTCGATGCCGCCGGCCGCAGCCTGCTTGACGAAATGCTGCACGACATTGTCGGGATAGTTGGTATAGCCAACGCCATTGGCACCGCGCAGGAGCATCTGCAGCAGAAGGTTGGGTGCTGCCTCGCGCACCAGCGACAGCCGCTCCCATGGGTCTTCGGTGAGAAAGCGCATGGCGACGTCGAATGTGGCGCCGCCCCAGCATTCGAGCGACAAAAGCTGCGGCAACGCACGCGCATAGGTGCCGGCAATGCCGGCGACGTCATAGGTGCGCACACGCGTCGCGAGCAGGGATTGATGCCCGTCGCGCATTGTCGTGTCGGTGACCAGCACCTCTTTTTGCTCGCGCATCCACGCGGCGAATTTCTCCGGCCCGAGCACGTCGAGCTTCTGCTTGCTGCCTTGAGGCACATTGCCGTTGAGATATGGCACCACTGGTGGCGCCGCATCGGCCTTTGGCTGCGGCCGGCCGCGCGTCTCGGGATGACCATTGACCGAAACGTCGGCAAGATAGTTGAGCAGCTTGGTCGCGCGGTCCTGCCGCTTCACACTGGCGAACAGTTCCGGCGTCGTGTCGATGAACTTGGTGGTGTAGGAATTGTCGGCGAAGCTCGGGTGATTGATGATCGCCTCGAGGAAGGTGAGATTGGTCGCCACGCCGCGGATCCGGAATTCGCGCAGCGCCCGGTTCATGCGGGCGATGGTCTCGGCCGGCGTCGGCGCCCACGCCGTCACCTTTTCCAGCAGCGGATCGTAGAAGCGGGTGATGACCGCGCCCGAATAGGCGGTGCCGCCATCAAGGCGGATACCGAAGCCGGTGGCACCGCGATAGGCGGTGATGCGGCCATAGTCGGGGATGAAATTATGCTCGGGATCTTCAGTGGTGATGCGGCACTGCAGTGCGTGACCGTTGAGCCTGATGTCCTTCTGCGCCGGAACGCCCGATTCCGCCGTGCCGATGGCAAAGCCGTCGAGGATATGGATCTGCGCCTTGACGATGTCGATGCCGGTCACCTGTTCGGTGACGGTGTGCTCGACCTGGATACGCGGATTGACCTCGATGAAATAGAATTTTCCGGTATCGGCATCCTGCAAGAACTCGACCGTGCCGGCGCCGATATAGCTGGTTTCGCGCGCGATCCTCAGCGCGTAGCCGCAAAGCTCCTCGCGCTGTGGCATTTCAAGATACGGCGCCGGCGCCCGCTCGACCACTTTCTGGTTGCGGCGCTGGATCGAACAATCGCGCTCGAACAGGTGCACGGCGTTGCCTTGGCGGTCGCCCAGCACCTGCACCTCGACATGGCGTGCGCGCTCGATCAGCTTCTCGAGATAGACCTCGTCCTTGCCGAAAGCCGCCTTCGCCTCACGCTTGCCTTCCATCACCTCGCGGGCGAGATCGGCCTCGGAGCGGATGGCGCGCATGCCGCGGCCGCCGCCGCCCCACGACGCCTTGAGCATCACCGGGTAGCCGATCGTCTTGGCGAGTTCCTTTACCGCCGCCATGTCGTCCGGCAAGGGATCGGTAGCGGGAATTACCGGCACACCGACTTCGATTGCGAGATTGCGGGCGGCGACCTTGTTGCCCAGCCGGCGCATCGTATCGGGCTTTGGTCCGATGAAGATGATGCCGGCCTTGGCACAGGCCTCGGCGAATTCCGGGCTCTCCGACAGCAGCCCGTAACCCGGATGGATGGCATCGGCGCCCGAAAGCCTGGCGACGCGGATAACCTCCTCGATCGACAGATAGCTTTCGATCGGCCCCATATCCCTGGTCAGGTGCGGCCCGCGGCCGACCTGGTAGCTTTCGTCGGCCTTGAAGCGATGCAGCGAGTATTTGTCCTCCTCTGCCCAGATCGCCACAGTTTTGAGGCCGAGCTCATTGGCCGCGCGGAAGACGCGGATGGCTATTTCGGAGCGGTTGGCGACAAGAATCTTCGAGATTGCCAAGGACAAGGCTCCGGACGCGGAGGGTAAGGAAACTGACGACATGATTAACGCGAAAATGCTGCAGTGCAAACAAAATCGAAAAGAGGATTAAATCGATTTAGTTTGATCTATCGCGTCGACGCATTGCGTGTCGATCCGGAGAACGCCTGGGCAGTTCCGATCCAAGCGTTCGGGAAACCCCCATGAAAAATGCCCGGCGCGAGGCGCCGGGCATTTTCATGTAGCAACGTCCGGTTATTTGCCGGGTGCGTTCTCGACATAGGTGTACTTGCCGTCGTCACCCTTCTTCCAGGTGTACATGACGTAGTCCGGACGGGTGATATCGCCCTTTGCGTCGTAGCCGATCTCGCCGATCGCGGTCTTCCAGGGGCCGGCCGACTTGATGGTCTCGGCTACCTTCTGAGCGTCGTCGGCTGAACCGGTCTTGGTGATGGCGGCCGCGATGATTTCCATCGCGGCGTAGGAGTAGAGGGTATAGGCCTCAGGCTCGAAGCCGGCCGCACGGAACTTCTCGACGAGTTCCTTGGCGTTCGGATTCTTGCGCGGATCCGGAGCGAACGTCATCAGCGTGCCCTCGACGGCGTCGCCGGCGATGGAGGCCAATTCGTTCGACACGATGCCGTCGCCGGACATGAAGGTTGCCTTGAGGCCCTGGTCAGCGAGCTGGCGTATGATCAGGCCGGCTTCGGTGTGCAGGCCGCCATAGTAGACGACCGAGACGCCCGCGTCCTTCATCTTGGCGATGAGGGCCGAGAAATCCTTGTCGCCGACATTGATGCCTTCATACATGGCCTCAGTCACGCCGTTGGCTGCGAGCGCCTTCTTGGTTTCGTCGGCGAGGCCCTGGCCATAAGGCGTCTTGTCATGGATGACAGCGATCTTGGCATCCTTGAAGTTCGCGGCGAGATAGTCGCCAGCGACCTTGCCCTGCTGATCGTCGCGTCCGCAGGTGCGGAAGGTGTTCCACATGCCACGTTCGGTGAGCTTCGGATTGGTCGCGGCCGGCGTGATCTCAAGGATGCCGTTCTCGGCGTAGACTTCCGACGCCGGAATCGAGACGCCGGAGTTGAAGTGGCCATCGACGTACTTGACGCCGTCGGCGACGAACTTGTTGGCGACCGAGATGCCTTGCTTGGGATCGGAGACGTCGTCGCCGACTTCAAGCTTCAGCTGCTGGCCAAGAACGCCGCCCGCCGCATTGATATCGGCGACTGCCTGTTCGGCACCCTTCTGAAGCTGGGCGCCGAACGCTGCGTTCGGACCGGTGATCGGACCGGCAACGCCGATCAGGATGTCAGCCCACGCGTTGCCGCTGAACGCGACAAGCGCGGCCAGGGCGACGGCGGACAAAAGTGACTTTTTCATTGAAACGCTCCCATTTACCGAGTGGGCGTGGATGTTGCTTTCATGCGATGCCCACTCTTGCTCGCAGAAAGAGTACTTTGCCGATTTTCAGGCACTTGTCACGCCGATTCATCCCTGAAACGCCGTTAATGATAAATGTCAACCTTTTGGTTTCCAGCTCAAAAGAGAGGCTCTTTCGTAAAGCCAATTATACTGCGTTACCATCTGGTTGGTGCGCGTGTATTGGTAGCCAATGAAGCCCAATATCATCAGCACGATGGTGTCGACCACGTAGTAATGCAGCGAAAACATCGTTCCGCCGAACAGCGCATGATGGATGAATCTTACGCCGATGCCGAGCCCCAGCATATAGGCGAATAGCTGGGCGAAGCTGCGCCATGTTTGGGCACACGCCTTGCCCGTCATCCAGGCCGCCCAGCCACCGAGCAGGCAGGTGACGAAAAAGAACTGCCAAATCGAGGGTTCCTCATAAAGAATGCCCTGCATGATGAAGACTCCTGAAACTCAGTGATGGCCGCCCTCGAGGTAGGCGGCGCGCACTTCCGGATTGGCGAGCAGTTCCTTGCCGGTGCCGCTCATCGTCACATTGCCGTTGACCATGACATAGCCGCGCGTGGCGAGCTTCAGTGCGCCGAAGGCGTTCTGCTCGACCAGGAACACGGTCAGTCCCTGCGTGCGGTTTAGCTCGCGAATGGCGTCGAAGATCTGCTTGACGATCAGCGGCGCCAGGCCTAGCGACGGCTCATCCAGCAAGAGCAGCTTCGGCCTTGCCATCAGCGCGCGGCCGATCGACAGCATCTGCTGCTCGCCGCCCGAAAGCGTGCCGCCACGTTGGCCGACGCGTTCCTTGAGCCGCGGGAACAGCGTGAAGACCCTTTCGACGTCCTCGTCGTAATGCTTGAGACCGTCGAGGCTGGCGCCCATCTGCAGGTTTTCCATCACCGTCATGCGCGGAAAGATGCGCCGGCCCTCCGGCGACTGCGCGATACGCATGCGCGCGATCTCGTGGGTCGGCATCTGGGTGATATCGGTGCCGGCGAAAGTGATAGTGCCGGCACGAGCGCGCGGAGCACCGAAAATGGTCATCATCAGTGTCGACTTGCCGGCGCCGTTGGCGCCGATCAGCGCCACGATCTCGCCCTGTTTGACGGTGACGTCGACGCCGTTCAGCGCCCTGATGTTGCCGTAGTAGGTCTGGACGCCCTTGATATCGAGCAGCGTTGTGCCGGCCATTATTTCCGCCCCCCACGCCGATTAGAGGTGCCGGGAGTTTTCGACTTCGCCGGAGCCTTGCCCGGCTTTGCCGTGGAAGATTTCGCGGCCGATTTGGCTTTGGCCGGCGATCCGGACTTTGCAGCAGCGCTCGACCTTGCATCGATCTGCCCGGCCTTCGAAGCGCCCTTTGACACTGTGACGCGTTCGCCCTCGCTATGGCCGACCGTATCGGCCACCGGTCCGGCAAGATAGGAAGACGATGTGCCCGGTCCATGCGCGGCATCCGGACCGGTATCCAATTGCTCGATGACGTCCTCGTCGCCGACTTCGGTCAGTACCGTCTCGACGTCCTCGTCTTCAACGCCGAGATAGGCGGCGATGACGCGCGGGTCGGTTCGTACCGATTGCGGGTTGCCGTCGGAGATCTTGCGCCCGTATTCGAGCACGACGACATGGTCTGAAATCTGCATAACCACCGCCATGTCGTGCTCGATCAACAGGATCGACGTACCGGTGTTGTCCTTGATGTCCATCAACAGCGCATTGAGCGCCGCCGATTCCTTCGGATTAAGGCCGGCAGCCGGCTCGTCGAGGCACAGAAGCTCAGGGCCGGTGCACATGGCGCGAGCAATTTCGAGCCGTCGCTGCGCGCCATATGGCAGATCGCCGGCAGGATCGTCGGCGCGGTCGACGAGATCGGCCTTCTCCAGCCAGTGCTCGGCCAGTTCAACCGATTCCGCCGAAGCCTGTCTGTATCCGCTATAGCCGAACAGGCCGAGAATAGTATAGCCGGACGCCTTCATCAGCTTGTTGTGCTGGGCGACCAGAAGGTTCTCCAGCAGCGTCATGCCCGAGAACAGGCGGATATTCTGGAAGGTGCGCGCCACCTTGGCACGCGCCGGGATCTCATGGTTCGGCAAGCGTTCGAGCAGGAAGGTCGAGCCGTCGCGCCGGTTGAGCGTGATCATGCCTTCCGACGGCTTGTAGAAACCGGTGATGCAATTGAACACGGTGGTCTTGCCGGCGCCGTTGGGACCGATCAGAGCGGTGATCTCGCCACGTTTGGCCTGGAATGACAAATCGCCGATGGCGACGAGACCGCCGAACTTCATCGACAGATGCTCGACCTGCAGGATGGCATTGTTCACGGAGGGGCTCGCGTTCATCAGCCGTGTCCCTCCTTGGTGAAGGACCCGGACACCGCCCTGCGCACCTTGAGGAAGGCCGTCGGCTCGCGGCTGCCGACGAAGCCACGCGGCTTCCACAGCATGACGATGACCATGGCCATGCCGAACAACAGCATGCGATAAAGTTCCGGCGTGAAGTCGGGGCCAAACCCGGGTATGACCTTGATGTTGCCCCAACTCAGGCCGGTCTTGAGGAAATCCAGTTCGCGCAGGATTTCGGTGCCGCCGATCATCACCATGGCCGCGACGGCAATGCCGACCAGCGAGCCCATGCCGCCAAGCACGACGATGGCAAGGATGATCGCCGATTCCAGGAAGACGAAGGATTCCGGGCTGACGAAGCCTTGCCGCGCGGCGAAGAACGAGCCGGCGAAGCCGCCGAACATCGCGCCCGTGGCAAAGGCCGTGAGCTTGGTGGTGGTGGTGTTGATGCCGAGCGAGCGGCAGGCGATCTCGTCTTCGCGCAGCGCTTCCCAGGCGCGGCCGACCGGCAGCCGCCTGAGCCTCACCGTGACGAAGGCGGTCAGCAGGCAGAGTCCAAGGATTAGGTAGTAGAGGAAGATCTTGTAGTAGGCGCCGGACTGCGCGATGCCGAGCACCTTGGAGATGTAGTTCGGGTCGGAGACGTTGAACGACATCAGGCCGAAGAACGAGACCTTCGGGATGCCGGAAATCCCGGCCGAGCCGTTGGTCAATTCGCGCCAGTTGATGATCACTAGCCTTATGATCTCGCCGAAAGCGAGCGTCACGATCGCCAGATAGTCACCGCGCAGGCGCAGCACCGGGAAGCCCAGCATGACGCCCCAGAATGCAGCCATCATGCCGGCGGCGGGCAGCAGGATCCAGAAGGAAAGGCCGTAATGCGTGCCGAGCAGCGCATAGGCATAGGCACCGACAGCGTAGAAGGCGACATAGCCGAGGTCGAGCAGGCCGGCCAAGCCAATAACGATATTCAACCCCCAGGCCAGCATCACGTAGATCAGGATCTGGATGCCGAAATTGTCGACATACTTCAGCGAACCCTGGAAACCGACCGCCATGGACCCGGCATATAGCGCCAGCACCAACACCACGACGATCGGGTAGAGCGCCAGTGCGGTTATGCCCAATGCCGAGAAATGAGCATGAATGAAGGCCCGGAAACGATAAATCAGCCAGGCCAGCGCATAGATGATTGCAAGCGCCCGCAGGAACCGCACAAAATCGGAAAGTTCCGGCCCTAAGGCCTCGGTCAGGAAGCCGCTGAGCGCCAGCAGAATAACGGCGACGGCGACCGCCACGATGAACGCGGGAAGGCGGAAGAATCGCGAAGCCAGGCTGACCGGCAGCAGGCCGGTGGCGACGTCGATGATCTTCTGGTTCGCCAGGAAAGGTTGGCCATAGGCGACGTAAAGGAAGCGTCCGGCCATAGTGGCGATCACGACGCCGGCGAGCAAGCCCCAGCGCTGCAACAGGATCAGTTCGTTGGAGATGTTCTGGTCGGTCTTCAGGCCGATGAACAGCACGAACAGGCCAAGCGAGATGGCGCCGGCATAGAGCGCTTCGCGAAAAGCGCGCTGGACCGGGGTGGCGACGACGGTGTTTTCCGGAGATACGGTGACCGCCATGAACTCAGACCTTTTCGACTTCTGGCCGGCCGAGAATGCCGGAAGGCAGGAAGATCAGCACGATCGCCAGGATGGAGAAGGCGGCGACGTCCTTGTAATCGATCGAGAAATAAGCCGACCACATGCTTTCGATGAAGCCAATCATCAGCCCGCCGAGCACGGCGCCGGGCAGTGAGCCGATGCCGCCGAGCACCGCGGCAGTAAATGCCTTCACACCGGGCGTAAAGCCGTCGGAAAACACCACCACACCGTAGTACATCAGGAACAACGTGCCGGCGACGGCGGCAAGGGCGGCGCCCATGATGAAGGTGATCGAGATGGTGCGGTCGACGTCGATGCCAAGCAGCGCCGCCATCTTGCGGTCCTGCTCGCAAGCGCGCTGCGCCCGGCCGAGCGAGGTCTTGTTGACCAGGTACCAGAACAGCGCCAGCAGGACTATGGTGACCAGGACGATGATGATCTGCTTCAGCGAGACGCTGATGCCTTCGATGTTGTAGACCTTGGACACCATTGGCGGGACCGGCTTGTTGCGCGGCCCTTGCGTCACCTGAACGAAATTGGACAGCGCAATCGACATGCCAATCGCGGTGATCAGCGGCGCCAGCCGGAATGAACCGCGCAAAGGCCGGTAGGCGACCTTCTCGATCGTCCAATTATACAGGCTGGTCAGCAGCATCGCGACGATCATCATGATCAGCAGCGCAACGACGATCGGCAACGAATAGAACAACGCACCGAGGATAAGGAAAACGATGAGCGCGGTGAAAGCGCCGATCATGAAAATGTCGCCATGGGCGAAATTGATCATGCCGATGATGCCGTAGACCATCGTATAGCCGATCGCGATCAGCCCATAGATCGATCCCAGCGTCAGCCCATTGATAAGCTGCTGGACAAAATACTGCATGCTGTCGTGGCTCCCCTGGAATGTCGCCCATGCAGACGCATTCCTTTTCGTATTTCCCCTAGTCGTAAAGTTTCGAGCCCGGATTGCAACGTGATTTTTCGATGGTTATGCGTGTTTTCGCCGCACGCCATCCGATTGCCCGTTTTGTTCCCGTCCGACCCCTGGACTATCGAGGACCCTACCATTGGCCTAACGCAATGTCTTTGACGATTCAATCGCAGCATGCACTCCATTTCGAAGAAATCGCCGTCAAAATAAGTTGATGAGCGGGATCGTTGCGCCGTTGACGTCAATCCGCTTGCGCTCTCTTTCTTTCCCCTGCGTCAGCGATTTTCCTTATTTGACGACGAAGCCGTGCGCGAACGGGTCGCGGTCGTCGATGAAGATCGTGTTCAATCCGGTCATTCGTGCCCAGCCGCCAATCGACGGAATGATTGCCGGCTTGCCGGCGACGGTGACCTCTTTCTCCACCCTGCCCTTGAACAGCGAACCGATGATCGATTCATGGACGAAGTCGTCGCCTACCCCAAGCTTGCCCTTGGCGTGAAGCTGCGCCATCCGCGCCGAGGTGCCGGTTCCGCAGGGCGAGCGGTCGATTGCCTTGTCGCCGTAGAACACGGCGTTGCGGGCATCGGCTTGCGGGTTGGTCGGCGCACCGGTCCACAATATGTGCGACAGCTTGTCGATGCCGGGATTCTCCGGGTGGACGAAGGAATATTTCTCGTTGAGCCGCTGCCGCACCACCGGGCTCCAGGCGATCAGGTCGCCGGCCGAATGATCGGCCATGTCGCGATAGTTCTTTTGCGGTTCGACGATGGCATAGAAATTGCCGCCATAGGCGACATCGACGCTGATCTCGCCGAGCCCGGGGCATTCGACCGTCAGTCCCTCGGCATAGAGGAACGACGGCACATTGGTGATGCGCACCTCCTCGACATAGTCGCCGACCTGCTTGTACTCGGCGACGACCAGGCCCGCCGGCGTATCCAGCCTGAGCACGCCCGGCGTCTTCGGCTTGATCAATCCATTTTCGACGGCAAAGGTCACAGTGCCGATGGTGCCGTGGCCGCACATCGGCAGACAGCCCGAGGTCTCGATGAACAGGATGGCGATGTCGCAATCCTCACGCGTCGGCGGATAGAGGATCGAGCCGGACATCACGTCATGGCCGCGCGGCTCAAACATCAGGCCGGTGCGGATCCAGTCATATTCGGCCAGGAAATGCGCTCGCCGCTCCATCATCGTCGAGCCGTTGAGCAGCGGTCCGCCGCCGGCGACCAGCCGCACCGGATTGCCGCAGGTGTGGCCGTCTATGCAGAAGAAGGAATTCTTGGCCATGCCGGCTTCCAACTGAATATCGTCGAACTCAAAACCGTTGCGGGCTGAACGGGCCGAGATCGAGCGATGGATTCTGCCCGAGAACGAGCTCGCGGATCAAGCGCCCGGTCGCCGCAGCCTGGGTCAGCCCGAGGTGACCATGGCCGAAACCGTACACCACCGACGGCGTTTGTTGCGAACGTCCGACCACCGGCAGCGAATCCGGCAGCGACGGCCGGAACCCCATCCATTCGCGGCCATTGGCCGGATCCAGTCCCGGCAGGAATTTCTGCGCCTTTTCGAGCAGCGCTTTCGAGCGCGCATAATTGGGCGGCCTCTCAAGGCCGCCGAGTTCGACCGCACCACCGACCCGCAGGCCCGTATCGAGCGGCGTGATGACGAAGCCATGCCCGGAGAAGATCAATTGTCGCTTTACGTCGAAGGCAGTCTTCGACAACGTCGTGTTGTAGCCACGCTCGGTCTCCAGCGGGATTCCGTCGCCGAGATGTCTCGCCAGCAGATGCGACCAGGCCCCGGCAGCGATGACGAGATGCTTCGCCCCTCGCCGCGTGCCGTCGGCCGTGGTCAGGATCGCGCCGTCCTGTCCCGCCTCGACACGCTCGATCCGGGCCTTTTCGAACCCCGCGCCCAACCCCTCGGCATAGGCCCACAAGGCCTTTCCAAGCAGCTTGGGATCGGCGACGGTTTTCCACCCCGGCACGAACGTTCCCTTGACGAAGCGCGGCGACAGACCGGGCTGCAAGGCGGCGAGAGCGCTGCCCTCGACATGGCTGAAGCCGATGCCGAAGCGCTGTCTTGCCGCCCAGCCGGGCAGCGACGCCTTGAACTCGGCCTCGCTGTCATAGAGTTCGAGCGAGCCGTCCTCGTGCAGCATCGGCCGTGTGCCGGAACGGTCGAGCAAGCCCATCCATTCCGCCTCGGCGAGCTTCATCATCCCGGCCTGCGCAGCAAGGCCGGCTTCATAGCGGTCGCTTCGGCCGGCGCGCCAGAAGCGGACCAGCCAGGGCAACAGCTTCAGCAAATAGGCGGGCGGAATGCTGAGCGGGCCGAGCGGGTCGGCGAGCCATTTCGGCAACTGCCTGATCATGCCCTTGTGAGCCAGCGGCAGCACATCGGAGAAGGCAAAGGCAGCGGCATTGCCGGAGCTGGTTTCCTCGCAGATCCCCGTCCGATCGAAAATCGTGACGTTTCGGCCCGCCTCGGCCAGAAAGGCGGCGGCGCAGATGCCGATAATGCCGCCACCAATGATGGCAACATCGAGCGTAGCATTATCATTCATTGCCATGCGCCGCGCTGCACATCTGCAAATACCCTCGAAGGGACTGGATCAGAATGTCGGCAGCTCTGGCCGCACCGCCAGCGCGTCCCTGACGATCTTTTCGACAGCCTTGCGCCGCTCGCCCGCCAACGGCTGGCGCGGCATGCGCACGCGGTCGTTGGTGTTGATCGCCAAGACTTCGGCGAGCTTGATGTTCTGCACCAGATAGGTCGATACGTCGAGATCGAGCAGCGGCCGGAACCAGCGGTAGATCTTCAGCGCCTCCTCGCGGCGGCCCTGTCTCATCAGCTGGTAGATGGCGACCGTCTCGCGCGGGAACGCGGTGACCAGGCCCGCCACCCAGCCAATGGCGCCGACCGACAGCGCCTCGAAGGCGAGATTGTCGACGCCGGTGAACAGATCGTAGCGGTCGCCGAGGCGGTTGATGATCTCGGTCGAGCGACGGATGTCGTCGGAGGACTCCTTGATGGCAGCGAAGCGCTGGTCCTTCGCCAGCTCCTCCATCTGGTCGACAGTGACGTCGACGCGGTAGGCAAGCCGGTTGGAGTAGATCATCACCGGCAGGTCGCCGGCCGCGGCGACGGCGCTGAGTGCCGCGACTGTCTCCTCGGCATTGGTATGATAGATCGGGCTCGGCACCACCATCAAACCGTTGGCGCCTTCTTTTGCGGCGCGGCGTGCGATCGCCGCCGCCTCGCGTGTGCCGGCTTCGTTGACCGTCAACAGCACCGGTTTGTTGCCGGCGATCTTCTGCGCGGTCTTCAGCACCGCGATCTTTTCGTCATGCGACAGCATCGGTCCTTCGCCAAGCGAGCCACAGACGATGATGCCGTCGCAGCCGGCCTCCATCTGCAGCGCAAAGCAGCGCTCCATCTCGGCATGGTCGAGGCGGTCATCCTCGGTGAACTTGGTCGTAACGGCGGGGAAGACTCCGGCCCACATGTCGGTCGCTCCATCTGATATATCAGCTGTATATTTCTTAAGAAGCCGGCTGTCAACATTGAATCTGATATGATATATCAACAATATATCAGGAGACGCCGCATTGGTATATGACAACCCAGGCTCCGAGCCGGCGACTGCAAAGGCCTACCGCAGGCTCGAGCACATGATCGTAACGCTCGAACTGGCGCCCGCGAGCTTCATCACCGAGGGGGCGCTGATCGACAGGCTCGGCCTCGGCCGCACGCCCGTTCGCGAAGCAATCCAGCGGCTGGCATGGGAGGGGCTGCTTGAGGTCCGGCCGCGTGCCGGCATCGCCATTGCGCCGCTTCACCCTGGCGACTGGCTACGCGTCCTCAACGCCCGCCGTGGCGTCGAGGTCGTGCTTGCCCGCTCGGCCGCCCGCTTCGTCACCCGCGAGGCCGCCGACCTGTTTCATGACGCTGCCCTTGCCATGCAAAAGGCGGTGATTTCGGAAAATGTGTTTTACTTCATCCAGGCCGACAAGGCGCTCGACGAAGCGCTGGCGCTGGCTGCCGACAACCCGTTCGCCGCGCGCCTGGCGGCACCCTTGCAAACCCACAGCCGTCGCTTCTGGTTCCGCTACAAGGCCGACACCGGCTTGGCCGAATCCGCCGAGCACCATGTTGCGCTGATCCGCTCGATCCTCGCCGGCGACGAAGAGGCCGCGGCCAAGGACGCCAAGCGGCTGATGACACTGCTGCGCGGCCATGCCGAGGCGGCCGCGACGCGCTGACGCCGCCCGCTCCCTCATGAGTTTTGGCCGGGCAGGGCCTCCACGCTTTCCCAATTTTCGCCGGCTGCGACAATGCAGCTTCTGCCGGCGACGTCGGTCACGATGACCGTCCAGCTTCCGCTATCGGCGACAAAAACTTCCATGACCGCCTCCTGACCGATCAGTCCGAGAGCAAACTGTTTTTCCTGGAAATTCTCAGTCAGGTGGGCGACGAGGTCGGCATGTTCAACGCAGTATTGATATTGGGCGCTCGCGGCATTCGTACCCACCGCGAATAAGCCAGCAAAAGCTACGGTCTTCACCCATCCTAACAGCGATTTGCGTGCCATAGGGCACCTCCTTTGCCATCACGATCCGGCAAAGGGAGGTGATTGACGGCCTCATTTTGCCGGAGCGATCCAGGCCGGTTCCGACGTCATCATCGCGTCGCTCCTTTCCGTGTTCCGGTCTGCCGTCAGCGATCAATTCTAGATGTTCTCGCTATGTTCCCATATATGGTATCGCTATCGAAAAATAGCAAGCCGTGCGCGCCTCAAGCGGGCGCGGGGAGATCCGTTTCAAAGTCGCCGAGAATAAGGCCGCAGCCCGGCTGCCGTGCCGAGGCTGCGGCCAGGTGAATAGGAAAGGCCTACTTCAGATACCGGGCAGCGCCGCTATCGTCATCGCGCTCTCCCAGCCTTCGCCGACTGAAATCACGCAGCTTTGACCTTTTGTATCGCTGGCGAGGATGGTCCAGGTGCCCTTGTCGGAAACGAAAACTTCAAGCACCACATTCGGATTGACGACGCCGACCGCGCTCGGGTTTTCATGAAACTTCTCGCCGAGCGCCTTGACCATATCGGCGCGTGCCGCACATTGCTCGGCAGCCGTTGCCGGGGCGGCGGAAAGGGCCATTGCCGCGCAAGCTATAGTCGCCATGAGACGTGTCATCTGACACCTCCTTTGCGCCGGACGATATGCCCCGGAGCCGTCACCAGCGCCGTTGGTTGATCTGCCAGCGTCTCCTTCGCGGCAGGACTGGAACCTAAGAAGATTGCTGCCTTCTTGGTTCCATCACATTAGTGTTCATGCCGATGAAGACCGCGACAAAAAAGGCCCGGGTCGAGCCCAGGCCTTCTTTTGCTTTCCGCGATCTGGATCAGTTCATCGTCGGGATGACGAACTCGGCGCCATCCTTCACGCCGGCCCGCGCGCGCGCCGCCGAAGGCGAGGACGCGCAGACAGAAAACCGTCCGGCTAATTCATCGTCGGAATGACGAACTCGGCGCCATCCTTCACGCCGGACGGCCAGCGCGACGTCACCGTCTTGGTCTTGGTGTAGAAGCGGAACGCGTCCGGCCCGTGCTGGTTGAGGTCGCCGAAGGAGGACGCCTTCCAGCCGCCAAAGGTGTAGTAGGCGATCGGCACCGGGATCGGCACGTTGATGCCGACCATGCCGACCTGGACCCGCGAGGCGAAGTCGCGCGCCGCGTCGCCGTCGCGGGTGAAGATGGCGACGCCATTGCCCATCTCGTGCTCGTTGGCGAGCTTGATGGCGTTCTCGTAGGTCGGTGCGCGCACCACCGATAGCACCGGCCCGAAAATCTCTTCCTTGTAGATGCGCATGTCGGCGGTCACATTGTCGAACAGGCAGCCGCCCATATAGTAGCCGTTCTCGTAGCCCTGCATGGAAAAGCCGCGGCCGTCGACGACCAGCTTGGCGCCTTCCTTGACGCCGGTGTCGACATAGGACTTGACCCGCTCCAGCGCCTGCGCCGTGACCAACGGGCCGAAATCGGCGGAAGAATCCGTCGACGGACCGACCTTCAGGCTCTCGACGCGCGGCACCAGTTTTTCCATTAGCCGGTTGGCGGTGTCGTTGCCGACCGGGACGGCCACCGAGATCGCCATGCAGCGCTCGCCGGCCGAGCCGTAGCCGGCGCCGATCAGCGCGTCGACGGTCTGGTCCATGTCGGCATCGGGCATGATGATCATGTGGTTCTTGGCGCCGCCGAAGCACTGCACGCGCTTGCCGGCCGCGCAGCCGCGCGAATAGATGTACTGGGCGATCGGTGTCGAGCCGACGAAACCGATAGCCTTGATGTCGGGATCGTCGAGGATGGCGTCGACCACTTCCTTGTCGCCGTTGACGACATTAAGGATGCCGGCCGGCAGGCCGGCCTCTATGAACAGTTCGGCAATCCGCATCGGCACGCCCGGATCGCGCTCCGACGGCTTGAGGATGTAGGCATTGCCGCAGGCGATGGCCGGCGCGATCTTCCACAACGGGATCATCGCCGGAAAATTGAATGGTGTGATGCCGGCGACGACGCCGAGCGGCTGGCGCATCGAATAGACGTCGATGCCGGGGCCGGCGCCATCGGTGAACTCGCCCTTCATCATATGCGGCGCACCGATGCAGACCTCGACCACTTCGAGGCCACGCTGGATGTCGCCCTTGGCGTCGGCGATGGTCTTGCCGTGTTCGCGCGCCAATATCTCGGCCAGCGCGTCATACTCCTTGGCGACCAGCTCGAGGAATCGCATCAAGACGCGCACGCGCCGCTGCGGGTTGGTCGCCGCCCAGCCGGGCTGTGCCGCCTTGGCGTTTTCGACCGCCGCGCGCAATTCCGCCTGCGAAGCCAACGCCACCGTGCCGCGCACCGTGCCGTCCATCGGCTGCATGACGTCCTGCTTGCGGCCGCTGGTTCCTGCGACACGCTTGCCGCCGATGAAATGACCATATTCGATCATGATCTCTCTCCCTGGTTCGTGATGAGGCATTGTCCGCCTTTGCGGGAGCGATGGCAACGCGAGCGAAAACGCAACCGTTGTGCATAAAATAGAGTGCGAGAGGTGCCTGTGCATCAAATGGCGCAAATGGTAGGGAGTGTACTCCTATCGCTTGGATTGCTGAGTTGAGTTTCTTCACACCCCCCTCTGTCCTGCCGGACATCTCCCCCGCAAGGGGGGAGATTGGCGGCTTCGGCCTTACCGCCCTTTTTGCGACGTTGGAGATTGGCGAAAGCCGACCCGGCATCCGATCTCCCCCCTTGCGGGGGAGATGGCCGGCAGGCCAGAGGGGGGTGGGCGGGAACGCGGCGCTCCCTATCGAAACGGACCATCCCCATGAACTGGGATGACGCTCGCATCTTCCTTGCCGTGGCGCGGGCCGGCCAGATCCTCGGCGCCGCCAGGCGGCTGGAGCTCAATCACGCCACCGTCTCGCGCCGCATTGCCGCCCTCGAGGATGCGCTCAGGACAAAACTGTTTCGCCGGCTTACCACCGGCAGCGAGCTGACGCCGGCGGGCGAGCGTTTCCTCGAGATCGCCGAACGCATGGAGGGCGACATGATCGCCGCGCGCTCGACTGTTTCAGGCGAAGGCGACGACGTCTCGGGCACCGTGCGGATCGGCGCGCCGGACGGTTTTGGCGTCGCCTTCCTGGCCAGGCGCCTCGGCGCGCTGACCGCTCTGCACCGTGAACTCACCATCCAGTTGGTGCCGGTACCGCGCTCCTTCTCGTTATCCCGGCGCGAGGCCGACATTGCCATCACCGTCGAACGGCCGACGGAAGGCCGCCTGGTGGCGGGAAAGCTAGTCGACTACACGCTCGGCCTGTTCGCGTCGCGGGCCTACGCCGACACGCATGGCCTGCCCGGAACCGCCGCCGAGCTAGGGCAGCACACGCTGATCGGCTACGTGCCGGACCTGATCGTCAGTCCCTCGCTCGACTACGCGGCCGAATTCAGCGCCGACTGGCGCACCAGCTTCGCCATTTCCTCAGCGCTCGGCCAGGCCGAAGCGGTGCGTTCCGGCGCCGGCATCGGCATCCTGCACACCTTCGTTGCCCGCTCGATGCCGGAGTTAGTGCCTCTCGATATCGTCGCACCCATCCGCCGCGCCTACTGGCTGGTCTATCATGAATCGGTCAGACCGCTGCGCCGCGTCCAGATCGTCTCAAGCTTCATCACCAAGGCCGTCGAACGGGACAGGGGTTTGTTCGCGTGAAGCGTATCGGCCGTTGGCTGTCTTAAGCTGCTGGGGGTCTTACTTGGCGTATCGTCCCGGCCCGAGATCGCCGACGTCTGGCACCCGGCTGGAGATGATGTCGGCTAGAACCTTGGCCGAGCCGCAGGCCATGGTCCAGCCGAGTGTCCCATGGCCGGTGTTGAGATAGAGATTGGAGAAATCGGTGCGGCCGATCAGCGGCGGCCCGTCCGGTGTCATTGGCCGCAGCCCGCACCAGAAGGTCGCCGATCGCATGTCGCCGCTGCCCGGAAACAGGTCGCCGACCGAATGTTCGAGCGTGCGCCGCCGCGATTCGTGCAGCCGCAGGTCGAAGCCGGAAATCTCCGCCGTGCCGCCGACCCGGATACGGTCGCCGAGCCGGGTGATCGCTACCTTGTAGCTCTCGTCCATGACGGTCGAGACCGGTGCCGCGGCGGCGTCCTTGATCGGCAGGGTGATCGAATAGCCCTTGACCGGATAGACCGGGATGGGCCGCTTCAGCATGCGCATGAACCGCGCCGAATAGCTGCCCATCGCCATCACATAGGCATCAGCGACCATCCAGCCCTTGCTGGTGCTGATGTTGGTGATGCGATCACGCTTCTTGACGACGCGCCGTATCTCCGTGTCGTATTCGAAGGTGACGCCGCGTGCCGCGCAAAGCTCGGCAAGCCTGTCGGTGAACATCTTGCAGTCGCCGGTTTCGTCGCCGGGCAACCGCAGGCCACCGACGAATTTTTCGCGCACGCCGGCCAGCCCAGGCTCGGCCGCAATGCAGCCGTCGGGGTCGAGGACCTCGTAGGGGACGCCATAGGCCTTCAGCACCTCGACATCGCCGCCGACGCCGTCGAGCTGCTTTTGCGTTCGGAAGAGCTGCAGCGTGCCCTTGGCGCGCTCGTCGTAGGCGATGCCGGTCGCCTCGCGCAGCGCCTTCAGCGTGTCGCGGCTGTACTCGGCCAGCGGCACCATGCGCGCCTTGTTCAGCGCGTAGCGTTCAGCCGTGCAATTGCGCAGCATCTTGACCAGCCATATCCACATATGCGGATCGAGCGCCGGCCGCACCACCAGCGGACCGTGCTTCATCAAAAGCCATTTGATGGCCTTCAGCGGAACGCCGGGCCCGGCCCAGGGCGAGGCATACCCGGGCGAGATCTCGCCGGCATTGGCAAAGCTGGTTTCCAGCGCCGGGCCTTTCTGGCGATCGATCACCGTCACCTGATGGCCGGCCTCGGCAAGAAAATAGGCGGAGGTGACCCCGATCACGCCGCCGCCCAGCACGAAGATCTTCATCGTTTGGTTCTCCGCAACGACGTCTCGTCAGGGTCCGAGACCGGGATCATCGCCGCCTTCTGTCTGCCGGATTCTGCGGCGTCAGCCAAGTGCCGATGCTTAGGGAAAAGACATGCGTAAGGACAACAAGCTTGCGTCCTAGCCATTCACATAGCGCCGATGGAAACGGTGGCCGAGGCTGGTCAAGACCTCGTAGCCGATGGTGCCGGCATGGCCGGCTACCTGGTCCACCGTCTGCGACGACGGCCCGATGAGTTCGACGAGGTCGCCGGCCTTCAGCCTGCCGGGCGGCAGCGCGGAAATGTCGAGGATGATCGTATCCATCGAAATCCGGCCGACGAAGGGCAGCCGCACATTTTCGAACCAGGCGGAGGAAGCGGCGCGTCGATGCCAGCCATCGCCATAGCCGAGCGAAATCGTCGCCGCGGCAAGCGGAGCCTTGGCATGGAAAGTGTGACCGTAGCCGACACCGGCGCCGGCCTCCAATATCCGCGTCTGGATGACCTTGGCTTGCAATCGCACCACCGGCAGCATCGGATTGTCCTTCGCCGGCGTCGGATTGATGCCGTAGAGAGCGGCACCCGGACGGACGAGGTCGTAGTGATAGCGCTGCCCGAGAAAAATGCCTGATGAATTGGCAAGGGAAGCCGGCGCTTCCGGCAGCATCCGGCGCAGCCGTTCGAATTCCAGCCGTTGCCGTTCGTTGGCCGGTTGCTCGGGTTCGTCGGCGCAGGCGAGATGGCTCATCACGAAGGTCAGTTCGACACCGTCGAAGGCCTGCGGATCCCGCGCCACCGCTTTCACCTCCGCCGGCGTCATGCCGAGCCGCGACATGCCGCTGTCGACCTGGACGGCGGCCGGCAACTTACGCCCCACCCGCCCGGCCATCTCGCGCCATGCCGCGAGTTGGCTGGCGCTGTTGAGTACGGTGCAAAGCCCTGCCGCAACCGCTTCCCTTTCCGCACCCGGCGGAATGCCGTTCAGCACATAGATGGCCGGGTCTGAGCTGAGCGCCTTGCGCAGCAAGATGCCGCCGGCCAAATGCGCGACAAAGAAAATGTCACAGCCTTCAGCCATCAGCGCCGCCGCCACCGGCGCCGCGCCAATCCCGTAGCCGTCGGCCTTGACCACTCCAGCACAGCTGACGCCGCCCAGCCGCGCCTTCAGCCGCCGGTAATTCTCACGGACGGCGCCGAGATCGATGGTCAGGATCGCCCCCGCCGCCGCTTCGCTGATCGGCTCGCTCGGGGCGCCAGCCTGCGGTACAGAGACGGTCTGCGGAAGAGATTTGCTGGAGATATCGTTCATGCCGACCTGTTTTAGCGGAAGGCCGACGGCTACGCCACCAGGTGCCGGAACGCTGCCACCACGTCTTCGTAAACCTTGCGCTTGAACGGCACGATCAGGCCCGGCAATTCCAGCATCGGCCGCCACGCCCACCGGTCGAACTCGGCCTTGTGGCCACCCGGCGGCGGATTGATCTCGATCTCGCTTTCGTCGCCGTGGAAGCGGAAGGCAAACCATTTCTGCGTCTGGCCGCGATATCGTCCCTTGAAGGCGACACCGACCAGATGGGCCGGCAGGTCGTAGTTGATCCAGTGCGGCGCCTCGGCCAGCAGCGACACCGAGCGCATGCCGGTCTCTTCGTAGAGTTCACGCGCCGCCGCGGGCAGCGGCTCCTCGCCATCGTCGATGCCGCCCTGCGGCATCTGCCAGAGCTGTGTCGTTCCGGCGAACTCGCTGTCCGGCTCGGCAATGCGGTGACCAACCCAGACCAGGCCGTCGCCATTGAGGACCATCACCCCTACGCAGGGCCGGTAGGGCAGTGTCTCGGCGTCAACGAGCTTGTTCTTTGCCATCTCAGCCTTTTTCCGGATCTATCGCCACCGCCGAAACCGGCACGATCTCGATGCCGCGCTTCTTGGCCTCGGTCACCCAGGAAGACACGGTATCCACCGTCAGGTCGAAGGCCGAGCCGATGCCGACGGCAAAGCCTTTCGCTCGCGCCGTCGCTTCCAGCCCATCCAGTTTCTTCAAAATGGCGCCGCGGTCCTGCACCGCGTCGATCGCCGTATCGCCGCCGACGAACGGCACGCCGTCCTTCAGTGCCAGTTCGGGTGCCAAGCTGCGCGCCGAGGAACCGTCATCGACATAGGCGAGACCACGCTTGCCAAGCTCGGCCATCAATGGCCCCATCGCCGTCGCGTCCGCTGAAAAGCGGGCGCCCATATAGTTCATGACGCCGGTGTAGTTGGTCGTTCGCGACAGCGCCCAGCGTAGATTCTTCAAATTCTCGTCCGGCGTCGCAGCCACGGTCAGCGTGTTGCGGCCGGGATTGACGTTCGGATAGTCGAACGGCTCGAGCGGCACCTGCATGATGACCTCATGGCCGCTCTGCCGCGCCATCTGCATCCAGCGGCCAATGCTGTTGCCTTGCGGCGCGAAGGCCAGCGTCACTTCCGCCGGCAGCTTGGCGATGGCTGCCTGCGTGCCGGTCTGCGACACGGCAAGCCCGCCGATGACGAGGGCCACGCGTGCACCGCGTGCGCCCGACCACGGCCGCGCATAGACATCGAACGGGCGCCGGCCGTCGGCGGCGCGGATCGGCAACAAACCGGTTTCGCTGGCCTCGATCAGCGCCTTGTCGGGAATGTGCGCGATCCTGAGGTTCTGGCCGATCGTCGAAGGGTCGCGGATGACGATGGCCGCATTGGGCGGACCGTCGCCCTCTTCGGTCTGGACATGGATGATCTGCGGACCGCCCGTCTTCCCGCTTGTCGTTTGTTCGCTTGCGTTGCTTGGCGCTTCCGTTGCGGGCGTCGCCTTGGCCGGCGCCGCGGCGGTTTCGGCCGCTGCCGGCATCTTCGGCGCCGAAACGGCGACTTCTTGCGGCTTGCGGAATGGCTTGTCGCGCAAAGCGATCGCGCTGGAAACGCCGACCACGGACAGCACGACAAGCGCGGCCGCGACCGCACCGGCGCTGATCCCGCTGCCTGAGCGCGGCGGCCGGATCGCCTGTCCGAGAGGTCGTTCTATGTCCTTGCCGATATCAGCCAAGCCCGCACCCCCGGCGTGCATCCCCGAAGTAAACCTTCTCCGGAGGCGCAAAATCCAAAATGTCGGCGCGTCCCCTTGCTTCACTGACGCGCAGCATGCCGGCCGCAGCCCCGAATCAAACTGCCGGAGCCTCGCGGCCCCGGCAGCATCGCATCGCTTCGCTCAGGCAGCCAGACCTGTTTGGCCCGGCTTGCCGCCCTTACTGGTTCAACACGGCCTTTTGCGGATTCGGCGGGAACGCCGGATCCGTCTTCTGGCCGCGCAGCAGCTGCTCGGCATAGATGAGCTGCAAATCGTCCTTCGGTTCCGGCGGCACATAGGCTGCCGAACCCGAACCGGTCGTGCCTTCGTCGGCGCCCTTGATGTGGCCCTTGAGGTCGGATTCGCCGCGCGTCAGGTCCCTGCCCTGCAGTTCCGCCGGCAGCGGTTGGTCGACCTTGATGTCGGGCGTGATACCCTTGCCCTGGATCGACTTGCCGGACGGCGTGTAATAGAGCGCCGTCGTCAACCGCAGCGCCCCGTTCTCACCAAGTGGGATGATGGTCTGCACTGAACCCTTGCCGAAGGATTGCGTGCCGACCACCGTGGCGCGGCGCAGATCCTGCAGCGCGCCGGCAACGATTTCCGATGCACTGGCCGAGCCGCCATTGACGAGCACGATCAGCGGCTTGCCGCCGATGTCATCGCCGGCGCGCGCGTCGAAGCGGCTGACGTCCTTCGGATCGCGGCCGCGCGTCGAGACGATCTCGCCACGGTCGAGGAAGGCATCCGAAACGCTCACCGCCTGGTCGAGCAAACCGCCCGGATTGAGGCGCAGGTCGAGCACATAGCCCTTGAGCTTGTCGTTCGGCACCTGCTTCTTGATGGTGTCGATGGCATTCTCGAGATCGTCATAGGTCTTTTCGGTAAAGGAGGTGATCTTCATGTATCCGATGTCGTTTTCGACCCGGAACTTGACCGCCTTGACCTTGATGATGTCGCGCACCACCGTCAGTTCGATCGGCTTGTCGGCGCCCTGGCGCAGGATAGTGAGCTTGATCGGCGTGTTGACCAGCCCGCGCATCTTCTCGACGGCGTCGTTGAGCGTCAGGCCGCGGACCTCCTCGCCGTCGATCTTGGCGATATAGTCGCCGGCGAGTACACCAGCCTTGGCGGCCGGCGTATCGTCAATCGGCGTGATCACCTTGACCAGATCGTTTTCCATGGTGACCTCGATGCCGAGGCCGCCGAACTCGCCCTTGGTTTGCACGCGCATGTCCTGCGCTTCTTCGGCGTTCATGTAGGAGGAGTGCGGGTCGAGCGAGGACAGCATGCCGTTAATGGCATTTTCAACCAGCGACTTGTCGTCGGGCGGCGTCACATAATTCGCCCGCACCCGTTCGAAGATATCGCCGAAGATCGCCAGTTGCTTATAGGTCTCGGAGCCCGCAGCCTTCGCCGTCGAGCCGGGCGCGCCATAGACCAGGCTCATCGCCGATGCACCCATCAGCGCACCGGCAAACAGAAGCGACAGTTTCCGCATCATTCACGTCCTTCCAGAAAAACGGTCCGCCCACCATGGGGCCGGATCGACGGGTTTTCCATCCTTGCGGAACTCGACATAGAGCTCCGGCGTGGCATTTCCATTCTTCGATGCCGAGGTGCTCGCCACCCGGGCCTCTCCCATCGCGCCGACCGGCTCTCCTGCGAGCACCGACTGGCCAGACGCGACGCTGATTCTGCTCATCCCCGCCAGGACGACATGATAGCCGTCACCCGCATTCAGGATCAAGAGTTGACCGTAAGAGCGGAAAGGCCCCGCATAAAGCACATTTCCATCCGCCGGCGCTGTGACGATGGCTCCCGATTGTGTCGCAACCATGTCACCGAGCATCACCGCGCCGTTACCGTCGTTGGCGCCGAAGCGCCGCTTGATCCTGCCGGTGACCGGCAGCGCGATCTGCCCTTGAAGCGCGGAAAACGGCGCGGCAGCGGTGAGCCTGTTGCTCTCCGGCACCGGCAGCGAGGCCAATTCCGTCGGGGCCGGGGTTGATGCCGGGCCCTTGTCGGCGTCCGCCGTCTTTTGCTCGGCTGCCTTGGCCGCATCCGCCGCCTTGCGGGCCCTATCGGCCTCGAGCGAGGCGATCAGTTCTTTCAGGCTGCCGGCCTTGGCCGCCAGCGTCGCGGACCGCTGCTTTTCGGCGGCCAGCGCGGTTTGCGTATCGGCGGCGAGCTTCTGCTTGGCTTCGAGCAGCATGCCGAGCCGCTTTTTTTCCGCCGCCTGCTCGCCGACCGCTGCCGTCAGCCGCGCCCGCTCGGCCTCGATCGAGCCCGTCACCCGCGACTGCTCTTTGAGGTCGGCCAGCAACATGTCGGTCTGCTGGCGCAGTTCCGGCACCACGGCACCGAGCAGGATGGCGCTGCGCACCGACGACAATGCGTCCTCCGGCTTGACCAGGATCGCCGGCGGCGGGTTAAGCCCCATGCGCTGCAGAGCGCCGAGCACTTCGGCCAGAACATCGCGTCTAGCCGCCAGTGAGGCGCGGATCTTCTGCTCCTGCGCCTTCAGCCCCTCGAGCTTGCCGCCAATGTCCTCGATGTCCTGGCCGAGCTTCTGCTCGGTCATCGCCGACTGGATCAGCGCGGCTGTGATCGAGGCGTGGTCCTTCTTGACCGCCGCTATGTCGGCGGCGAGCTTGGCCAGCCGCTCGGACGACAGCGTGATCTCTTTCGATACTTTTTCGTATTCGGCGCGGCTCTGGTCCGGGTCGGGCGCCAGGTCGAGCGTGTTCTCGGCCCGCGCGACGCCGAGCGAAAGCGCGATCGTCGCCACGGCGATGCCGCAGCGCACGCGCCAGGAGCCCGTTCGTGATTTCCAGTCTTCAGACATTGAAGCCTAACTCTATGCGCGGCTTCGTTAACGAACCATCAACCATGTTCGAGCCCCGGCCGCCATCCGCAAACCCCGTGAGCCCAAACTGTCGATGAGCATTGGGGCAAAAATCCGGGCGACTGGCGTCAATTCGCCGACCGAGTCGACTTCATGAACGATGGTAGGGGTGGCCGGAAAGGATCGTGGCCGCCCTGTAAAGCTGCTCGCCCAGCATCACGCGGACCAGTTGATGCGGCCAGGTCTGTGCGCCGAGCGACACCGTCAGATCAGCCAGGTCGCGCAGCGACTGGTCATGGCCGTCGGCGCCGCCAATGGCGATCACCAGCGCCTTGCGCCCGCCATCGCGCAGCGAGCCCATGCGGCCGGCGAAATCCTCGGAGGAAAGGTTCTTGCCGCGCTCATCCAGCAGCATCAGCGCCGTGCCCGGTTGCAAGTGCGTCTGCAGCTTCTGGCCTTCCTCGCGCCGGCGCTCATTGGCCGTCTGCGCGCGGCCTTCGGAAATCTCGACGATCCCGGCGAATTCGAGGCCTACGGCAGGGCCGCTCTTGGCAAAACGCTCGAAATAGCGGTCGGCCAACTGCTTCTCGGGGCCGGCTTTCATTCGGCCCACGGCATGAACGGTAATCTTCATCCCTGCCTCGAAGAGCCGCTGATGCATGTCGGACAACGACATGCATCAAGACGAATACGGCTCAGTGGAGGGTCTCCTCCTCGAGATCAGGCGCCTGCCACATCTTTTCGAGATTGTAGAAGTCGCGGACCTCGGGGCGGAAGACATGGACGATGATGTCGCCCGAATCGATCAGGACCCAGTCGGCGCCAGCCAGCCCCTCGACGCGCGCCGTGCCGAGCCCGGCATCCTTGAGCGCCTTGAGGAGATGATCGGCGACAGCCGAGACATGACGGTGCGATCGGCCCGATGCAACGACCATGTAGTCGCCGAGGCTCGATTTTCCCTGGATGTCGATTGAGACGATGTTTTCGGCCTTGGAGTCTTCCAGACTGGCAAGGACTGTCTTGATGGCGCGGGACACGGCGTCGTTTACGCTGATCCCGGCCGGCGAAGGCACGATGTCGGCCTTCTTCCGCAGTGCTGTTCTCAGTGTATTTCCTTTCGCAGCAAGAACAACCAAATCACCTCTGAAATCAGGTGACACTGCTTAGATAGGCAGAGTTAGGTTGCAGTTTCAAGACACCGCTCGCAAGCAGGCGCCCGGCAGCGGCCGAATATCCGGCTTTTCGGGCCAGAAATTCGGAACCGCCTCGCCCCGCAGCGGTTATCGGCTCATCCACGAACCGGAATCCCGACATGCCAATCGATCCCCAGAACGCTCTCCTCACCGTGCAATCCGGCCTTGCGCAGCTCAGCATGCTGATCGTTTCCTACTCGCTTTCGGCGGTCGGCGCCGTCATCCTGCTGGTCATCGGCTACATCGTCGCCGGCCTCGCCGAGCGTTCGATCTATGCCGGCCTCGGCCACGTTCACGGCTTCGACGAAACGCTCCGCCATTTCTTCTCGCAGGTCGTCCGCTACGCCATCCTGGGGCTTGTCGTGATCATGGTTCTCGGCCAGTTCGGCGTGCAGACGGCTTCGATCATTGCCGCTATCGGTGCCGCCGGCCTGGCCATCGGCCTGGCGCTGCAAGGCACGCTGCAGAACATTGCCGCCGGTATCATGCTCCTGGCGCTGCGGCCGTTCCGCATCGGCGAATATGTCGAAGTCGGCGCCATATCCGGTACCGTCGAGGAGATCGGGCTGTTTGCCACAACGCTGAGGACGGTCGAAGGCGTCTACGTGCTTGCACCCAACTCGACCCTGTGGAACCAGCCGGTCCGCAATTTCACCCGCAACGGCGTGCGCCGCGGCGACATCACGCTCAACATCGGCTCGTGGAACGACATCGATTTCGCGCAAAAGACCATGCTTGGCGTCGCCGCCGCCGACCGGCGCGTCAGGCGGCAGCCGGCGCCGATCGCCTTTGTCGCGACCGTCGGCGACAGCACCGTCGCCATCACCTTGCGCTACTGGACGGCGGCCGCCGATTTCTTCGTCGCCCAGATCGACCTCACTAAGAGCGTCAAGCAGGCATTCGATGCCGAAGGCCTTTCAATACCAGCGCCGGCGCCGCAGGCGCCTCAGCCGGATGCCTCAGCCACGCGGCAATAGAGCATTTGAAACCAGCTGGAGGGTGTTCAAAGTCCTTCGCGCCGGCGCTGATCTTCGGGCGCGAAGGCGAGATCGACAGGCAACGGCGCCTGCGCCGTCATTGGCGCGAAACTGCCGGTCTCGGTGGCGGGCACCGGCCGCACCACGACGACGCGCCAGAGAACGAACAGGCAATAGGCGGCGGCAATGACGATCGCCACATAGATGAAGGCTTGCGTGCCGTAGATGGCGGAAAGCCCGGTCACAATGCCGGGCACGACGAAGCCGGATAGCGACCAGGCAAACAAAAGCGAGCTCGACAACGCCACCATGTCGTCCTTGCCGGCGCGGTCGCCGGCATGGGCGCTGGCCAGAGAGTAGATCGATTCCGAGGCGCCGTCCCAGACCACGTAGATGACGAGCAGCGCCGCCAGCGCGCCACCGTCGAAACCGAGGGCAAACAGGCCCGCCGCGGCGGCAAGCGCCGACGCCGCGATCAGCACAAAGCGCCGGTCGGTGCGGTCGGAAATCCAGCCGAGCGGGATCTGCAGGATCAGCGTGCCGACCGGCATTGCCGAAAGCAGCAAGGCGACGTCGGCCTGGCTGTAGCCCTTGGCGGTGGCATGGATTGGCGCAAAACCCGAAATGGTCATCGACAGGCCACCGACGGCAAGCATGCCGGCAACGCCGACCGGTGAGATCCGCCAGGCCCTGCCGAGCGCCACCGACGCCGCTTGCGGCGCCGGCGGCTGCGCGAGCCGCGTCAGCCCGACGGGAAGGATCGACAGCGCGGTGAAGGCAATCCCGATCAGCGGCGCGTCAGCCGCGCGGATATCGATCAACGCCAGTGTCGAGTAGCCGACGCCGAGCCCGGCGACATAGGCAACGTAGAAGATAGCCATGACCCGGCCGCGGATGGCGTTGGCAACGACATCGTTCAGCCAGCTCTGCGCGACGATGAACAGGCCGCATATGGCAAAGCCGTAGAGCGCCCGTGCAGCGATCCATGGCAATGGGTGCGGCCCGGCGCCGACCGCGGCGTTGGACAGCACGATCAGTGCCGACAGCACCATGAACACGCGGGCATGGCCGACACGCCGCACCAGCGGCCCGGTCAGGATACAGCCGGCGAGGCCGCCAGCCGAAAGGCCGGTGACGATCAGCCCCGCCCATGTCGGATCGAAGCCCTCGGCGCCGAGCCGAACTGGGATATAGGCGAACATCAGCCCATTGCCGACGGCGATCAGCGCCATCGACAAGAGGATGCTGGCAATGGCGATCGACGGCGCCGGCTGCCCTAGACCGTTCTTGTCCTGGTCGCGCTCGAGAATCGTCATTACCGAGGATCGCCCATCAAGCAGATCAAGGCAGCGGCAAAAGCGACATCACCGGTCTTGCCTTCCGTGTTGGCTCAGCCCTTTCCCACCTTGCGGATCGCGCTCGACGACAGCGACGAACGCGGGCCGTGAATGAAGGTCCAGGCCGGCGCCGTCATGCGGGCGAGCCGCGGTGCGTCGCCTTCGTCGACGCGGGCATAGTCGAAGGTCTTGGCGACCACCGACGACAGGAACGACAGCGTCGCGCCTGGCCGGTCGACCACCGCGATCGGGAACGTCATGACGATGCGGCGCCAGCGCTGCCAGCGGTGGAAGTCGCGAAGCGAGTCGGCCCCCATGATCCAGACGAAATCGACGCCCGGGTTACGCGCCTTGACCAGCGCCAGCGTGTCGGCGGTGAAGCGGACGCGGTGGGCCGCCTCGAATGCGGTGACCTTGATCTTCGGGTTCTTCGCGATCTTTTCGGATAGCTGCAGCCGCTCGGCCAGCGGCGCCAGGTCTCCGGCATTCTTGAGCGGATTGCCGGGCGTCACCATCCACCACAGCTGGTCGAGCGCAAGGCGTCTGAGCGCGATCTCGGCGACCAGCGCATGGCCGGCATGCGGCGGGTTGAACGAACCGCCAAACAGCCCGACCGCCACGCCTTTCCCGGCATGCGGCATCTTGAGGTAATGAGAGGATATCGCATGTTCGGACAAGGCAAGCATGCGTCAGGCACCCCCCTCTGCCCTGCCGGGCATCTCCCCCTCAAGGGGGGAGATTGTCAGCTTCATCCCTGGCGCCCTTAGTGCGACATCGAAAATTGGCGAAAGTATATGCGACATCCGATCTCCCCCCTTGCGGGGGGGATGTCCGGCAGGACAGAGGGGGGTGGCTGGGCGCACGCCTCTCAGGCTCTGACTGCGAACGGATTCAAGGCCTCACCTGTCCCGACCCGCCTACGCGATATTTGAAGGACGTCAGTTGTTCGACGCCGACCGGCCCGCGTGCATGCATCTTGCCGGTGGCGATGCCGATTTCGGCGCCCATGCCGAACTCGCCGCCATCGGCAAACTGGGTCGAGGCGTTGTGCAGAAGGATCGCCGAATCGATCTCGTTGAAGAACCGTTCGACGGCCTTTGCATCCTCGGCGATGATCGCCTCGGTGTGATGCGAGGAAAACGTCTCGATATGCTCGATGGCGCCGCCAATGCCGTCGACCAGCTTCACCGCAATGATGGCGTCGAGATATTCGGTCACCCAGTCTGCATCGGTCGCCGGCTGGGCATCGGCATAAAGCCTCAGCACCCCGGCATCGGCATGGATCTCGCAGCCTGCCGCCCGTAGGGCCTCGAGGATCGGCACCAGGTGCGTGCCGGCGACGGCACGGTCGACCAGCAGCGTCTCGGCAGCACCGCACACCCCGGTGCGCCGCATCTTGGCATTGACCGCGATCTTGACCGCCATGTCGAGATCAGCCGATCGGTCGATATAGAGATGGCAGATGCCCTCGAGATGCGCGAAGACCGGCACCCGTGCCTCGTTTTGCACACGCTCGACCAGGCTGCGGCCGCCGCGCGGAATGATGACCTCGAGATTGCCGGAAAGCCCTTTCAGCATTTCGCCGACGGCGGCGCGATCGGTGGTCGGCACCAATTGTATGGCATCCTCCGGCAGCCCGGCTGCCTTGAGCCCCTCGACCAGGCAGGCATGGATTGCCGCGGAAGAATTCACCGAATCCGAGCCGCCGCGCAGGATCACCGGATTGCCCGCCTTGAGGCAGAGCGCACCGGCATCGGCGGTCACGTTCGGCCGGCTCTCATAGATGACGCCGACGACGCCGAGTGGCGTGCGCACCCGTTCGATATGCAACCCGTTCGGCCGCTCCCATGCGGCAATGACATCGCCGACCGGATCGCGTAACCCGGCGATCTCGCTGATGCCGTCTGCCATGGCGCGGATGCGAGCGGGATCGAGCTTCAGCCGATCCATCGACGCTGCCGATAGGCCAGCCTCCTCGCCATTTCTGATGTCGATGGCATTGGCGTCGAGGATATCCTGCTCATGTCGAAGGATCGCCTGAGCCATGCCGAGCAGCGCCGTGTGCTTGCGCTCGGCCGCAGCTATGGCCAGCGGTCGGGCTGCGGCACGCGCGCGGCGGCCGATATCGGCCATCAGCGCCACGGTATCATCCCGGGATTTTTCATGCAGCGTCAGCATGGCTCATCCTCCGCTATGTAAGCCGGTCACCGACTATTTGCTCGCCACCGGCATGGCTCACCACAAGGTCATCGCGGTGGATCATCGCCGAACGCGCCTCGTAGCCGAGCACGGTTTCGATCTCGGTCGTCCTTAGGCCAGCGATCCTTACGGCATCGGCGGCATCATAGGCAACCAGTCCGCGCGCTATCTCGCGGCCCTCGGGCGACAGGATCGCCACCGTGTCGCCACGCGCAAAATTGCCGCTGACCAGTTTGACGCCGGCCGGCAGCAGCGACTTGCCGGAGAGCAGCGCGCCGATGGCGCCGGCGTCGACGGTCAGCCGCCCCGCCGGTTCGAGCTGCCCGGCGATCCAGGTCTTATAGCCCTTGACCGGATTGGCGCTCGGCCGGAAGAACGTGGCGCGCTCGCCGCGCTCGATTGCCAGCAGCGGCGACAGCCGCGTGCCCGATGTGATGATCATGGCGGTGCCGGCGGCGGTGGCGATCTTGCCGGCGTCGAGCTTGGTGCGCATGCCGCCGCGAGATAATTCCGAAGCGGCAGCACCCGCCATCGCCTCGATATCGGGGGTGATGCGGTCGACGACCGGAATGAACCGGGCTTGCAGATCGCGCGCTGGCGGTGCCGTGTAGAGCCCGTCAATGTCGGAAAGCAGCACCAAAAGATCGGCGCCCATCATGGTGGCGACACGCGCCGCCAGCCGGTCGTTGTCGCCATAGCGGATTTCCGACGTCGCCACCGTGTCGTTCTCGTTGATGACCGGCACTGCCTTCATCTTGAGCAGCGTCGAGATCGTCGCGCGCGCATTCAGGTAGCGGCGGCGCTCTTCGGTGTCGCCGAGGGTCAACAGGATCTGGCCCGATTTCAAACCATACTTGCCGAGCGCATCCGACCAGCCGCCGGCCAATGCGATCTGCCCGACGGCAGCAGCGGCCTGGCTCTCCTCGAGCTTCAGCGCTCGCTTGCCGAGGCCGAGGATGGTGCGGCCGAGTGCAATCGCCCCGGAAGACACGACGAGAATTTCGGCGCCGCCATTGGCCAGCACGGCGATGTCGTCGGCAAGCGAGGCCAGCCAGTCGCGCTTCAGGCCCGTCGTGCGGTCGACAAGCAGCGCCGAGCCGATCTTGACGGCAATGCGCCGATAATTTTTCAGCGATTGCGCGGCCATGGCTACGTGTTCCAGCGCGTCTCGACCGGCGCAGCGACAGCCTCGCGCGCATCGGCCACCACAGACATCAGCGCGCGCAACACCGCTTCGACGCCTTCGCCGGTGACCGCCGAAAGCAGCATCGGCGCGCGGCCAGCGGCGCGTTTCAGCGAGGCGGTCTTTTTCTTGCGTGCGTCGGCATCGAGTATGTCGACCTGGGAAAGCGCGACGATTTCGACCTTGTCGGTCAGCCCGTTGCCGTAGGCTTCGAGCTCGGCGCGCACGGTCTTGTAGGCCTTGGCCGGATTTTCTTCCTGCGCCGAGACAAGATGCAGAAGGACGCGCGTGCGTTCGACATGGCCGAGGAAGCGGTCGCCGATGCCGACACCTTCATGCGCGCCTTCGATCAGGCCGGGAATGTCGGCGATGACGAATTCACGACCGTCTATGCGGGCCACGCCAAGGCCCGGATGCAGCGTGGTGAAGGGATAGTCGGCGATCTTTGGCTTGGCCGCGGTGACCGCCGCCAGAAAGGTCGACTTGCCGGCATTGGGCAGCCCGACCAGGCCGGCATCGGCGATCAGCTTCAGCCTGAGCCAGATATTAAGCTCTTCGCCCGGCAGTCCGGGATTGGCGCGGCGCGGCGCCTGGTTGGTCGAGGTCTTGAAATGCTGGTTGCCGAAGCCGCCATTGCCGCCCTTGGCCAACAGGAAGCGCTGGCCGACGACCGTCAGATCGCAGATCAGTGTCTCATTGTCCTCGGCAAAGACCTGTGTTCCGGCTGG
Source organism: Mesorhizobium sp. M0991 (assembly GCF_040318915.1). Taxonomy (NCBI): domain Bacteria; kingdom Pseudomonadati; phylum Pseudomonadota; class Alphaproteobacteria; order Hyphomicrobiales; family Phyllobacteriaceae; genus Mesorhizobium; species Mesorhizobium sp. M0991. The sequence continues at coordinate 105,478 of NZ_JAMYNE010000012.1, forward strand.
CACTTTCAGCATCACGTCGGCACCCTTGGCACCGGTCATGTTGCGGCCCATGCCGTGCGTCCCGGTCTTGGCCTTGAAATGCTGCTGGTAGCGATAGTCGATCAGCGTGTTCAGCCCATCGACCGCCTCGACCCAGACATCGCCGCCGCGGCCGCCATCGCCGCCGTCCGGGCCGCCGAACTCGATGAACTTTTCGCGCCGGAACGACACCGAACCGGCGCCGCCGTCGCCGGAGCGGATGTAGACCTTGGCTTGATCGAGAAATTTCATCGGATTGTATGGTTTCTGCTATTGGCTTTGCGGGATTGCTCTAAACCAAGGCGGGTCAAAGGGCGAGGGCCGTTTTTGCTACTGTAACGTCGCGCGTATCTCTGGACGCGTAGCATTTGGTTGACGCGTAGCATTTGGTTGACCCTTGCCGAAAATCGATCTTCGGCTTTCCAAGCGCGAGATGTCGGAATGAAGCTGGTAACTTACAATATCCACTACGGCGTCGGTCTCGACGGCCGCTATGATGTCGGCCGTATCGCCGATGCCGTGCGCGGCGCCGACGTGATCGCGCTGCAGGAGGTCACCCGCGCCAACCCGAAGAATGGCGGCCGCGACATGGTGGCCGAGCTCGGCGAGGCGCTGTCCGAATACTTCTCAGTCTACGGCAGTAATTTCGAGGCCGACGCCGGCTCGCACGTGGAGAACGGCCGCGCCATCACGACCACCTTCCAGCTCGGCAACATGGTGCTGTCGAGAACGCCGATCCACCTGTCGCGCAATCTCCTTTTGCCGCGCAGCCGCAGTTTCGAGGCGATGAACTTCCAGCGCGGCGCGCTGGAGGCGCTGATCGAAACACCGCTTGGCTTCGTCCGCTTCTATTCCACCCATCTCGACCATCGCAGCCCGGTCGAACGCCTGAGCCAGATCCGCTTTCTGCGCCTGCGCCTGTTGAACTACCCGCTCGAGGGCGGCGGGCTCTCCGGCGTCGCCGAGATCGGCTTGCCGGAGCTGCCTTGTCCCGATGCCTTCGTCGTCATGGGCGACTTCAACATGCTGGCCGGATCGCCGGAACATGTCGAACTCGCCGGCCAGCCTGACCATGAATTCGGCATGCCGGTGACCGCCGACCTCGCCGTCGATGCCGCCGCGCGCCTCGGCGCTGCCGGCGCCGATCTCGTCACCTGGGTCGACCCCAAGCGGCCGGACGATGCCAGCCGCCACAAGTGCATCGACTACATCTTCACCAGCGCTTCGCTTGCCAAATCGCTGAGGCGCCTGTGGGTCGACCGGCAAGCGGCCGGTTCGGACCACTTGCCGGTCTGGGTCGAGATAGCGTGACGTCAACGTTGGTCCGCAATCTTTCGCGCCGAGGTGTGTCGAGATTCAGGTCAGACCGTGCCGAGAGTGGTGGCTTCCGAGAACCGGAGCGGAGCGTACTTAAAGTACGTGAGCACCGGAAGCGCAGGAAGCCGCCATTTGCAGGCCGGCATCACCTGAATATCGGCATGCCTCAGAAATGCACCCAGTTCCGCAGGCTGGTCCAGGTCTTGCGATCGAGGCGATAGCGCTCGACCGGCACCTGACCGGCAACGATCGAATTCAGCATGCCCTGGCCGGCATACTGGAAGCCGCATTTGTGGATGACCCGGCGCGAGGCCGGATTGATCACCCGCGTCGAGGCGTGCAGCACCTGGATCGTGGTTCTCTGGAACGCAAGGTCGACCAGTGCGTGCGCCGCTTCCGTCGCGTATCCGCGTTTCCAGTACGGCTCGCCGATCCAGTAGCCGAGCTCCAACCCGCGATCCGTGGTGTTGAGCCCGGCACAGCCGACGAAGGTCTCGGTGCCGGCCAGCGTCAACGCATAGGCAATTCCGGCCCGGCGCGATGCCGTCATGGCCAGGAAAGCGCGTGCCTCCGCCTCGCCATAGGGATGCGGCATGCGAGCCAGCATTTCCGCGACATGGCGGTTGTCGGCGAGCGCCACCAATTGCTCGATGTCGCTTTCACGCGGGGCACGCATGACCAGCCGCTCGGTCGCGAGCACCGGGCAATCTATCGTGTAACTTTCGTCGTCTGAGTCTTCCGCTTCGGCAACCATGTCAAAGTCCTCCAGGCAAGAAAAAAGGGAGATGGAAACCCATCTCCCCTGATCCTTTTCCTGGCTTGGCCAGACACCGGTCCCGAGATGGGTGCCGGTGTTCTCGTGCGGAACCGGCTACTCCGCTGCCTTCGTCATCGGGTTCACCGATACGTAGGTTCGGCCATTGGCTTTTTTGTTGAAGGTGACTGCGCCAGCTTCCAGCGCAAACAGCGTGTGGTCCGTGCCAATGCCGACATTGGTGCCGGGATGCCACGTCGTGCCGCGCTGACGAATGATGATGTTGCCCGGAATCACGGCTTCGCCGCCGAACTTCTTCACGCCGAGCCGCTTGGAATGGGAGTCGCGACCATTGCGCGACGATCCGCCAGCTTTCTTGTGTGCCATCTAACTACTCCGATGCGCCGTGAGGCGCCTAAACGATCTTATGAACGCGTTCGCGTTCCGTTTCAAGTCCGATCCGGCGACGATTGCGCCGGTTCGTTCTACTTCTTCGCCAATTCCTTGGCCTGCTCGCGCCAGTCCTTGATCTGGTCGGCGCTGAACGGCATGTGCTCGTCGATCTTGGCGACATCCTTGTCGGACAGCTTGGCGATCTGGGCGAAGGTGGTGATGCCCTGTTCGTTGAGCTGGCCGGCGGCAACCGGGCCAATGCCCTTGATCACCGTCAGATCGTCCGGCTCGCCCTTCGGCGCCTTGAACAACGGTGCGGCGGCTTCGGCAGTCTTGTCCTCGGTCGTCTCAGCCTTGGCTTCCTTCTTCGGCGCAGCCTCTGCCTTCGCTGCGGCCTTCGGCGCGGCTTCAGCCTTCGCCTCGGTCTTGGCTGCAATCTCGGCCTTCGCTTCGGTCTTGGCCGCGGCCTTCTTCGCTGGCTTGGCGCCAGCCAGCAGGATCTCGGCGATCCTGACGGTGGTCAAAAGCTGGCGATGGCCGATCTTGCGGCGCGAATTCTGCCGGCGGCGCTTCTTGAAGGCGATGACGGTGCGGTTCTTGCCCTGCTCGACGACTTCGGCGGTGACCATCGCACCATCGACGAACGGCGCGCCGAACGTGACGTTCTCGCCCTCGCCATGCGCGAGCACATTACCGATTTCGACGATGTCGCCGACATTGGCTTCGAGTTTTTCGATCTTCAGGAGATCGTTGGCGGCAACGCGATACTGCTTGCCGCCCGTTTTGATGACTGCGAACATTTTTTGCCTTTCGCTGTTCGGTCGGCCTTGATGAACCGCTTCAGGCGGTTCGGCCGTCTTTTTGTCAGTCTGCGGGTTCAAAAAACAAGCGGCGCGGAAGATCCCTCCACGCCGATTGCGCGCTGTCCCTAACCGAAGGTTCGGCTTGAGTCAAGGCAAGCGCCGCGGGCAAGCGGCGAATGAGTTGAGCCCAGTCCGGCAAATATCGAACAGCGGCTACCGGAGCCTTGAAGAAAGCACGAACGGGAACCTGCGGCGCCGGGGCAGATTGGCCCTTGTAACCTGCCTGTCCAGCCGTTATCTAGTGCGCCGCGCCGGCAACGGCGGACCATGACCGCGGAGAGGTGGCAGAGTGGTCGAATGCACCGCACTCGAAATGCGGCATGGGTGCAAGCCCATCGGGGGTTCGAATCCCTCCCTCTCCGCCAGTGATCCTAATTTCATTCTCTTGATTTTTGCCTGCCTAACTCAGCCATAAATGCTCGTGAAGCCGCGGAGCTCAATTGCAGCCGGCGTTAACCCTTGGCCCGCTAGATCGTTGACGAAGCAGCCGAGCGGTGTTGCGGAAGGTTGTCAGTTCGCAGTGTGGGTCAAGCGAGTGTCAGCCGGATCGTGTATTTGGTGATCGACCCGTCGCGAACCTACCCACGACCTCATCGATCACATGGAACGGAGCAAGAAACCACCTCCGTGGTCGCACTGGATGGCGGCTGGGTTCTGTTGCGAGCAGTTGCTGATCAAAACGCGGTGACTTCGGTCTGGGGCGGCAAGTCCACCAAAATCAGCGAGCGATGCACTAACTGCTGGAGTGCGCCCCGCCTTCGACGTATAAATGGCGCTACATTCCGGGAGGAAGAGCCATGAATGCAGTGCCTCAATGGCGGCTCGCAGGCGACTGGTTCGACATCTGCAGCTGCGATATCCCTTGCCCTTGCGAGTTCGCCCAGCGGCCGACCGGCAATCACTGCCAGGGCGTGCTCGCCTAGCATGTACGCGAGGGTCAGTATGGCGACGTGAAGCTCGACGGCCTGTCGCTGGTGGCGCTCGGCGAGTTCGAAGGCAATCTATGGGCCGGCGAGGCAAAGGCCGTGATGGGCATGTACCTCGACGAGAAGGCGAACGAGCGGCAACGTGAAGCCCTGCAGGCGATCTTCGGCGGGCAGGCTGGCGGCTGGCCGGCGGGTTTTGCCGCCAACATCGGCGAGATGCGTGGCATGGAGTTCGTGCCGATCACTTTCGAGGTGGCGGGCGACCTTGCCACCTGGCGGGTCGAGATTCCTGGCCTCGTCGTCGGGCATGCGGAAGCGCTTTCAGGTCCCACGACACCACCCGGCAAGCGGGTGCAGACGATCAACCCGCCGGGCTCGGAGGTCGGCCCGGGCCAGGTTGCCACCTGGGGGCGTTCGGTCGAGGTGAGCACCAAAGGCTTCGGGCTCGACTGGACGGGCACGGCCCGCTCGAGCAAACACATTCCGTTCGACTGGACCGGCCCGAACTAGGGACGTGCCGATGCCTGACGCGTTCCCCGGGAAATCGTGGCGGCTCCGGAATTTGCGTGGCATGCCGCTCGGCCTTCTCGCATCGCTCGTCGTGCTAACAGCGGCGGCGTGGGCGCTGACCCTCAGCATGGATATGCCTATGGGCATTGCGGTGCGCGGCGGGATGGAGGGTATGGAAGGCATGGCCGGCATGGCGACGGCCGGAATTGCCGCCGACGGTTGGTCACTCGCCGGCGCCGCCGCCTTTCTTGCTGTATGGACGGTGATGATGGCTGCTATGATGCTGCCGGCGGCCGCGCCCATGATCTTTATGTTCGCGGCGGCGCAGGCTAGGCGCGAACAGCACGTCGCCATCCCGGCGTGGATATTCGTCGCCGGCTACATGCTCGTCTGGGCGGCGGCGGGCCTTCTTGTGTATGTCCTGGTCCAGCTAGGAAGCGAGTTTGCGTCGAGCCTCGATCCGCCTCAGCGTTCGAAATGGGCGCCGCTCGCGCTCGGTATGACGCTTGGCGTGGCCGGACTCTACCAATTCACGACCCTCAAGCACATTTGCCTCAGCCATTGCCGTTCGCCGCTCGCTTTCGTTGCGCAGCATTGGCGCGACGGGCGGGTTGGCGCACTCGAGATGGGGCTGCGGCACGGACTCTATTGCTTTGGTTGCTGCTGGGCTCTGTTTGCCGTGCTGGTCGCGGTGGGCGTCTTGAGCGTCGCCTGGATGCTGCTGTTGACGCTGGTCGTCTTCGTCGAGAAGCTGCTGCAGCGCGGCCGCCGCTTCGAAGTTGCTTTGGGCATTGCGCTGATGGCCCTCGGGATCGCTGTATCGTTCGGCGCGATCGAGATGCCTTGGATGAGCGGCTAGCCCCAGCCGGGTGGTGAAATTCCAAACACATCGGTCTCATTTTCAGTCCTTAGGGGTAAGGGTGGGTCGTTCTGTTTGGCGAACCGATGCTAGCAGCTGACAGACCTCTGATCGGGCGCGGTGCTGGCTCAAGATGAAGAGCTATGCAGCTTTCCGCCGCAATTGGCTCACGCTCAGCCAAACCGCCGAAACCAGGAAGTAGAGGGCGCCTACTGCGGCATAGCCGGCCACGTTGGTGATGGATGGCGGCATCGGCATCCGCGCCTGCGCGATGAAAAACGTGCCTGCCAGTGCTGATTGCCCTCCGCTCAGGACCATCGCCCACTGCGCACCAGAGCTCTTCCAACGGCGGACTGCGGTGCCGAGTTGAAGCAAGCCAGACAGGATCGCCCATAGACCGAAGACCCCGAGCACCCAATTCATGCTCATCTTCAGCGCAACAACGACCGCAAGCGTTGTCGCCACACTGACCACGACGTTGATGGTCTGCGTGCGATTCCGTCCCAATCCTCCGCTGCGCGATGCGTCGACAAAATTGGCGAGGGCATCCCATGCAGGATAAGTCACGAGCAACACCGCCGCGATCACCCCGGAATTCTGTCCCACCGTAAAGGCAGCCGCCACCCAGACAGCCGAGAACGCCGTCCGAGCGAAGTAATAGAGCTTGAGCCATTGTTCCTGGCTGGCGCGGGAAAGATCGCCACTGTGAACCGTCATTGGATCGTCCTTTCGACTAGTAGGTAGAGGCTCTCGACGAACGTCGCAGAGCGATTGCATTACGGTTATTTGAGATCTAGGGCCGTATCTTGGGGGCGCGGAGCCGCTCCAGTGCCGAGCCTGTCACGACGCCGAATATCTTCGGATCGCCATAGGCCCGTGCCGAAAGCATCGCGCCGTGAACAGTCGCCATGAACGCTTCGGCCTCGGCACGAGGGGTACTCATCAGTTGAAATTGGCCGTGCCGCGCGCCGCGCTCGAGCACGGATGTCAGCCAAGCCGACAGGGAGCGGAAATGCGCCCGGACCTCAAGGCCAACTTCCTCGGGCAGCACGGGGAGCTCGCTTGCCAACAGCGCGCAGATACAAAACGGGGCGCTGGCGTCCGCAATACAGGCTTCCCAATACCCGGCATAGATCCGCAACTGTTCGAGCGGATCGGATTCGTGAAGTTCGACATTTGCCATCCTCGCTTCAGCTTCTTCCCGATACCGCGCAACCAGCGTTCGGACCAGATCGACCTTGCTTGGGAAATGGTGATGGATGCTCGCCTTACGGATCCCGACCACATCAGCGATGTCGGCATAACTGAAACCGTTGTAGCCGCCAGCGACGATCAGTGAACGCGCACAAGCCAGGATGTCGTCAGAGGTGGTAGACAAGTTGCCCATGCCCTTACCTACCTTCTGGTAGGATGGCAGTCAAGCCTCCTTGCGACGCGAGTAGCGTGAAATTGGGTGGCTATGGCGTAGACGGTCATTCGATCTTCATTGTTTTCGGCCCGCCATCCATTCAGAAAGTTCCGGGTGTTTGTCGATCGAGGTAGCCATCCCACTTCGAGGACGAGGCAACACCCGCCGGCCGACCGGACCACCGCTAATCGCCGCGCGGCTCTGGGCGTTTGCACCGACTGCGCTATCTCCCCATCGTTAGCCTTGTTCTATCGCTGGTTGAAGATCGGGAGGTTTCCATGGATCGGCGACTATTTTTGACAGGAATGTTTGGCATTGCCGGGGCTGCGGCCCTTGCAAGCACAGTTCGGCCAATCAACGCAGTGGCCGGCGTTCCAACTGCCAGAAGCGGCATTCTCGATGAACTCGAGGCGCCGGATGTCGAGACCTTCGACGACGACGAAACTCAAGCAGAGTTGCAACCAGTCTATCATCGCCGGTGGCACCGGCCGCGTCGCCGCCGCCGGCGCGGTTGGAGAAGGGTCTGTCGCGTTTACTGGCGAAACGGCTATCGGCGCAGGCGGTGCTTCCGCAGGCGCGCCTGGGTCTGGTTTCGATTCTAGCAACTAGCCGGCTTGAACCCTTGCCATCGCGACCGGGGTTTTCGCCTCAGGCGACCGTTAGCGCCCTTAGAGAGCTTGTCTAAGGACGCCCGAGGAGGCTGACGGTGTTTGCAGGTTTCAGAGCCACCAGCTTGCGACTGGACGATACGACCATTTTCGCAAGGGTCGGTGGCACCGGTCCGCCGCTGCTGCTTCTTCACGGTTTTCCAGAAACGCATCTGATGTGGAGGGATGTCGCCGCAGCCTTGGCGCCCCGCTTCACGGTGGTCGCCGCCGACCTTCGAGGCTATGGGCAAAGCGGATGCCCGGTTTCCTCTGCCGATCATAGCCCATACGCCAAACGCGCCATGGCCGGCGACATGGTTCAAGCCATGAAGCAACTGGGGTTTGAGCGGTTCATGGTTGCCGGGCATGGTCGTGGCGGGCGGGTTTGCCTATCGCCTGGCGCTCGACCATCCCGACAAAGTCCTCAAAATCGCGGTCCTCGACATCATCCCCACCGCCGCAACATGGGATCGGGCGGATGCCAGACTGGCTCTCGGCTTCTGGCCGTGGAGCCTTCTTGCCCAGCCGGAGCCCCTGCCGGAACGTCTGATAGGCGCGGCTCCCGATGCCGTCGTCGACGATGCAATAACGCAATGGGGATCGTCGGCGAAAATGGTCTCCAAAGAGGTCAGGAACGCCTATGTTGATGCGCTTCGCGATCCCGCGCATATTCATGCCATCTGCGAAGAGTATCGCGCCGCTGCGACGATCGATCGTGAACATGACGCGCTGGACCAGGCAAACGGTCGTCGCATCGAGTGTCCGCTACTGGCGCTATGGAGTGGCGAAGGCGCCCTGGAGAACTGGTATGCGCAAGAAGGCGGGCCGCTGGCCATCTGGAGGAAATGGACCGACAGAGTGGAAGGACGCGCTGTCCAAGGCGGGCACTTTTTCCCGGAAGAGCACCCCGAAAGGATCGCAGCGGTTCTCTCGGAATTCTTCGAAGACAAACAGGACGGTCAGCACAGAGTATTGTAGAGGTCACATGCTTCAGTTACGCGGAACCTCGGGAGCGCTTCGCGGCCCGAGATCGAGAGCCCTCCGGAAATCCGCCCGTCCGGCATCAACGTGCCTGATAAGGGAATGAAGGCGATCTCCACGGCCGCGCCTCTGATATGCAGCCTGATGTTTGTCGGAAGTTGCGCATCGCCTTTGCCGGCATCCTTTGGTGCTGCGAAATACGACAAGATGAGTTGCGTCGAGCTTAACGTGGCGATGGGCGCGGTCGCTGACGAAATGTCGGCAACGGCCATTGCTCGCGGCAAAGTCGTCCACACCAACATTCCGGGCTGGCTGTTGGGAGGGCAGCGTGTCGCCTCGACCGTGGCTGCCCGCCAGAGTGCGAAGATCGAGCGCTTGCGGCAGCAGGAGGCTGCGATTGCAGCGGCGAGACGAAGCCGGTGCTGATTGCGTCACTGAAGTGGGTCTTCAGCCCGCCACACCGGATTGATGCGCAGCGATCGCGCCGAGGAATATCTCGCCGAAATCCTTGAGCTTGGCGGCGCCGACGCCGTTGACCGCGGCGAAGGCGTCCAGATCGCGCGGGCAGCGTTCAGCCATATCGATCAGTGTACGATCCGAAAAGATCACGAAGGCCGGCACCTGGCGTTCCCGGGCAAGACGCAGCCGTACAGCCTTGAGCGCGGCCAGCAGCGCCGAATCCAGACCTTCCGTGCCTGCTGCGGTATCCTCAGGACGTATCTTGCCTCGCGATGACTGGCGCGCGTCCAAGCGATACCGGAATGAAGCCTCGCCCCGAGCCAGCGCACGGCCCTTCTCGGCAATGGCGAGGCTGCCATGGCCGGCTGAGTTCAATGTCAGGAACCCTCCCGCGACGAGTTGGCGGAGCAGCGACAGCAAGAAACTCTTTTTATGCACCACACCGGTGCCGAAGCTGGCAAGCCTGTGGTGGTTCCTGTCCAGGACCTTCTCGGTCTCATGGCCGAGCAGGACATCGACGACATGGGCGGCGCCGAAGCGCTCGCCGGTCTGTGCGATCGCCGCCAGGATGATCCGCGCCTCCGCCTCGCCATCCGCATGCGGCGCCTGGTCGAGGCAGTTGTCGCAATTGCCGCAAGGCGAAGCACTTTCGCCGAAATAGCCAAGCAGGATCTGACGGCGGCACTGCGTCGTCTCGCAATAACCGATCAGCGTATCGAGCCGGCCATGCGCGCGCCTTTTGTGCTCAGCCGGCGCATCCTCGTCTTCGATGAAAAGCCGGCGCATGCGTATATCGCCGAGACCGAAGAGCATATGTGCCTCGGCCGCCCGCCCGTCGCGGCCCGCCCGCCCGATTTCCTGATAATAGGCCTCCAAGCTGCCCGGCAGGTCGGTGTGGAAAACATAGGCGACATCCGGCTTGTCGATCCCCATGCCGAAGGCGATGGTCGCCACCATCACCACGCCGGACAAGGTCATGAAAGCATTTTGATTCGCTTCACGCGCGTCCTTGCTCATGCCGGCATGATAGGCGAGCGCGCGTACGCCGTTCCGCTCGAGGAACGCCGCCATCTCTTCGGTCTTTTTGCGCGACAGGCAATAGACGATTCCGCTGCGGCCCGCATGGCGCTGCACGAAACCTAGCAATTGGCGCTTGCTGTCCTGCTTGGGCTCGATGCTTAGCTTGATGTTCGGCCGGTCGAAGCCGAGCACCACGGTATCGACGCGCCCGTCGAACAGTTGCGCGGCAATGTCGGTGCGCGTCGCCTCGTCCGCCGTCGCCGTCAACGCAATGATCGGCACATCGGGGAAGATGCCGCGCAGCCGTGACAATTCTTCGTATTCGCGCCGGAACGCCGGTCCCCATTGCGAGATGCAATGTGCCTCGTCGATGGCGATCAGCCGGACATCGAGCTTGGTCAACGCCTCGAGCATTCGCACCGTCATGAGCCGCTCCGGTGCAAGGTAGAGCAGGCGCGTCTGGCCTGCCGCGACGCGGCGCCATGCAGCGACATTGGCATCGCGGTCGAGTGAGGAATTGATCGTATCGGCCGCCACGCCGGCAAGGCGCAATGCGGCGACCTGATCCTGCATCAGCGCCACCAGCGGCGAAACGACAATGGTGAGCCCGCCCAGGACCAGCGCCGGGACCTGGTAGCAGAGCGATTTGCCGGCGCCGGTCGGCATGACAGCCAGCACATGGCGCTCGGCCAGCAGCGCCTCCATCACGGCCGCCTGGCCGAGACGAAAGTCATCGAAGCCGAACACATCCTTCAGAATGCGCCGCTTGGAATCCTCTGCCGGGATGCTCGCTGCAATCTGCATTACAGAACTTTCGGGGATACGACCTGCCGAAATTCCCCGGCGAATCGCCAGGTGATTGCCTGGACAGCAGATTCGAACATTTATCGACCCCTCTGGTCCCGCCCTCGGCACCGCCTGAAGCGACCTTCTCTCTCATTGGCCGATATCGGACCGCCGTTCCAGCCCCTATTCGCCTTGACTGTGAATATCGCGCCGCCTCGGAGCGGTTAATCCTATCTTCACCATCATTCGGCAGGTTCAGGTTCTGCGGTGATGTTTTGAGTACCGCGGCGCCACAAGCGCCCAGGCAACACGCCCGCGTCTCTCCGGAGGCGCGGGTTTTTCGTTATGAGAACCGGCTGCCTGATCTTCGGGCCCGCAGCTCAGTCGAGGAAATCCGCGCGGTACGGCGTAAAGCTGTCGACCAGTCGTCCCGCCTCCAGCGCCTTGACCCCATGGACAAGGTTGGAAGGAACGATGAAGCTGCTGCCGGTCTCCAGGACCTCGGTCCTGCCGTCGATGGTGACCTCGAAGCGACCTTCGGCGACGTAGCTCGCCTGGACGTGCGGGTGTGAGTGCAGCGCGCCGACGCCGCCCTTGTCGAAACCGAACTCGACCATCATAAGTTCATCCGTGTGCAGGAGCACGCGTCTGCGGTTGCCATCCGGCGTCGGCGTCCACGCACCCTCGCCGGCATGCGAGAAGATTTTGGTTCCGGTCATCGCCAAACTCTTATCATTTGCTGCTTATCGCGCCAGCCAGCCGCCATCCACCGGCACCACCGCGCCATGCATGTAGTTCGACGCCGGCGCCAGCAGGAATACGGCTGCGTCGCCGATGTCTTCCGGCGCACCCCAGCGTCCGGCCGGAATACGCGCCAGGATCGAAGCGCTGCGGTCGGGATCGGCGCGCAGCGCCTCGGTGTTGTTGGTCTCGATATAACCGGGCGCAATACCGTTGACGTTGATGCCCTTTGCCGCCCACTCGCAGGCAAGCAGCCGGGTGATGCCGAGCACGCCATGTTTGGAGGCGGTGTAGGAGGCAACGCGGATGCCGCCCTGGAAACTCAGTACCGAGGCGATGTTGACGATCTTGCCGCGCCGTTCCGGATCGGCAAGCACGCGCCTGGCAAAACTCTGGCTGAGGAAGAATACCGTCTTGAGATTGACGTCGATGACGTCGTCCCAGTCGGCTTCGGTGAGGTCGACCGCATCGGCACGCCGGATGATGCCGGCATTGTTGACCAGGCCGTCGAGCGGCCCCGTATCGTCCCAGACGCGGTCAAGCATCGCTTGGGCGGCTGCATCATCGCCAAGATCGCAGCGGACCGCCTCGAAGCGGCCGCCGGCCGCCGCAATCTTCTCCGCCGTCTCGTCCATCGCCGAGCGGCCGACGCCGACGACCGCGCCGCCGGCGCGCGCGATCGACACGGCGATGCCCTGGCCGATGCCGGTATTGGCGCCGGTGACGAGGATACGCTTGCCAGCAAGGCTGAAGGCCGAGAGGTCGCTCACTTGAGCTCCTCCATCGTTACTAGGTCGACGTCGGTATAATCGACATTGTCGCCGGCCATCGCCCAGATGAAGGCGTAGTTCGAGGTGCCGGCGCCCGAATGGATCGACCATCCCGGCGACAGCACCGCCTCCTCGTTGCGCATGACGAGATGGCGCGTTTCGTCCGGTTCGCCCATGAAGTGAAACACCCGCGCCGCCTCCGGCAGGTCAAAATAGAGATAGGCCTCCATGCGCCGGTCATGCACATGGCATGGCATGGTGTTCCAGACCGAACCGGAGGCAAGCTGGGTCATGCCGACGACAAGCTGACAAGTCTTTACGCCGTCGGCATGGATGAACTGGAAGATCGAGCGCTCGTTGGAGGTTGCGTGGCTGCCGAGATCGAGCCGCTTGGCATCGCCGATGCGGATCAGCCGGTTGGGATGGCTCTGATGCGCCGGCGCGCTGAGCAGGTAGAATTTAGCCGGCTCATCCGGATCGGTCGCAGCGAACGATACCTCATCCGTGCCCATGCCGAAATAGAGCATGTCGCGCGCCTGCAGCTCGTAGGATTGACCGCCGGCTGTCACGATGCCCGCGCCGCCGATGTTGACGATGATCATCTCACGGCGGTCGAGAAAATTCTTGGTCCCGGTCGGCTTGATCGCCTGCAGCGGCAGCGGTGTGCCGGCGGGCATGGCGCCGCCGACGATCATGCGGTCGTAATGGGTGTAGGTCAGGCTGATGCGGCCGGGCTGGAACAAGTCCTCGATCAGGAAATTGTGACGCAGTTCGTCCGTTCCCATAGCTGCGGCAGAAACAGGATCGACGGCGAACCGGGAGGTGAAATCCGTATGATTGTCAGTGTGATTCATTGCTGTCCCATGGGGCTGCCTCAATTGCTTATTCAGTTGCCGCGGCCTTGACCGAGTCGGCATAAAAAACCTGGCGCGCGTGCAGGCGCTCGCGATAGCGCTGCTGGCTGGCACCGAGATGCGCGCGCATCGCCTCCCGGGCCGCCTCGGCATCGCCTGCCGAGATGGCATTGAGGATCACCAGATGCTCACGCTGCAGGCCGCGCTGATAGGCGTCCGATTGGGCGATCTCGGTCGACCAGGGCGAGGTCACATCGCAAGGGATGGCGCGGCGGCCGAGCACGTCGAGCATCTCGACATAGAATGGATTGTTGGTGGCGCTGGCGATTGCGCGGTGGAAGGCAAGGTCGGCCGGTCCTGTCGGCTCGCTGTTGAGGAGCAGCCGTTCGAATTCGAAGAAGGCTTCCTGGATCGCCGCTTCCTGCGCGGCGTTGCGGCGGATGGCAGCGAGCCCGGCGGATTCGATCTCGATCGCCAACCTGACTTCGAGCACGTTGAGGGCGATCGAATCCTTGCTGCCCATCTCTGCTGCCAGCGCACCGAACGCTGTCGAGATATGCTCGGTGACGAAGACGCCCGCGCCTTGGCGCGGTTCGACCAGGCCGTCCGCGGCAAGCTTGGCCAGCGCCTCGCGTATTACGGTGCGGCTAACCCCGAAGGTCTCGGTCAACTGACCCTCGGTCGGCAGCTTTTGCCCCGGCTGGATCTCGCCCGCCTGCAGCTGTTTGCGGATCGCCGCGACGACGACTTCCGAAAGCTTCGGTCTTCGTTCGACACGGAGGTCGACTGCGGTGTCCGAGGCCATGTCGCACCCCCTATTTGAAGACGCTCGGCAGCCATAGCGAAATGGCCGGAATGTAAGTGACGAGCGCAAGCACAACGAGACCTGCCGCATAGAACGGCCAGATCGAGCGCATCGATTCCCAGACGGATATCTTGCCCACTGCACACGCCACGAACTGCACTGCGCCCACCGGCGGCGTGTTCAGCCCGATGCCGAAATTGAGGATCATGATGACACCGAAATGCACCGGGTCGACGCCGTAGGCCTGCGCCACGGGCAGGAAGATCGGCGTGCAAATGATGATCGTCGGCCCCATGTCCATGAACGTGCCGAGGAACAGCATCAAGAGGTTGAGCAGGAGAAGCACGACCAGCGGATCGTCCGAGATCGCGTTCATGGAGGCGATGAGCGCTGCCGGCACTTTCAGGAAGGCCATCAGCCACGAGAACGCCGCCGCCATGCCGATGATGAGCAGCACCATGGCCGTGGTGCGCACGGCGCCATGGGTGGCATGAACGAACCCTTCCCAGGTCATCTGCCGGTAAACGAAGACGGTCACGAGCAACGCATAGATGACGGCGATACAGGAACTCTCGGTGGCGGTGAAGACGCCCGATCGCACGCCGCCGAAGATGATCGCGATCAGCAGCAGGCCGGGCACCGCAACGGCGAAAAGATGCGCGACGGCGGTGAAGCCCGGAAACGCCTCGGTCGGATAGCCGCGGGAGCGCGCCACGATATAGGCGGTGACCATCAGCGACAGGGCCAGTAGCAGGCCCGGGATGATACCGGCCGTGAACAGATCGGCGATGGAGATCTTTCCGCCTGCCGAGATCGAGTAGATGATCATGTTGTGCGACGGCGGCAGCAGCAGTGCGATCAGTGCCGCCATCGACGTGACGTTGACGGCGTAGTCCGCTCCATATCCACGCGCCTTCATCTGCGGGATCATCAGGCCGCCTACCGCCGCCGCCTCCGCAACGGCTGAGCCGGAGATGCCGCCGAACAGTGTAGCGGTCGCGATGTTGACCTGGCCGAGGCCGCCGCGCAAATGGCCGACGAGCGAGCCGGCGAAGGCAACGATCTTGCTGGCGATGCCGCCGCGCACCATCAAGTCGCCGGCATAGATGAAAAACGGAATGGCCAGCAGCGAAAAGACGCTCATGCCGGAATTCAGGCGCTGGAATACGATGAGCGGAGGCAGGCCCATATAGAGGACGGTGGCAAGGCTTGCGACGCCGAGGCAGAAAGCGATCGGCGTGCCGATAAGCATCAGCAGGGTGAAGACGCCGAAGAGAATCCACAGTTCCATGGGCGTCAGACCTTCACGTTGGCAGTGTCGAGTTCGGCTGCTACTTCGGCCGGCGGCAATTCATCGAGGGCATCGTCGATCGGCGCGCCGGAGAGGCGAAGCACGATGCGCTCCAGCGTGAAGAGCACGATGAGCGCGCCTCCGGCGACAAGCGGGACGTAATCCCAGCCCCCCGATATGCCGAGTGACGGCAAGACGGAGCCCCACGTCAATGCGACCAGCTGGCTGCCATACCAGATCATGCCGATGCCGAAGGCGAGCGCGACGAGGTCCGAAATCATCCGCAGCCAGCGCTTGCCGCCTTTCGGCAGCACGTAGAGCAGGACGTCGAAGCCAAGATGGTAGTTCTCGCGCACACCGACGGCCGCGCCGAGGAAAATGAACCAGCTCATCAGCATCACCGAGCCCGGCTCGGTCCAGCTCGGCGAGCGGTTCAGAACATAGCGGCCGAACACCTGCCAGGCGACGAAGGCGGTCATCAGCACCAGCCCGATGCCGGCGATCGACAGTGCCGCCGTGCTGACGCGCGACATCACTTGCGCGACGCCGGACAGGAGCGGTGTTGGTTTTGGGCTGGAAGTCACCGGTTTTCTCCCCAGGAGGATGGCGGCGCGGAATGTCCGCGCCGCCGCTTGATCACTGCACGGCCTTGATGGCTTCGACCATGGCCTTCAGCTTGTCGTCCTTGACGTGCTTGTCGTAGACTGGCCCCATCGCGTCGATGAAGGGCTGCTTGTCCGGCGTCGTGATCTGCGAACCGGCCGCCTCGACCTTGGCGCGCGATTCCTTGACCTTGGCGGTCCACAGCTCGCGCTGCTTGGCGACGCTTTCCTTGGCGGCCGCCTTGAAGATCGCCTGGTCTTCCGGCGTCAGCTTGTCCCAGCTCGACTTCGCCATGACGAAGGCTTCCGGCACCATCGTGTGCTCGTCGAGCGAATAGTACTTGGCGACTTCCGCGTGCTTGGCGGTGTCGTAGCTCGGAAAATTGTTCTCCGCGCCGTCGATGACCCCGGTCTCGATCGCCGAATACACCTCGCCATACGGCATCGGCGTCGCGTTGGCGCCGAGTGCCGCCACCATGTCGACGAAGATGTCGGACTGGATGACGCGGAACTTCATCCCGGCCATATCGGCGACGGTGTTGATCGGCTTCTTCGAATTGTAGAAGGAGCGCGAGCCGCCGTCGTAAAAGGCGAGCAGCACCAGCCCGACCTGGTCGAACGCCGCCGCGATCTGGTCGCCGATCGCCCCGTCCATGACCTTGTGCATATGCTCTTCAGAACGGAAGATGTAGGGCAGCGAGGGCACGGTGGTCTCCGGGATGAGCCCGTTGAACGGCGCCATCGAGACGCGGTTGAGATCGATCACGCCGGTGCGCACCTGCTCGATCGTGTCCTTTTCCTCGCCGAGTTGCGCGGAAGGATAGATCTCGACCACATAGCGGCCGGCCGTGCGCTCTTTCACGAGCTCGCCGAAATATTTGACCGCCTCGACCGTCGGATAGCCGTCCGGGTGTGTGTCGGACGAGCGCAGAACCGTCTGGGCGCTTGCCGTTCCGGCCAGCAGTGCGGCGGCAAGTAGCGTAGCTCCCGCCAGTCTTGAAAAATGCAGCATTGGTTTCCTCCCGTTTGAACGATGGCGGCAAGCGCCGTTAGAGCCGGTACGCCTTTTTCGCGAGCGTATAGGCAAGTTCCTGCGCCAGCTCGTGCGCCTCGTCTTCGCCGAGTCGATGCTCGGCGACGAGACGCGCCAGATATGCGCAATCGACCCGGCGCGCCACATCATGGCGGGCCGGTATGGATGGAAAGGCGCGGGTGTCGTCGTTGAAACCGACGGTGTTGTAGAAACCGGCCGTTTCGGTGGTCATCTCACGGAACCGGCGCATCCCTTCGGGGCTGTCGTGGAACCACCAGGCCGGCCCGAGCTTCAATGCCGGGTAGACGCCGGCGAGCGGCGCTAGCTCGCGCGCATAGCTGGTCTCGTCGAGGGTGAAGAGGATGATGGTGAGGTCGCGCTCCAGCCCGACACAGTCGAGCAGTGGCTTCAGCGCCGTCACATAATCGGTCCGCGTCGGAATATCGAAGCCTTTGTCCCTGCCGAACTTTTGAAAGATAGCCGGCGAATGATTGCGCCAGGAGCCGGGATGGATCTGCAGGACCAGCCCGTCGTCGCGGCTCATCTTGGCCATCTCGGTCAGCATCTGGGCGCGAAACAGTTTTCGCTCCCGCTCGTCGTCCGAGCCACGGCGGATGCGGTTGAACAACTCCTCGGCGGCGGCATCCGAGAGATTGGCGGTTTCGGCCGTCGGATGGCCGTGATCGGAGGAAGTCGCACCAAAGCTCTTGAAGAAGGCGCGCCGCTGACGGTGCGCCTCGAGATAGCCGGTCCAATTGCCGGTATCGCACCCGGTTATCTCGCCAAGCCGGTCGAGATTGGCCGAGAACCCTTCGAAATCGGGATCGACGACCGCGTCCGGCCGATAGGCGGTGACGACGCGGCCCTCCCAGCCGCTGTCGCGGATCATCTGGTGCCATCTGAGATCGTCGAGCGCACCTTCGGTCGTCGCGATGACCTCAATGTTGAAGCGCTCGAACAGCGCTCGGGGGCGAAAATTCTCCCACTGCAGCAAGGTCGAGATCGTGTCGTAATGACGGTCGGCGGTTGCGGCCGTCAGCGGCTCTTCGATGCCGAACAGATGGGCAAGAATATGGTCGAACCACAGCCTGGTCGGCGTGCCGCGGAACAGGTAATAATGCTCGGCGAAGCGCCGCCAGATCGTCCTGCCGTCGGTCTCCACCGGCGAGCTATCAAGCGTCGGTACGCCAAGCTCCTCAAGGCGAACGCCCTGGCTGAACAGCATGCGGAAAATGTAGTGGTCCGGCACGATCAGCAATTGCGCCGGATCCGGAAACGCCTCGTTGAGCGCATACCAGCGCGGGTCGGTGTGGCCGTGCGGGCTGACGATCGGCAGGTCCTTGACCGCGGCATAGAGATCGCGGGCCAGCGAAAGCGGGCGCGCCTCGGCGGGAAACAGCAAATCCGGATCCGTCAATGCGGCCACGTAAATCCTCCCAATCCGGACATCGGTAGGGTTGGAAAGAAATAATGTCAACATACAAAAACTGGGTTGTTGTATGATGACTTTTCGTCGGTCATTGCCCATTGTGCATGACGGCATCGGGTGTTACGCCGCCTGCCAGCAGCGACCCAACAATCTCGTCAGACACGCGTGGCGCAATGACCAATAGACGCCTTTCCAACAGCACGCTGAAGGCACTGCCGGCTTCGGTCGCGGTTCCGCGTTATGCCCGCAGCGGCATCGCACCGGGCATCGTCCATCTCGGCGTCGGCGCGTTCCATCGCGCCCACCAGGCGGCCTATGTCGATGACTGCCTGGCGGCGGGAGAGGCGGACTGGGGCATTGTCGGCGTGTCCTTGCGCAGTCCAGACACGCGCGACGCACTAGCGCCGCAGGATGGCCTCTACACGCTGGCGATCAGGAGCAGCATGGGCGAAGAGCTGCGCGTCGTCGGTTCGATCCTGACGCTGCTGGTGGCGCCGGAAGATCCGGCTGCCGTGCTCGCCGCCCTGACCGATCAGCGCACCCGCATCGTCACGCTCACGATCACCGAAAAGGCTTATCTGAGAGCAGCCGGCGGCGGTCTGGACAGCACCCATCCGGACATCGCCCATGATTTGGCTAACCCACAAATGCCACGGACGGCGCATGGTTTCCTGACCGAAGCGCTGTCGCGCCGCCGTGCCGCCGGCATCCAGCCTTTCACCGTGCTCTGCTGCGACAACCTTCCGGCCAATGGCGCCACCCTGCACCGCCTGCTGGTCGAATTCGCAGCACTGCGCGATCCGAGCCTCGCGGGGCACATCGCCGACGGCGTCGCCTTTCCGTCGAGCATGGTCGACCGAATCGTACCGGCGACCACCGATGCCGACCGGGCGCGTATCGCCGTCGAGCTCGGCGTCGAGGATGCCTGGCCGGTGATGACCGAGCCGTTCTGCCAATGGGTGGTCGAAGACGATTTCCCGGCTGGCAGGCCGGCCTGGGAAAAGTTCGGCGTCACCATGGTCGGCGACGTCGGGCCCTTCGAGGACATGAAGCTGCGGCTGCTCAACGGCTCGCATTCCGCAATCGCCTATCTAGGCCTGCTCAGCGGCTACGACACGGTCGACCGCGCCTTCGCCGATCCGGCGATCCGGCAATTCGTCGACGGGCTATGGGCCGAGGCCATCCCGACGCTGCCGCAGGACGCCGGGCTCGATACGGCCGGCTACACGGCCCAGCTCGCCGAACGCTACTCGAACACCGCGCTCGCCCATCGCACGGCGCAGATCGCCAATGACGGCAGCCAGAAGCTACCGCAGCGCATCGTCGCCTCGGCCCTCGAGCGGCTGGGTGCCGGTGACCCGCCCGCCCATCTCATGGCGGTAGTGGCCGCCTGGATCGCCGCTTGCGAAGCGCGCGGCAAAACCTTGCCGGAAGCCCATTTCACCGACCCGATCGACACTCGGCTTACGGAGCTCGGCAGCCGGCCGGCTGTCGAAACGGTGACGGCGATGTTCGATCTCGCCGGCTTCGCCAAGGACCATTCACATCGCATGACACTGATCGATCTGACGGCAGCCCATCTCGAGCGCCTGCGGCGGGGCGGGCCTGCCGCCGCCTTCGCGGCGCTTGGCATAGGGAGTGAGAAGCCATGAGACAGACCTGGCGCTGGTTCGGGCCCGACGATCCGGTGACGCTCGCCCATGTCCATCAGGCCGGCGCCGTTGGCATCGTCAGCGCGCTGCATCACCTCAATGACGGCCGCGCCTGGCCGGCGGACGAGATCGCCAGGCGCAAAGCCGAGATCGAGGCAGCAGGCCTGACCTGGGACGTGGTCGAGAGCATCGTCGTCCATGAGGACATCAAGACCCGCAGCGGCGACTGGCGGACCCTGATCGACAATTACAAGGCCTCGATCCGCGCCGTCGCCGCCGCCGGCATCAACACCGTCTGCTATAATTTCATGGCGATCACCGACTGGACGCGAACCGACCTCGATTATCCGATGCCGCATGGCGGCACGGCGCTGCGCTTCGATGTCGTCGAGCTCTGCGCCTATGACGTCTTCATCCTCGAGCGAGAAGGGGCGGAGGCCGATCACCCGCCGGCCCGCGTCGAGGCCGCGCGGGCGCGGCTGCAAGGGATGAGCGAAAGTGACAAGGCAAGGCTGGAGCGCAACCTGATCGGCTGGGTGCCGGCGCGCGAATTCATCTTCGACCGGGCAAGCTTCCGCCGCGCCCTCGACCTCTACAAGGACGTCTCCACCGAAGGCCTGCGCGAAAACCTGTTTGCCTTCCTGCGCGAGATCGTGCCGGTGGCCGAAGAGGCCGGCGTCAGGATAGCGATCCACCCCGACGATCCGCCCTTTTCGTTGTTCGGCCTGCCGCGCATCGTTTCCAGCGCCAATGATGCCCGCGCGCTGCTCGACGCTATCGCTTCGCCGGCTAACGGGTTGACGCTGTGCACCGGCTCCTATGGCGCGGGCGCGCAGAACGATCTGCCGGCAATGGCGAAGGCTTTCGCCGAGAACATCCATTTCGCCCATCTGCGCAATGTCACCAAGGAGCCGGACGGCTCCTTCCACGAAGCCGAGCACCTCGACGGCGACACCGACATGGTGGCGGTCGTGTCGGCGCTGATTGGCGAAGAGCGGCGGCGCAAGGCGGCAGGCAGGGCGGACTGGCAGATTCCGATGCGTCCGGACCATGGCCATGCCATTGTCGACGACATCGGCAAGAAGGTGAACCCCGGCTATTCCTGCATCGGCCGCCTGAAGGGCCTCGCCGAACTGCGCGGCGTCATGCGCGCAGTAGAAATGCTGACGAGCTGAGGCTATCTGCTCGCCTGGCCGTTCAGCGTCTGTCGAGATGAATAATCGGTGCCCTTGGAATTCCAGAACAACCGCACAGCCTTGCCGACCAGATTTTCATAGGGAACAAACCCGACACTGAACCGGCTGTCGGAGGCATTGTCGCGATTGTCACCAAGCACGAAGTAGTGGCCTTCGGGCACCTCAAACACGCGCGTATTGTCACCAATCGAGTTGTCGGTAAGGTCGAGGACGGAATGGGTGACGCCCCCCGGCAGAGTTTCGCGTTGAAGTTTGGCTTTCGAGAACTCTTCGGACGAAAAAGTGCCGATATCGTCGAGTCCCACCGCGACATCGTTGATGTGAAGCACCCCGTCGATGATCTGGATCCTTTCGCCCGGAAAGCCGACGATCCGCTGGATGTAGTCCACGCTCGGATCGGGCGGGAACTTGAAGACAACCACATCTCCCCTTTTGGGTTCCGCGCCGAACAGCCGCCCGTCAAATGAAAGAACGTTGAAGGGCACGCTGTAGCGACTGTAACCGTATGCGGATTTGGAAACGAAGAGATAGTCGCCCTCCTGCAACGTCGGCACCATGCTGCCGGAGGGAATCGAAAACGGCTGGAATAGGAACGCGCGCGTGGCAAATGCGGCCGGATACGTGGTCAGAAAGACGAGCACCAGCACCCAAAGCCCGTGCGCATACCATCTGTCCGGCTTAAATCGGCGCGCGAACGGCACGACAAGCGCTGCCCACAGGATCATCAAGCCGATACTTGAAAGATCGGCCAGCCAGGCAAGATCGACGCCGGGTAACACCGGAAATCCGATATAGACAAGCGCGAAAACGACGGCGCCGATCACTAGCAGGCTGGCAACCGCCAGTTTGCCGCTGCCGATCCAGAGGAACCCGCCAAACGGGCCGCCAAAGGCCGACACCAGGGCCGTCGACCATCTGGATCGCGAGATAGTTTCTTGTTGCACTGCTTGTTCTGTCATCGGCCACCCCCACGCCAAGGCAGCCAGACTGTCCACCAAACAAAAAAGCGGGGCAAGCCCGCTTTTTCAGTCAGTCATTTGAGCGAACCTCAAGCCGGCAGGATGGCGCCTTCTAGCGTGGTGAGTTGGCTAAGGAACTGCTCGGCCTTGCTGCGGGTCTGGTCGTCCTTGGCGTCGGCGGCGTCTTCCCTCGCCTCCTGGATGCGGCGGGCAAGGTCGGCGCGATCGATGTCGCCGACGGCCACAGCCGATTCCGCCAGCAGCGTGCAACCGGCCGGAACGATGTCGGCAAAGCCGCCGAACACCACATAGCGCTCTTCCTTGCCTTGCGCGGTCTTCAGCGTAACGACGCCCGGCTTGATTGTGGTCATGACCGGCGCGTGATGCGCCATGACAGTCATTTCGCCCTCGGCGCCCGGAATGACGACGGATTCGACCTGCTCGGAAACCAAGAGGCGCTCCGGCGAGACCAGTTCGAATTTGAAAGCTTCAGGCATGATCAGTTTAGCGACTGGTGAATGGTGAATGGTGAATGGTCAGAAAGAATGACCTTCACTCAGCCCCGATTTCCTATCCGCTACTCCCCATTCACAAATTCACTATTGACCATTCACCATCAGGCCGCTTCGGCGGCCAGGCGCTGCGCCTTCTCGACCGCTTCCTCGATGCCGCCGACCATGTAGAAGGCGGCTTCCGGCAGATGGTCGTAGTCGCCGTTGCAAAGGCCCTTGAAGCCCTTGATGGTGTCGGCGAGGTCGACCAGCTTGCCCGGTGCGCCGGTGAACACTTCGGCGACGAAGAAGGGCTGCGACAGGAAGCGCTCGATCTTGCGGGCGCGGGCAACCGTCTGCTTGTCCTCTTCCGACAGCTCGTCCATGCCCAGGATGGCGATGATATCCTGCAGCGACTTGTAGCGCTGAAGGATCGACTGCACCTGGCGGGCGACCTGATAGTGCTCTTCGCCGACGACCATCGGGTCGAGCATGCGCGAAGTCGAATCGAGCGGATCGACCGCCGGATAGATGCCCTTCTCCGAAATCGCGCGGTTGAGCACGGTCGTCGCGTCGAGGTGGGCGAACGAGGTCGCCGGTGCCGGGTCGGTCAGGTCGTCGGCTGGCACATAGATCGCCTGCACCGAGGTGATCGAGCCCTTGGTCGTCGTGGTGATACGCTCCTGCAGGGCGCCCATGTCGGTGGCCAGCGTCGGCTGGTAGCCCACGGCCGAAGGAATGCGGCCGAGCAGCGCCGACACTTCCGAGCCCGCCTGCGTGAAGCGGAAGATGTTATCGACGAAGAACAGCACGTCCTGGCCCTGGTCGCGGAAGTATTCGGCAACCGTCAGGCCGGTCAGGCCGACGCGGGCGCGGGCGCCCGGCGGCTCGTTCATCTGGCCATAGACGAGCGCCGCCTTGGAGCCTTCGCCGCCGCCCTTCTTGTTGACGCCGGACTCGATGAACTCGTGATAGAGGTCGTTGCCTTCGCGGGTGCGCTCGCCGACGCCGGCGAACACCGAGAAGCCGCCATGCGCCTTGGCGACGTTGTTGATCAGTTCCTGGATCAGCACCGTCTTGCCGACGCCGGCGCCGCCGAACAGGCCGATCTTGCCGCCACGGGCATAGGGGGCCAGCAGGTCGAGCACCTTGATGCCGGTGACCAGGATCTGCGCTTCCGTCGACTGCTCGACATAGGTCGGCGCCGGCTGGTGGATCGAGCGCATTTCGATGCCGTTGACCGGGCCTGCCTCGTCGACCGGCTCGCCGATGACGTTGATGATGCGGCCGAGCATGCCCGGACCGACCGGCACGGTAATCGGTGCACCGGTATCATAGACATCCTGGCCGCGGACCAGACCTTCGGTCGAGTCCATGGCGATGCAGCGCACGGTGTTCTCACCCAGATGCTGGGCAACCTCGAGCACCAGGCGATTGCCGACATTGATCGTCTCAAGCGCGTTCAGGATCGCCGGCAGATGTTCGCCGAACTGGACGTCGACAACGGCGCCGATGACCTGGCGAACCTTGCCTGCCAGGCCGGTTTTCTTGATGGTAACGGCCGGCGTATTCACAGCGGCGGCCTTGGTTGCTGCCGCCTTCTTGGCCGGAGCGGCCTTTGCTGCCGCCGGAGCCTTCGCTGGTGCCGCGGCCTTAGGGGCTGCCGTCTTGGGGGTCGCTGCTTTCGCCATCGTCTTTACCCTTTTCGTCTCTTTGTTTCTCACACGCTTGAGGTCGATGACCTCCTTGTGAGCGTGCCTAGAGCGCCTCGGCGCCCGAAATGATTTCGATCAATTCCTTGGTGATCTGCGCCTGCCGCTGGCGGTTGTAGGTGATCGACAATTTGTTGATCATGTCGCCGGCGTTGCGCGTCGCATTGTCCATGGCGCTCATCTTGGCACCCATCTCGCCGGCAGCATTCTCGAGCAGCGCGCGAAAAACCTGCACGGAAATGTTGCGCGGGATGAGATCGGAGAGGATTTCGCCCGGCTCCGGCTCGTATTCGTAGACGGCGCTGCCGCCGTCCTTCACTTCTGCGGCAGCCGAAGGCGCGCCCGCCGGGACAATTTGCTGCGCCGTCGGGATCTGGCTGATCACCGACTTGAACTGCGAATAGAACAGCGTGCAGATGTCGAAGCCGCCTTCGTTGAACAGGTGGATCAACTTCTTGGCGATGGCGTCGGCATTGACGAAGCCCAGCGTCTTGACCTCGCGCAGGTCGACACGCTCGATGATCAGCGCCCCGTAGTCGCGGCGCAATATGTCGAATCCCTTCTTGCCGACGCAGATGATCTTGACCTGCTTGCCGTCGGCCAGAAGCTTGCGGATGTGGTCGCGGGCAAAACGGGCGATCTGCGAATTGAAGCCGCCGCACAAGCCGCGTTCGGCCGTGCAGACGACAAGCAGATGCACGTCGTCTTTGCCGGTGCCGGTCATCAGCGCCGGGGCGTCGCCGCCGCCACCGATCGCCTGGGTGATGTTGGCCAGCACCGCGCCCATGCGCTCCGAATAGGGACGCGCCGCTTCCGCCGCTTCCTGCGCGCGACGCAGCTTCGCCGCGGCGACCATCTGCATCGCCTTGGTGATCTTCTGCGTCGCCTTGACCGAGGCGATACGGTTACGAAGGTCTTTTAACGAAGGCATGCTTCAAACCTGATCCCGTCCGTCCTGCTCAAGCAAAGGTCTTGGCGAAGGCGTCAATCTCTGCCTTTAGCCTGGCGCGCAGATCGTCGGACAGCGCCTTCTCCTTGCGGATGCCGTCGAGCACGTCCTTGCCGGCCGAGCGCATATGCGACAACAGACCATGCTCGAACTTGCCGACCTGGTTGATCGCCAGCTTGTCGAGATAGCCGTTGACGCCGGCGAAGATCACCGCGACCTGCTCCTCGACCTTGAGCGGCGAGAATTGCGGCTGCTTCAACAGCTCGGTCAGGCGCGAGCCGCGGTTGAGCAGGCGTTGCGTGGCGGCATCGAGATCGGAGCCGAACTGCGCGAAAGCAGCCATTTCGCGGTACTGCGCGAGCTCGCCCTTGATCGACCCGGCAACCTGCTTCATCGCCTTGATCTGCGCCGAGGAGCCGACGCGCGACACCGACAGGCCGACATTGACCGCCGGACGGACGCCCTGGAAGAACAGATTGGTTTCCAGGAAGATCTGGCCGTCGGTGATCGAGATGACGTTGGTCGGGATGTAGGCCGAAACGTCGTTGGCCTGCGTCTCAATGATCGGCAGGGCCGTCAGAGACCCGCCGCCGTTTTCGTCATTGAGCTTGGCGGCGCGCTCGAGCAGGCGCGAGTGCAGGTAGAAAACGTCGCCGGGATAGGCTTCGCGGCCCGGCGGGCGGCGCAGCAGCAGCGACATCTGGCGGTAAGCGACGGCCTGCTTCGATAGATCGTCGTAGCTGATCAGCGCGTGCATGCCGTTGTCGCGGAAATATTCGCCCATGGTGCAGGCGGTGAACGGCGCCAGGAACTGCATTGGCGCCGGATCGGAGGCGGTCGCGGCGATGATGATCGAATAGTCGAGCGCGCCGCGCTCTTCCAGGACCTTGACGAACTGCGCCACCGTCGAGCGCTTCTGGCCGACGGCGACATAGACGCAGTACAGCTTTTCCTTCTCAGGGCCGTTGTCGTGCACCGATTTCTGGTTGAGCATGGTGTCGAGGATGATCGCGGTCTTGCCGGTCTGGCGGTCGCCGATGACCAGCTCGCGCTGACCGCGGCCGACCGGGATCAGCGCGTCGATGGCCTTGAGGCCGGTCGACATCGGCTCGTTCACCGATTTGCGCGGAATGATGCCGGGCGCCTTGACGTCGACGCGCTTGCGTTCGGTGGCCTGGATCGGGCCCTTGCCGTCGATCGGGTTGCCGAGCGCGTCGACGACGCGGCCGAGCAAGCCCATGCCGACGGGCGCATCGACGATGGCGCCGGTGCGCTTGACGGTGTCGCCTTCCTTGATGTCGCGGTCGGCGCCGAAGATGACGACGCCGACATTGTCGGCTTCGAGGTTGAGCGCCATGCCGCGGATGCCGCCGGGGAACTCGACCATCTCGCCGGCCTGGACATTGTCGAGGCCGTAGACGCGGGCGATACCGTCACCGACGGACAGCACCTGGCCGACTTCGGAGACCTCGGCCTCCTTGCCGAAATTCTTGATCTGGTCTTTCAGAATTGCGGAAATTTCCGCGGCGCGGATGTCCATCAGCCGACCTCTTTCAGTGCAAGCTTGAGCGAATTGAGTTTGGTTTTGAGCGACGTATCGATCTGGCGCGAGCCGATCTTGACCACCAGTCCGCCGAGCAGCGACGGATCGACGGTGACCGTGATCGCAACGTCCTTGCCGGCGACGCTTTTCAGCGCTGCTTTCAGCTCGGTTTCCTGGGCAGGCGTCAGCGCATGCGCCGAGGTGACCTCGGCGGCAGTCTCGCCACGGTGTTCGGCGGCGATCTGGCGGAACGCCTTGATCATGCCGGGCACGGCAAACAGCCGGCGATTCTGGGCAACGACGCGCAGGAAATTGCCGGTGAGGCCGGTTATCCCCGCTTTGTCGGCGATCGCGGCGATCGCCTTGGCCTGGTCCTCGCTGGAGAAGACAGGGCTCCTGATCAGCCGCGAAAGGTCAGCGCTGCCTTCGAGCATCGTTTCGAACCTGTTGAGGTCGGCCTCGACGCTGGCGACCGAATTGGTCTGCAGCGCGAGTTCGAACAGCGAACCCGCATAGCGTTCTGCGACACCTGAGATTGGCGATGACGATTGGGCCACGGACCGTCTTTTCTCTTTGTCTGACAGGCCGCAGATTGTTGGCGCGAGCAAAAACTCTGGCTAAATCTTTGACCTTACTGCATTTTTCCAAGCACGGAGGCGGGGCTTCCGCTATCCCCGGTCGAAAGTCGATTGCCGTCTAGCACAGGCATTTTCAGACCGCAATGCGTCGTCCGGCATGGTTTTCAGGCACTATTGTCGCATCCGCTGGCCGAGTTCAGCAACCAACCCCGGATTGATCCCTGATTCAGGGCAAAAAGCCGAAGGCGAAGGCAAGCGGCAGCGCTGCCAGCACCAGCTCGACGACAATGGAAGCCCAGTTGAACGGCGTGTTGGCGCCGTCCGACATCATTGACAGCAGCCGGCCGAAGGCGGTGAAAAGCCAGGAGAAGCCGAGCGCCATGTAGAGCAGCGGCTGCGCCAGGAGGATGCAGCACAAGCTGACGCCGAGATAGAAGCCCGACATCCGGCCGCGCCCCTCGGCGATCGCCGCTGCCTTCTCCGGTCTGACCTGCAGCCGCAGGATCCGGAACGCCAGTCCTGGCGCCAGGAACAGCAGCAGGCCGAACAGCAGGGTCACCACGGCGCTCGACCATGCCAGCCACTCGCCCTGGCTCATCGGCCACGGAAACGCAAATTCCATCTTGTCCCCTCTTAAATGCATATTCAAAATTTCGGGCATTCTAGCGAAGCAACTGACATGCGCCAGATGGGCCGCCGGCAATTTGCAGGGCGCGTCAGCCCAACGCGAGCGCGACCGTTGTCTCGACCGGGCTAACAGGACGTTACACAACGGGCTGTTTTTTTCTGCACAATTCCTATATTGTGACTACATGAGACCACAAGAGGTTCCGCGCATGAAGACGATGCAACTACGAGAGGCAAAGGCCAGCCTTTCCGCGCTCGTGGAGGCTGCTGAGAACGGTGAGCCCACGGTTATCACCAAGCACGGCAAGCCCGCGGTCATGGTGGTGCCAATCGGTGAGGGACGGAAACTTTATCCGCAGAACAGCCAAAAAGACTTCGTGGATTTCCTGCTTCAGTATCCAGGCGGCATCGAGCTTGAGCGAAACGAAACGCCGTCGCGGGAAGTGGAGTTTTGACCGGCTATCTGCTTGATAAGTCTTTTCTCTCGGCATTTGCACCTGGTCGGCCTCTGCTTCCGTCACACGTGCAGAACTGGGTTGCCGAACAAGGAGAACGCGGCTCTTGGCAGCTCTCATCGATCGTCATCTTGGAGTTGGAACGAGGAATCGCGAAACTGAAGCGGGCGGGCGGGCATATGAAGGCAGAGCGCATCAATGAGTGGTTCGAAAGGTTGCTTCTAGAGTTCAACCAGCGCATCCTTCCCATCGATTTAGCAATCGCGCGAGAAGCCGGAAAACTGGAAGACGCCACTATCGCCAGAGGCGCCAATCCGGGGCTGGCGGACGTTCTGATCGCAGCTACTGCCCGTTTGCACGGCCTGTCAGTTTTGACGGCCAACACCCGGCATTTTGCGATTCTCGACGTGCCTTACCTGAACCCATTCACCGAACGCGTCTCGAAAGGGTAATTCGACACCTTACAAAAAGCTTTGCGGGTCGATATCGACCTGGACCCGCACCGAACCC
Organism: Mesorhizobium sp. M0991; assembly: GCF_040318915.1. Classification (NCBI taxonomy): domain Bacteria; kingdom Pseudomonadati; phylum Pseudomonadota; class Alphaproteobacteria; order Hyphomicrobiales; family Phyllobacteriaceae; genus Mesorhizobium; species Mesorhizobium sp. M0991. The sequence continues at coordinate 134,616 of NZ_JAMYNE010000012.1, forward strand.
CTTATCTTCGGCCCCTCGGCCAGCATGGTGCGAATGAACCCTTGCATGTCGGCGCGCCGTTCGCCTTGGATCAGCAGGCGAAAGCGATGGCGGCCGCCGATCAATGACAGCGGCGCCTCGGCCGGGCCGAGCACGAACAGGTCGGTGGCTTGCGGCGCGGCGCGACGCAGGCCACGGGCGTGCCCTTCGGCTTCGGCCCGTGTCGCCGCGCTGACGATGACGCCGGCGAGCCTGCCGAAGGGCGGTAGCCCCGCCCGCTCGCGCTCGACGATCTCGCGCTCGTAGAAGGCCTCGGCATCGCCGGAGACGATCGCGCGCATCACCGGATGGTCCGGCTGGAAGGTCTGCAGCAGGCCGAGGCTCTTCTTGCCGGTGCGGCCGGCGCGGCCGGTCACCTGGCTGAGCAGTTGGAACGTGCGCTCGGCGGCGCGCGGATCGCCATTGGCAAGGCCGAGATCGGCATCGACCACACCGACCAGCGTCATGTTGGGGAAATTATGGCCCTTGGCGACGAGTTGCGTGCCGATGACGATGTCGGCCTCGCCATTGGCGATGGCTTCGAGCTCGAGCCGCAGCCGCCGCACGCCGCCCATCAGGTCGGACGACAGTACGATGGTGCGGGCATCGGGGAACTGCGCGACGACCTCCTCGGCGATGCGCTCGACGCCCGGCCCGCAGGCGACCAGATGGTCGAGCGTGCCGCATTCGGGGCAGGCCTCTGGCCGGCGTTCATTGTGCCCGCAGTGGTGGCAGACGAGCTGGCCGCGAAAGCGGTGCTCGACCAGCCAGGCCGAGCAGACCGGACAGCCAAAGCGGTGGCCGCAGACCCGGCAGAGCGTCAGCGGCGCATAGCCGCGCCGGTTGAGGAACAGCAGTGACTGTTCCTTTCTTTCCAGCGTCTGCCGCATATGGCCGAGCAGTACAGGCGACAGGAAGCCGCCGCGTGCCGGCGCCGCGCGGCGCATGTCGACCGTCTTGAGATCGGGAAGTGCCGCCTCGGCAAAGCGCCCCGAAAGCACCGCCCTGCTGTAGCGGCCCTGGCTGGCATTGACCCGGCTTTCGACTGACGGCGTCGCAGAGGCGAGCACGACCGGAAAGCCGCCGATATGGCCGCGCACCACGGCCATGTCGCGGGCGTTGTAAAAGACGCGATCCTCCTGCTTGTAGGCGGGATCGTGCTCTTCGTCGACGATGATCAGTCCAAGTTCCCTGAACGGCAGGAACAGCGCCGAACGTGCGCCGGCGACGACCCGCACGCCGCCTTCCGTTACTTGCCGCCAAACCTTTTCGCGCATCCTTGGCGGCAGGTCCGAGTGCCACTCCGCCGGCTTAGCGCCGAACCGCTCCTGGAAACGTTCGAGGAAGGCGTGGGTCAGCGCAATTTCCGGCAGCAGGATCAACACCTGCGTGCCACGGTCGAGCGCGGCCGCGACCGCCTCGAAATAGACCTCCGTCTTGCCGGATCCGGTCACACCGTCGAGCAGGGTGACACCGAATGTGCCGGCCGCGACATTGACGCGCAGCGTCTCGGCGGCATCGCTCTGGTCGGGCATCAGTGCCGGCACGGCGTAGCCGGGATCGGGTGCTGCGACCACCGGCCGCGGCGGGATCATCACCGTCTCGAATACGCCCTGCGCCCGCAGCCCGTCCACCACCGTCGACGACACGCCTGCCGCATGCGCCAGGCCGGACCGCGTCCAGGCAAGGCCGCCTTCGGCCGTTTCCAGCACGCGCGTCCTCGCCTCCGTCATCCGGTCGGGCTTGGCGAAGGTGCGCTGCAGCCCTTCGATCCACGGTTCCGGGTCGAACGCCTCCGGTGCCCTGAGCAGCATGCGCGCCACCATGCCGGGCGGCGACAGCGTGTATTGCGCCACCCAATCGACAAAACGCCGCATCGCGCGGTCGATCGGCGGGCAGTCGAAAACCTGCTCGATCGGTCGCAATTTCTTCGCGTCGACCTTTTCGACGGCGCCGTCCCAGACGATGCCGGCGACCTGGCGGGGCCCAAGCGGAACGCGCACGATCGAGCCCGGCACCACGCGCATGCCAGCCGGCACGGCATAGGTGTAGGGGCGCTCGGCGGGCATCGGCACCAGCACCGGTGCGGCCGCGACAAAGGGCGAATCTTCGATCATGAGGCGTGACCTTGCCCCGACTTTGGTCTAGATCAAAGTCCGACCCCAAATGTGCATGACGTGCACATGAAAAATCTTCAGGAGACCGCCATGAAATTTTTTGTCGACACCGCCGATGTCAAGGAAATCCGCGAGCTGAACGATTTGGGGCTGCTCGATGGCGTAACCACCAATCCGTCGCTTATCCTGAAATCCGGCGGCAAGATCGCCGACGTCACAAGAGAGATCTGCGAGATCGTCAAGGGCCCGGTCTCGGCCGAAGTCGTCGCCACCGAATACAAGGACATGATGGCGGAGGCCAAGATCCTGGCCAGAATCGCCGACAATGTCTGCATCAAGGTGCCGCTGACGCTCGACGGCCTGAGAGCCTGCAAGGACATCCGGTCGGACGGCCGCATGGTCAACGTCACGCTGTGCTTCTCGGCCACCCAGGCGCTGCTCGCCGCCAAGGCCGGCGCCTCCTTCATCTCGCCCTTCGTCGGCCGCATCGACGACAGCGGCTGGGACGGCATGGAGCTGATTGCCGATATCCGCACCATCTACGACAATTATGATTTCCAGACCGAGATCCTGACCGCTTCTGTGCGTACTGTGAACCATGTCAAGCAGGCGGCGCTGATCGGTGCCGATGTCATCACCGCCCCGCCAGCGACGCTCAAGGCGCTGGTCAAGCACCCGCTGACCGACAAGGGCCTGGAGCTGTTCCTCGCCGATTGGGCAAAGACTGGCCAGACGATCGGCTGAAGCGAAGGTCGGCGGCGGCCATAACGCCTTCGTCATTCCCGGGGCGAAGCGAACGCGAAGCGGAGCGCAGACCCTGGGATGACGAAGCGAAAGATGTTTCGGCCAATGTCGAAGGCTTGCCGCTGAAAGATTTATCGACGACCGCCGTGCCGAGGTTCTAACCCGCCACTGTTTTGCCGTGCTTGATCAGATCCTGGGCGATCGACAGCCGCAGCACATCTGCCAGTTCGCGCGCCGCACGGTTCTCGGCGTCGATCTGCGCCCGGTATGACGCGAATTCCTGGCGCGGCCTGTCGTACGACGACGGAATCGAGCGCTTGCCCCTCGCTATGACCGTGCCCGTCTTGGCATCGCTGAGCACATAGTTCGCGGTCAGCGTCACTGTGCCGGCGGTCGGCTCGTCCTCGTCGGTCGTGACCTGCTCGATTGCCGCCGATTCGACGAGTTCGGAGACGCCGAGATCAAGCGAATAGACCGGCGAAGCCGGCTCGCCGGCGCCCTGGCCGAGCGCGAAGATCAAATTGTTGCGGACCTGCTGGGCGTAGCGGGTCTTGACCGGCTTGACCGAGATCGATGCCAGTTCGGCAGCAGCGCCGACCTGCGAGCCGGCGACCAGCGGCGCGCTTGAATAGAGCGGCCGCACCGTGCAGGCGGAAACCAGCGCCACCGACGCGAGCAGCCCGCAAAGCACGACACGGCGCAGCGTCAGCTCCGCTTTTTTCGGATCAGGCAACAACATTGACGATCCTCTGCGGCACGATGATCACCTTGCGCGGCGCCTTACCTTCGAGCGCTTTCTGCACGAAGTCGAGGGCCAGAACCGCTTTTTCGACCGCACCTTGGTCCGCGTCGCGGGCAATTGTCAAATCGCCGCGCTTCTTGCCGTTGACCTGGACCGGCAGCACGATCTCGGCGTCGACGACAAGCGACGGATCGTAGTCCGGCCAGGGCCGTTCGGCGACAAGGTCGGTGCCGCCGAGCGTCTGCCAGCACTCTTCGGACAGATGCGGCATGACCGGCGCGATCAGGTGCACCAGGATCTCGACGGCCTCACGGCAGGCCGCTTGCAGCGCCGGACCGGCCTTGCCCTCTGCCGCCTCGTTGAGCGGCACGGTCAAGGCATTGGCGAGCTCGTAGATGCGCGCGATGGCGCGGTTGAAGGCGAGCTTTTCGATATCCTCGCCGACCGATTTCAGGATCTTGTGCGCCGCCTTGGACACTGTCCCAGCCTCGCCGTCCTTCGCCGCCTCTGGCCGAACTCCGGCGAGCGATTCGGCAGCCGTCGACACCAGGCGCCAGATGCGCTGGATGAAGCGGTGCGCGCCGGCGGCGCCCTCGTCGGTCCATTCGACATCGCGCTCGGGCGGCGAGTCCGACAGCATGAACCAGCGCGCCGTATCGGCGCCGTAGCCGTCGGTGATCTCTTCCGGGCTCACCGTATTCTTCTTCGACTTCGACATTTTTTCGAGCGGACCGATCACCGCCTCTTCGCCGGTGGCGATTTCGAAGGCGCGGCGCTTGCAGTCGGCGTCTTCCAGCCTGACCTCGCTTGGCGCAAGCCAGCGGCCGTTCGAGGCGCCACCGACCCGATAGGTCTCGTGCACCACCATGCCTTGCGTGAACAGGCCCCTGAACGGCTCGGCGAGATCGACATGGCCGGTCTCGCGCATGGCGCGGGTGAAAAAGCGCGAATAGAGCAAATGCAGGATCGCGTGCTCGATGCCGCCAATATACTGGTCGACCGGCAGCCATTCAGTCGCGGCCTTGGGATCGGTCGGATCGTTGGCCCAGGGCGCGGTGAAGCGCGCGAAATACCACGAAGAATCGACAAATGTGTCCATCGTGTCGGTTTCGCGCCGCGCATCCTTGCCGCAACGCGGGCATTTGACGTGCCGCCATGTCGGATGGCGATCGAGCGGATTGCCAGGCCGGTCGAACTCGATGTCATCCGGCAGCTTGACCGGCAGGTCGGCTTTCGGCACCGGCACCACGCCGCAATCCTCGCAATGGATCATCGGGATCGGGCAGCCCCAATAGCGCTGGCGCGAAATGCCCCAGTCGCGCAGGCGGAAATTCACCTTGCGCTCGGCCATCGGCCGGTTGCCGATGGTCTTCTGTTCGAGCAGCTTCGCCACCTCGTCGAATGCCTGATCCGGCTTCATGCCGTCGAGGAAGCGCGAATTGATCATCACGCCGTCGCCGACATAGGCCTCGTCGATGATCTGGAAGCTTCCTTGATTCTCGCCTTCCGGCATCACCACCGGAATGACCGGCAGGCCGTATTTGTTGGCGAAGTCGAGGTCGCGCTGGTCACCGGACGGGCAGCCGAAAATGGCACCGGTGCCGTAGTCCATCAGCACGAAATTGGCGACGTAGACGTGCAGCGTCCAGTTCTCGTCGAACGGATGGATGACGCGGATGCCGGTATCGAAACCCTTCTTCTCGGCCGTCTCCAATGCCGCCACCGAGGTGCCCATATGGCGGACCTCGTCGATGAACTTTGCCAGCGCCGGATTGTCTTCGGCGGCCTTTTTGGCTAGCGGATGGTCGGCCGCAATCGCCATGAAGGAGGCGCCGAAGATGGTGTCGGGCCTGGTCGTATAGACTTCGAGCTCATGCTCGCCGGCGACTGGCTTGGCCAGCGGCCAGCGGATCAGCAGGCCTTCCGAACGGCCGATCCAGTTCGCCTGCATCAGCTTCACTTTTTCCGGCCAGTCGTCGAGTTGATCGAGCGAATCCAGCAGATCCTGCGCGTAGTCGGAGATCTTGAAAAACCACTGCGTCAGCTCGCGCTGTTCCACCAGCGCGCCCGAGCGCCAGCCGCGACCGTCGATGACCTGCTCGTTGGCAAGCACCGTCATGTCCTCCGGATCCCAGTTGACCTTGGAGGATTTTCGCGTCACCAGCCCCTTCTCGACGAAATCGAGGAACAGCATCTGCTGGCGGTGGTAATAGTCGACATCGCAGGTGGCGAATTCTCGCGCCCAATCGAGCGACAGGCCCATGACCTTGAGCTGCTCGCGCATGGCGGCAATGTTCTGATAGGTCCAGTCCTTGGGGTGGACCTTGTTCTGCATCGCCGCGTTTTCGGCTGGCATGCCAAAGGCGTCCCAGCCCATCGGGTGCAGCACGTTGAAACCCTTGGCCCGCTTGTAACGTGCCACCACGTCGCCCATCGTATAGTTCCGGGTATGGCCGATATGGATGCGCCCCGACGGATAGGGGAACATCTCCAGCACGTAGTATTTCGGGCGCGGGTCGTCGTTGTCGGCTTCGAACAGCTTCTTGGCGTCCCAGGCCTTCTGCCATTTGGGCTCTGACGCGCGCGGATTGTATCGTTCGGTTGCCATCGGGTGTTTTTCACTTAAAAGCATGCACGAGCCGCCGGACAATGCCCGTGCGGCTCAAAATGTCGTCGCGGTGTTCACCATGGATTACCGGACCCGTCAACTGCGGCGATCCGGCGAAAAGCCAAACACAGGCAGGATATAGGCATGGCGAGCGCCGTCGAACAGCTTTTCACCATCAAGGCAAGGATCGCTGCCGCCGAGCGCGAGGCCGGACGCGACGCCGGAGCTGTGGCACTGGTCGCGGTCTCGAAGACCTTCGATGCCACCGATATCCGCCCGGTTATCGAGGCCGGCCAGCGCGTCTTCGGCGAAAACCGCGTCCAGGAAGCACAAGCCAAATGGCCGGCCCTGAGGGCGGTGTTTCCCGACATCGAGCTACATCTGATCGGTCCGCTGCAATCGAACAAGGCAAAGGAAGCGGTCGCGCTGTTCGACGTCATCGAAACCGTCGACCGGGAAAAGATCGCCGCCGAACTCGCCAAGGAAATCGCCAGGCAGGGCCGGTCACCAAGGCTCTATGTCCAGGTCAACACCGGCTCCGAGCCGCAAAAGGCCGGCATAGAGCCGCGCGAGGCCGTCGCGTTCGTCGCCCGCTGCCGCGATGTCCATGGTCTCTCCGTCGAGGGCCTGATGTGCATCCCACCGGCCGACGAGAACCCCGGCCCACATTTCGCGCTGCTGGAGAAGCTCAGCACCGAGGCCGGCGTCGACAAGCTCTCGATGGGCATGTCCGGCGACTACGAGACCGCGATCGCCTTCGGCGCGACCAGTGTCAGGGTTGGATCGGCGATTTTCGGCGCCAGATGAGGCTCAGCCGGCCTTAGGCCACAGACCGACATTGACTAAGCCAGCGTATAGAAACGGAACGTTTCGTTCCTATATGGGTCGAGTTATTCTCAACCCGTCTGGAGCCACCATGCGTTACAATCAACTTGGAAATACCGGGATGTTCGTCTCCGAACTTTGCCTCGGCACGATGACGTTCGGCGCCGCTGGCGAGAATGCCCAATGGGGCCTGATCGCCAGCCTCGACCAGAAGGGCGTCGACGAGATCGTCGCCCGCTCGCTCGCCGCCGGCGTCAATTTCTTCGACACGGCGGATGTCTATTCCTTCGGCGCCTCGGAACGGCTTCTCGGCCAGTCGCTCAGGAACCTTGGCGTCAACCGACAGGACGTGATCATCGCCACCAAGGTTCATGGCGCCATGGGCGGCGGCCCGAACCAGCGCGGTTCCTCGCGCGGCCACATCATGGATTCGGTCGAGAGCAGCCTCGAGCGGCTATAGCTCGATCACATCGATCTCTACCAACTGCACGGCACCGACACAGTGACGCCGATCGACGAGACACTGCGGGCGCTCGACGACCTGGTTGCCGCCGGCAAGGTCCGCTATGTCGGCGTCTCGAACTGGCAGGCCTGGCGCATTGCCAAGGCGCTGGGTATTGCCGAGCGCAAGGGCTTTGCCCGCTTCGAGACCGTCCAGTCGTATTACTCGATTGCCGGCCGCGATCTCGAGCGCGAGATCGTGCCGCTGCTCAACGAGGAGAAGCTCGGGTTGATGGTCTGGTCGCCGATGGCTGGCGGCCTGCTCTCCGGCAAATACGGACCGGGCGCCCCCGGCAATGGCGAGGGCCGCCGCGCCAGCTTCAATTTCCCGCCGGTCAACGAGGACCGGGCCTGGGCAGCGGTCGCCGTCATGCGCGAGATCGCCGCCAAGCACGGCGTCAGCGTCGCCACGGTGGCGCTCGGCTATGTCCTGGCCAAGCCATTCGTGATGAGCGTCATCATCGGCGCCAGCCGCATGGAGCAGCTGGAACAGAACCTTGCGGCCACCGAGTTGCAGCTCGATGCCGATGACCTTGTTCGGCTCGACGAAGTCAGTGCCCTGCCCGCCGAATACCCCGGCTGGATGCTGGAGCGTCATGCGGCCGGTCGGCATCCGGCGCCCTTTGTGCCGAAAAAGTAGTTAATCTTACTTTCGATTTGATGCTTCGGGAGCCGGCAGGCTCCCGATCGTTTTGGGCTCAGGTCAGCCGGACAGTCTCGACCAAAAAGTCCAAAAAGGCCCGCACCCGCGCCGGCAGATGCTTGCCTTGGCCGACATAGACGGCGTGGGTGAGTTCCTCGTCGCCGGGGTTGAACTCTTCCAGCAGCGGCAGAAGCCGGCCGGCGGCAATGTCGGCTTCCACGTGCCAACGTGCCAGCCGGGCGATGCCCGCCCCAGAGAGCGCCACCAGCCGCATCGCCTCGCCGTCGCTGACCAGCGTATTTCCGATGATCGACAGGGTGGTCGGCTTGCCGGCCGCGTCGATAAAAGGCCAGCCCTCGAGGTGACGTACGAAACGGAAGCCCATCCGGTTGTGACGATCGAGATCGGCGGGCGTCTTGGGCGTGCCACGCGCTTCGAGATACGATGGCGCCGCAACGACGACCACCCGGCTCTGCCCGAGCTTGCGCGCCACCAGCCGTGATTCGCCGAGCGGCCCGGCGCGGATGGCGACGTCAGCGCGCTCCTCCATCAGATCGATGACATCGTCGGTCAACACCAGATCGACCGAGATTTCGGGGTAGCGCTCCAGAAAACGCGGCAAAAGCGGGATCAGCCGATGCTGTCCGAAAGGCACGTAGCTGTTAATCCGCAGCCGGCCACGCGGCGCGGCACCCGCCGCTGCCTCGCGCTCGGCCGCTGCCATGTCGGCCAGGATACGCACTCCGCTGTCGAAGAACGCCGCCCCCTCCGGCGTCAGTTGCAGCTTGCGCGTCGAACGGCTGACCAGCCGCGCGCCAAGCCGCGCCTCCAGCCGCGCGATCAGCTTGCTCACCGCCGACGGCGTCATCCGTAACGCGCGGGCAGCGGCCGAAAAGCTGCCCGCCTCGACGACGCGGACGAACACTTCGATCTCGCCGGAGCGATTGATTTCGGGCCTGGCCATTGGTGAATCTATTTCACAGACGATGTGCCCGATGCAAGGCTGGTTCACAGCACATCGCGGCACGATCTTCCGGATTGGGGCGTGGGAGGACACGGCGCCGGTCGTCAAAACCGGTCGTCATCGAAGTGGGAACCGCCATGCCCCTCGCTCTTAACGCTCTTGCCGCCGGTGCCTTTGGCATCGGCGTCACCGAATTCGTCATCATGGGCCTGCTGCTCGACGTCAGCACCGACCTCGGCGTCTCGATCTCAGCTGCCGGCCAGTTGATTTCCGGCTATGCGCTCGGCGTTGTCATCGGCGCGCCGCTGCTGACGATCGTAACCGGCCGCTGGCCGCGCAAAACCGTGCTTCTGGCGCTGATGGCGATCTTCACGCTGGGCAACCTCGCTTGTGCACTTGCCCCAGACTACTGGACGCTGATGGGTGCGCGCGTGCTGACCGCCTTCGCCCACGGCACCTTCTTCGGCGTCGGCTCGGTCGTGGCGACCGGACTGGTGGCGCCCAACAAGAAAGCCTCGGCAATCGCCCTGATGTTCACCGGCCTGACCATCGCCAATATCCTCGGCGTGCCCTTCGGCACATGGCTCGGGCAGGCCTTCGGCTGGCGCGCGACCTTCTGGGCGGTGACCCTGGTCGGCATCGCCGCCTTCGCCATCATTCTCCTGCTGGTGCCGCGCAGCCGAACAGAGCCTGAGAAGAGCAATTTGCGCGCCGATCTCGCCGTGCTCGGCCGCACGCCTGTCCTGCTTGGCTTTGCCACCACCGTGCTTGGCTATGCCGGCGTCTTCGCCGTCTTCACCTACATCGCCCCGTTGCTGACCGAGATCACCGGTTTTGAGGAAGCAGCGGTGTCGCCTATCCTGCTGGTCTTCGGCGGCGGCCTCATCGCCGGCAACCTCGCCGGCGGCAAGTTCGCCGACCGCTGGCTGGTACCTTCCGTTCTCGGCAGTCTCGTCGTCCTGGCACTGGTGCTCGGCACCATGACCTTCGCCCTGCACAGCCAGGTCATGGCCGTTATCTATGTCGGCCTGCTCGGCGCCGCCGCCTTCGCCACCGTGGCGCCGCTGCAGATGTGGGTACTGGAAAAGGCACAAGGCGCCGGCCAGAGCCTAGCTTCATCCTTCAACATCGCCGCCTTCAACCTCGGCAATGCGGCCGGCGCCTGGCTCGGCGGCTTGGTCATCGCCCATGGTCCCGGCCTCGGTGCCGTCACCTGGGTCGCGGCCCTGTTACCGCTTTCAGCGCTCGCCGTGGCGGCGTTTGCGCTGCGCCTCGACCGAGATCCCGTCCTCGCCACACCGGAAATCGCTCGGTCATAGAACGGCAAAGCTCAACCAATCTTTGAAACAGCCATCCTTCCACAAGGAGCAAACCCATGGATTATCGAAATCTTGGCGCATCGGGCCTGAAGGTCCCGGCGCTCTCGTTCGGCGCTGGAACCTTCGGCGGTTCAGGCCCGCTGTTCGGCGCCTGGGGCAACAGCGATGCGACGGAAGCGCGACGGCTGGTCGACATCTGCCTTGAGGCCGGCGTCAACTTGTTCGACACCGCCGATGTCTATTCGAATGGCGCTTCCGAACAAGTGCTCGGCGCTGCCATCAAGGGCCGCCGCGACGCCGTGCTGATCTCGACCAAGACCTCGCTGCCGATGGGCGACGGTCCCAACGATGCCGGCTCGTCACGTTCACGCCTAATCAAGGCAGTCGAAGACGCGCTGAGGCGTCTTGACACCGACTACATCGACCTGCTGCAACTGCACGCTTTCGACGCCGCAACACCGATCGAGGAGGTGCTGTCGACGCTGGACAGTCTCGTGCGCGCCGGCAAGCTGCGTTATGTCGGCGTCTCCAATTTTTCCGGCTGGCAAGTGATGAAGTCGCTCGGCCTGGCGGATAGACATGGCTATCCCCGATACGTCGCCCATCAGGTCTATTACTCGCTGGTCGGACGCGATTATGAATGGGAGTTGATGCCGCTCGGCCTCGATCAGGGCGTCGGTGCGTTGGTGTGGAGCCCGCTCGGCTGGGGCCGCTTGACCGGCAAGATCCGCCGTGGCCAGAAGCTGCCTGAGAAAAGTCGGCTGCACGACACGGTAAGCTTCGGACCGCCCGTCGAGGACGAGCATCTCTATCGGGTGGTCGACGCGCTTGACGTTATCGCCGAGGAAACCGGCAAGACCGTACCGCAGATCGCCATCAACTGGCTGCTGCAGCGGCCGACCGTCGCCTCCGTCATCATCGGCGCGCGCAACGAGGAGCAGTTGCGCCAGAATCTCGGCGCCGTCGGATGGTCATTGACAGCCGAGCAGATGGAGAAGCTCGACACGGCAAGTGAGGTCACCGCACCCTACCCGTATTTTCCCTATCGCCGGCAGGAGGGGTTTGCCCGGCTGAACCCGCCCGCAATCTGACGCTCCAAAAGCTGGGCGGCGGCTCCCAGGCTGCCGCCCGCCCGGCTAATGCAGCACGAACTCGCCGTCGACCTTGCGCCATTCGTTCGGCGCGATCAGCTTGTGGTGCGTGTAGCTGACCGAATGCAGCGGGCCTTCGAGCTTGGCCTTCCAGAACTCGATGAAGCGGATCAGCACCGGAAATTTCGGGGCGATGTCGTAATCCTGCCAGATGAAGCTCTGCAGCAGATGCGGATGATCGGGAAAGTGATAAAGAATCTTGGCCGTGGTCAAGCCATAGCCCTTGAGCATCAGGTCCATTTCGGAATGGTCGCGCATTGCGGTCCCTTGGTTGATTCTCCTTCCTCCCAGCCTGAAATTGTGCACCCGATTTGCTTAATCGTCTATTGATATTTCTATGATCGAACCAGATTTCTCCCGCAAAAACATGCGCTTAGCAGCCGCCTAACGAGAGTGCTGACACCGCCTGGTAAAGCGCCTGCGGCATCCCGCCGCGCGAATCCAACGTCTAATGTTGCCGTCGCGGCCGAACTGTTAATAATGCGCGCGAATTCGCGGCCGCATCGCTGCGATCCTGCCGGCAGTCAAGCCGGCGGTTTGGTTTTGGGGAGGAAGGCGAAGAAATGTCCGATGTTCATGTCCATCGCGTCCAGCCGGCGTGGAAGAAGAACGCGCTGATTGACAGCGACACCTACCTGAAATGGTACGCCGACAGCGTCAAGAACCCGGACAAGTTCTGGGGCAAGCACGGCAAGCGCATCGACTGGTTCAAGCCGTACAGCAAGGTCAAGAACACGTCCTTCGACGGCAAGGTCTCAATCAAATGGTTCGAGGATGGCCAGACCAACGTTTCCTGGAACTGCATCGACAGGCATCTGAAGAAGCGCGGCGACCAGACCGCTATCATCTGGGAAGGCGACAATCCCTACGACGACAGGAAGATCACCTATAACCAGCTTTACGCGCATGTCTGCCGCCTCGCCAATGTGATGAAGAAGCACGGCGTCAAGAAGGGCGACCGCGTCACCATCTACATGCCGATGATCCCGGAGGCCGCTTATGCGATGCTCGCCTGCACGCGCATCGGCGCCATTCATTCGGTCGTCTTCGGCGGCTTTTCGCCGGATGCGCTGGCCGGACGCATCGACGACTGCAAGTCGACCTTCGTCATCACCGCCGACGAAGGCCTGCGCGGAGGCAAGTCGATCCCGTTGAAGGACAACACCGACAAGGCGATCGAGATCGCCGCCAAGGCCGGAACGAAAGTCGAAAAGGTCTTGGTAGTACGCCGCACCGGCGGCAAGACCGGCTGGGCCGTCGGGCGCGACGTCTGGTACCATGACGAGGTCGCCACGGTTAAGGCCGAATGCAAGCCCGAGAAGATGAACGCCGAGGACCCGCTCTTCATCCTCTACACATCCGGCTCGACCGGCAAGCCGAAGGGCGTGCTGCACACCACGGCCGGCTATCTCGTTTATGTCTCGATGACCCACCAATATGTCTTCGACTATCATGACGGCGATATCTACTGGTGCACCGCCGATGTCGGCTGGGTCACCGGCCACAGCTACATCGTCTACGGGCCGCTCGCCAACGGCGCCACCACGCTGATGTTCGAAGGCGTGCCGAACTACCCGTCGCAGTCGCGTTTCTGGGACGTGATCGACAAGCACAAGGTCAACATCTTCTACACCGCACCGACCGCGCTGCGCGCGCTGATGGGCGCCGGCGATGCCCATGTCACCAAAACGTCGCGCAAGTCGCTGCGCGTGCTCGGCACCGTCGGCGAGCCGATCAATCCGGAAGCCTGGGAGTGGTATTTCAACGTCGTCGGCAACGGCAAGGTGCCGATCGTCGACACCTGGTGGCAGACCGAGACCGGCGGCATCATGATCACGCCGGTTCCGGGCGCCACCCACCTCAAGGCGGGTTCGGCGACGCGGCCCTTCTTTGGCGTCAACCCGCAGCTGGTCGATGCCGACGGCAAGGTGCTGGAAGGCGAAGCCAGCGGCAATCTTTGTATTGCCGACTCGTGGCCGGGCCAGATGCGCACCGTCTATGGCGATCACGACCGCTTCGTGCAGACCTATTTCTCGACCTACAAGGGCAGGTACTTCACCGGTGACGGCTGCCGCCGCGATGCTGACGGCTACTACTGGATCACCGGCCGCGTCGACGACGTCATCAACGTCTCCGGCCACCGCATGGGCACCGCCGAGGTCGAATCGGCGCTGGTTTCGCATGAGAAGGTCTCGGAGGCCGCCGTCGTCGGCTACCCGCACGATATCAAGGGCCAGGGCATTTACTGCTATGTCACGCTGATGGCCGGCGAGACGCCAAGCGAGGAACTGCGCCAGGAGCTCGTCGCCCATGTCCGCAAGGAGATCGGCGCCATCGCTTCGCCTGACAAGATCCAGTTCGCGCCCGGCCTGCCGAAGACCCGTTCCGGCAAGATCATGCGGCGCATCCTGCGCAAGATCGCCGAGGACGATTTTGCCACGCTCGGCGACACCTCGACGCTGGCCGATCCGGCGGTCGTCGACGACCTGATCGCCAACCGGCAGAACAAGAGGGCCTGAGATGCCTGCCTCGACGGAGATCGGCACTGTCAGCGAGCTCTGGCGCTATCCGGCGAGTTCGCTCGCCGGCGAACGCCAGGACGTGATCTCCGTCGGCCCTGAAACCATCGACGGCGATCGCCTGTTCGGCCTTGTCGACGCCTCTGACGGTGAGATCGCGCGGCCTGACCGCGAGGCGAAATGGCACAAAGTGCCGCTCATTCGGACCCGGTTGTCGCGAGCCCGCCAACTCGAGATTGCTACACCGCAGGGCGATTGGCTGCCAGCGCCCGGAGCCGAATGTGACCGAGCCGTTTCCGCCTTTCTCGGCTTCGCGGCCTCGATCCGGCCGTTTCGCCAGAAAGATGCGCCGGACTACGCCGGCCTTCTGACCGGCGAGAGTTACCGCAAGGCGCCCATCCACCTCCTGACCACCACTTCGCTGGCGCGCCTGAAGGCGTTGCATCCGGAAGGCGCCGCCGACCCGCGCCGCTTCCGCCCCAACATCGTCGTCGATATGCCGGAGGTCGAGGGGTCGTTCCCCGAGACGGAATGGATCGGGCGCAAGCTGGCAATCGGCGACCTGCTCCTGACCATCTCCGAGCCGTGCCGCCGCTGCGGCTTCACCATCATTGGCCAGGACGGGTTCGACCACGACCCGGCAATCCTGCGCAGCCTGGTCCGCCACAACGCCCATAATCTCGGTGTCTACTGCACCGTCGATCGATCGGCTCGCGTCGAGATCGGCGCCACGATACGCCTTCTGTAGTTATCGATATAAATCTGCCCGCGTCGGCGGCAGCCCGCTCGGCCCACGCGCGCGCCTTGTGGCGACGGTCTGGAAAATCTGCGCCGAGGCGCGTTCGAAGGTAATCGAGCAGCCGGTGAGATAAAGCAGCCAGAGCCGCGCCTTGGCTTCGCCGACCTCGGCGATGGCTTCGTCAAAGCGTGCGTGGAGACGCTCTGCCCACAGCCTGCAGGTGCGCGCATAGTGCTCGCGCAAATTTTCGACGTCGTAGACGAGGAAGCCGTGCGCCTCGAGATTGCCGAGCGTCATGCCGATCGTATCGAGTTCGCCGCCCGGAAAAATGTATTTGATCAGCGCCTTGAATTCCGGCCCCTTGCGCAGCGTCTTCTTCATGTTGCCCTTGTCGCGCCGAGTGATGGCGTGGTGCAGATAGATGCCGCCGGGTTTGAGCAGGCGATGGATCCTCGAGAAATAGGCCGCATGGTTGGCAAGCCCCAGATGCTCGAACATGCCGATCGACGAGATCTTGTCGAAGGAGCCGGACAGCTCGGCATAGGACTTGATCTCGATGGTGATGCGGTCCTCCAGCCCCTCGGCGCGGATGCGTTCGCGGGCGAGCTCGGTCTGTGCCTCCGACAGCGAGACGCCGTGGCCGACGACGCCATAATTCTTCACCGCATGAATGAGCATTGCTCCCCAGCCGCAGCCTATGTCGAGCAGTTTTTCGCCGGGCTTCAGCCGAAGCTTGCGGCAGATATGGTCGAGCTTGTCTCTCTGGGCCTGATCGATATCGTTGGCGAAATCCTTGAAGTAGCCGCAGCTATAGACCATGCGCTCGTCGAGGAAGAGCCGGTAGAATGCGTTGGAAATGTCGTAGTGATGCTGGATCGCCTCTTTGCTCGAACCGCTGACGTAAGGATTGCGGCCGGAAAGATCGGTTCGCGCGGTCATCTGTTTTCGCGAAAACAGCACCGCCGGCAGGTCGCGCAGGATCGCCAGCTTCGGCAATGTCTTGAGCTTGGTCCTGAGCTTGCCATGCGTGGGCAAGGCGTAGAAATCGAACAGCGATCCGTTTTCGACGTCGACCGCCTTGGCAATCCACATCTCGATCAGCGTCGATAAAGAGGGCCGACGTACGATCTGCCAGACGATGTCCTGGTCGTTGATGGTGAGCACCGGGCCGGTAGCCGGGCCGATCCGCTCGCCTGTCCACAGCCTCACCGCGAAACCCGGCTTCAGCGTTTCGATGACCGTCCGAACAATCCGGGCCGCTCTCTCGGCTGCTTCCATCCCCGTCCTCCCTTACCCGGCAAAATAGTGGCCCGGAACAATAGCGGCTCGATCTTGCCTGCCCGATCGGCGGGCCGCAAGCCGCTTGGGCGCGCAAGCACGCTTGTTCAGGATTTTCGGGTGCCGCGCCTTGCCATTTGCCGGATGACACCCCATCATGAGGAAGTGTTCAACAAATCGAAAGGAGGTGATCCGATGTCGAGTGATTTCGTTTTCCAGAACGTGGCCTCAGCGGATCGCACTTTCGGGAAGCAGTCTTCCCGTTAAGGCGCGAGATGCGCGGCTGGCGACCAGTGTCGCAGCCAGGAGCCGCGCCATGGACGGAAACACGGAAGGCCGCCGGCTTCGCGAGAAGCGGCGGCCTTTTCTTTTTGGGCTGTTGTCCCTTATTTGGTTACGGTCAACATCTCGACGTTGCGGGCTATATCCTGGAAAGCCTGGTTGAGTTCGGTTCCATTGGCCGCCTGATAAAAGTGCTTGATCTTGGCGGTGTCCGGGCTCGCGCAATCCTGGAGCGTCGCCTTGGCATTCGTTTCGTTTAGGTCAAACCCGATGGTGAATATCTCGATGCCCTTGTTGCGCATCGCAGCGCAGAGTGTCTTGGCCGCCGTGCGGGGCGGCTCCTTGCCCGCGCTATTGTAGACGTCACCGACGGTGCTGGCGTCGAAATAGGACAGGTTGAATTCGCCATCGGTCATCAGGATCGCGATCTTGGCAACCTTCTTTGGATCCATCTTGGCCGGCCGTTCCGAGGCTTTCATCACACTGCCCCAGTTTTCCGAAAGCATGTACCAGCTCCACTGCACGCCGACATGGCCGGCGGTGCCACCCGACGCGACAAAGGTCTTGATGACGTTCTTGAGCGCCGTGGCGTCCGCCGTCAGCGGTTTCAACGCGGCGGCAGGGCAGGCAGCCGTGCCGGTCTGCCAGGCGAAGGATGACAGCAGGTAGTCGCGATTGACCATGCTGACGTCGGGGCCTGCATCCGAATACTGATAGGTCCCTTTGCGCTCGGTGGCACAATTGTCCGGACGCACAAAGCCGGAGACATACTGTACGGCGCCATTGCCGGGCGCCTGCTTGCGCTGGCTGGTGGAGGTTTCGACATAGACGCTGCTGGCGGCAAGCGCGCCGGCATTCACCGAATTCGCGTAGGGCACGATGGAGACGCGCACTCGCGGGTTGGCAGGGTCCTGGCCGCCCAGGAAGCTGTCGACGGCATTCGCCGCAGCCGTCCGCAGATCGATGATTTTCTGGCCGGCCATCGACCCGGTCACGTCCAGCATCATCGCGACTTCGATCTGCTTGTCCGAATAGAGCGCCGTCGTAGATGCGGGGACGCGCTGCATGCCACCCGTGCTGAAAAGCGGGAAATAGTAGTTGACGTTGACATGGGCGTCCGCCTGGACAGTCTTGGCTGTCCTGTCGACAACCAGATTATCGAGAACGATCTGGTTGTCCTGCAGGATACCCGCCATGCTGTTGGCGTCGAGAAAGGCCTGCACCGATTTGCTGGCGTCGGTCTCGCTGATGACGCCGGTTGTCAAGTCGCGGGCCGTCGAGGTGACCGCCGCATCGACCACGCCCTGCAGGCTCGATTTCACATTGTAGAGTTGGGATAAGTTGACGGCAAAGCCGACACTCAGTGCCAACACCGAGCCGATTATCCCAAACAGCACCGCGAAATTTCCGCTGCGATCCCCGGCAAAGCCGCCGATCGCCTGAACAAGACCCCCGAAACGCCGCATTCCTTCCGCCTCCATTCGCTACAGCCTGCAGCTGTCCGAACGTGCATTGCAGGAATCCGGCCGGATCGCGCCGCCGGGCGCGGGAAAGCGACCGGCTCCCGCCCACGCATTGTTTCCAAACGGTTTCGAGCGGCGGCAAGGTAAACAGCGGGTAAACGAAAGCTGCGTCGGCGCGGCTTTGTTGACAAAGCGCTTACCAAGATCAGGCTCGCAATTCAGGACGACTGGACTGCGTCCCAATCCGGTACAGACGAGATGTATCGAACCGGTTCAGCACGACCGCGGTGGCGGGAAATGGAAACACGGACTGTGAATGTGTCCCGAAAGACTAGGCCAGCATCCGTGCGCTGACGGTCTTGTCGACGCCACGATAAGGCGGCTTGAACAGATTGCCTTCCTGCTCGTGCGTCCAGACCTTGAACAGGCTGAGCCGATGCGGGCCGAAACTGTGCAGCAGCGGCACGTCGGTGGCGTCGCGGCCGCGGGCGATGACGACGCGGCCGATCCTCGGCACATTGTGGCGAGGATCGAAAGTGTACCATCTGCCCTCGAGGAACACTTCCACCCACGCCGAGAAATCCATTGGCGCCGGATCGGCGGGCACGCCGATATCGCCGAGGTAGCCGTTCACGTAACGGGCCGGGATGTTCATGCAGCGGCAGAGCGTGATCGCCAGATGGGCAAAATCGCGGCAGACGCCGACGCGTTCCTCATGCGCCTGCGCCGCCGTGCGGGTCGAGCGCGCATAGCCGTAGCCGAACGACAGCCGGTTGTGGACATAGTCGACGATCGCCTGCACCCGCGCCCAGCCCGGCGGACGCTGGCCGAAAAGTTGCCACGCCAGATCACCGAGATGATCGGTCTCGCAGTAACGGCTGCCGAGCAGATAGCCGAGCACCTCGTCCGGCAATTCGGCGACCGGGACTTCCCTGGCCAGCGTGTTGACTTCGTCCGGCTCGCCGCTGTCCTCGACCACCGCGTCATAGAGGATGCGAAAGCTTCCGGCCGGCGCCGTGAAGCGGCGGCAGCTATTGCCGAAAAGATCGTGGTAGACCCTGGTTGGAACCGACGGCGACGTCAGCACGCGCGTCTGCCGCTTGATGTCGGCCTGGCGATCCCTGTGGATCTCGAGCAGCGAAACGACCGGCGTGGCTGCAGCGCATTCAATGGCAATTTCATAGCCGAGCCTGATCAGCATCGCCGTCCCCCTACGATCGTCATGGAAGATAGTGCTGGTCAACGCAGGAGAGTGTGCGGCGGTTCCTTGCGAACGTCGAAAACGACGCCCTCGCGGCTTCCCATACGGACGCGGCAACGTTACGGTCGATCGACACGCGTCTTTCGAAATAATCCCTCCAAGATGACCCCGGAAAAACCGATGTTTGCAGGCAGAAAATTCGCGGCCTTCCTGTTCGATATGGACGGCACGATTCTCAATTCGATTGCCGCGGCGGAAAGGGTCTGGGCAGCTTGGGCGCATCGGCAAGGTCTTGACGTCGCTGCATTCCTGCCGACCATCC
Source organism: Mesorhizobium sp. M0991 (assembly GCF_040318915.1). NCBI lineage: Bacteria > Pseudomonadati > Pseudomonadota > Alphaproteobacteria > Hyphomicrobiales > Phyllobacteriaceae > Mesorhizobium > Mesorhizobium sp. M0991. The sequence continues at coordinate 154,052 of NZ_JAMYNE010000012.1, forward strand.
ACGGCCTGCGGGCGATCGAGACCATCGGCCGGCTGGCGCTCCGAGGCGTCGATCCTGCCCGCGAAGCCGATTCGCTTCTGCAGGCCGAGGCGGCCGATGTCGAGGGCATTCGCCCGATTGCGGGCGCCGCGGCCTTCCTGGCGTCGCTGCCGCCCGGAAGCTGGGCGATCGCCACCTCGGCACCGCGCGAGCTCGCCCTGCTGCGCCTGCAGGCCGCCGGTATTCCGGCTCCCGCCGTGATCGTTGCGGCGGAGGACGTATCCCGCGGCAAGCCGGCGCCCGACTGCTTCCAGCTGGCGGCCGAACGGCTCGGCGTCGATGTGGGCGACTGCCTCGTCTTCGAGGACGCGCCGGCCGGCATTGCGGCGGCCGAAGCCGCGGGCGCCGCAATCGTGGTGATCAGCGCCACGCACCGGCATCCGTTGGAGACGCCACATGCCACCGTCGCCGGCTATGAAGCGATCGGCATCGCCGTCGATTCCAGCGGCTGGATTGCCATCGAAGTGGAGCGGGCCGCGCTGCCTGTTTAACTAGCACCCTGCCTGGGCTAAAAGTCGCTGGTCAGGCCCTTGACCTCCCAGTCGCCGTAGCGGCCGGGCTCCTTGCCGCCGCGCCCGCCGATCTCTCTCGGTTGTGCGGCTTCCTTCTCGCGATATTTCTCCCGCCGGGCCTCGGCCTCGGCCAAGGCACGCCGTGCTGCTGGCGTCAGCGGCTTTTGCGGCTCGCCGTTAGCATTCGTTGTGCTGGTTTCGTCGATCATGCGATCTTCCGCTAGATTGAAACAGGCCCCCGATTGAAACGGGAACCGCTGTTTCCCATCATATAGCGATGGGCCCACAAGGATCGACCCCTTTGTTGGGCCAGAACGGAGCAGACGATGAACACCCTTCGCACCGCCATGCTTTTGGCCGCAATGACGGCCCTGTTCATGGGTGTCGGCTATCTGGTCGGCGGATCCGGCGGCATGATGATTGCCTTGCTGATCGCCGCCGGCACCAATTTGTTCAGCTATTGGAACGCCGACAAGATGGTGCTGTCGATGCACCGTGCGATCGAGGTCGACGAACGCAACGCGCCTGAATATTACGCCATCGTGAAGGGTCTCGCGCAACGTGCCGGCCTGCCGATGCCGAGAACCTATCTCATCGACAATCCTCAGCCCAACGCCTTCGCCACCGGCCGAAATCCGCAAAATGCCGCTGTCGCCGCCAGCACCGGCCTGCTCGAGCAGCTCTCGCATGAAGAAGTCGCGGCGGTGATGGCGCACGAGCTTGCCCATGTGCAGCACCGCGATACGCTGACCATGACGATCGTCGCCACCTTTGCCGGCGCAATTTCGATGCTCGGCAATTTCGCCTTCTTTTTTGGCGGCAACCGCGACAACAACAATTCCTTTGGCATCGTCGGCGTGCTGGTGGCGATGATCGTCGCGCCCCTGGCCGCCATGATCGTGCAGATGGCGGTGAGCCGCACCCGCGAATACGAGGCCGATCGGCGCGGTGCCGAAATCTGTGGACACCCGCTGTGGCTCGCCTCGGCACTTGACAAGATCGCGCGGGGCGCCGAACGCATCCGCAACCCGGATGCCGAGCGCAATCCGGCAACCGCCCATCTCTTCATCATCAATCCTCTTTCCGGCGAGCGCATGGACAGTTTGTTTTCCACTCACCCGAGCATAGAAAACCGCATCGCCGCGTTGCAGAGGATGGCGAGCGAAATGGCCGGCGCACCCGAAGCGGCCGCGACGCCAATGCCGGCGCCGGAAGGGACCGGGCAGCAGCCGTCTGGTCCGTGGGACAGGGCCGCGCGGCCCGAGAGGCCGCCTGAGCCGGCCAAGCCGAGACCCAATCCCTGGGGACGCAATCCGACCGGACCCAAAGGCCCGTGGTCGTGAGTTCAGCGAAGCGCGGGCACGGAATTTCAGGCGATCGTGAACACAATTCGGGCGGCGAGGCTGTTGCCGGCCTCGCCGCGCGCAAGGCAGCCGCGCGCCTGCTTGCCGCCGTCATTGACGCGAAAACGCCACTCGACGGGCTGACCGACCATGAGAACGGCCATCCGCAATACAAGGCGCTCGACTTGCGCGACCGCGCCCTGGTGCGTGCGATTCTGGTCACCGCCCTGCGCTACCGCATGACCATATCAGGCCTTTTGGCCCGCCGCCTGGAAAAGCCGCTGCCGCCCAACGCCACGGCGCTTTCGCACATCTTGCATGTGGCGGCGGCGCAGATCCTGTTCCTCGATGTTCCCGACAGCGCCGCAGTCGACCTCGCCGTGACGCACGCCAAGTCCGATCCGCGCACGGCGCGCTTTTCCGGCCTCGTCAACGGCGTGCTGCGCACGCTGGCGCGGGCCAAGCAGGAAGAGCTCGCGGCCGCACTTGCCGCTACCGACGAGGCGCCAAAATGGTTTTCCGACCGTTTGAAAACGGTCTACGGCCTCGACAAGGCCAGGCAGATACTGCTCGCCCATCGCCATGAGGCACCGGTCGATTTCTCGGTCAAGTCGGACCCGGCGCTGTGGGCCGAACGGCTCGGCGGCTTTGTCTTGCCGACCGGCACGGTGCGGGTGGAAAAGCTCAGCGCTTCCGTTACCGAACTGCCCGGTTTCGCGGAAGGCGCCTGGTGGGTTCAGGACGCGGCGGCCAGCCTGCCGGCCCGGCTGTTCGGCGACGTCAATGGTTTGCGAATCGCCGACCTCTGTGCCGCCCCCGGCGGCAAGACCGCCCAGTTGATCCTCGCCGGCGCCCACGTCACCGCGCTCGACATGTCCAAAACGCGGCTGGCACGGCTGACGCAGAACCTCGAACGGCTCGGTCTGGCCGCCGAGATCGTCCAGGCCGATCTGCTCAAATACGAGCCGAAGGACCTCTTCGACGCCGTCCTCCTCGACGCACCTTGCTCTTCGACCGGCACGGTGCGGCGGCATCCCGACGTCCCCTGGACGAAGACGGCGGCCGACGTCGAAAAACTGGCCGACCTGCAACGCCGGCTGCTTGCCCGCGCCGTCACCTTGGTCAAGCATGGTGGACGCATCGTCTTTTCCAACTGCTCGCTCGATCCGCTGGAAGGCGAAGAGCTCTATCGCGACTTTCTCGCCGGCAATGCGGAGATTGTCGACGACCCGCTTCGGCCGGGTGAGATCGCCGGCATCGACCCGTTCCTGACGCCGCAAGGCACGTTGCGCACCACGCCTGCCGATCTGGAGCTAGAGTCGCCGGGCCGCTCCGGGCTGGACGGCTTCTTCGCCGCCCGCATGCGCAGAGCCGGCTAAGGGCCGATCTTGAAGCGCCATCCGACTTCTTGGGGCGAGGAGGCATGGAAAACAGGCTGAACGGCCACGCCGCCGCGGAATTCGCCTTCGCACAAGTTCTTGAATCATATAAACTTGTGCTTGGGTGAGGACGATCAGGAGGGGTTTTGGCAATCGCTGCCGGTAACACGACGCGTCTGTGGACGCTTGTCGCGAGGGAGTTCTGGCGCAAGACGCGCCGGCGCTTGCGTGCCGGGCCACTCTATCGCTGGCGTTACTCAGGCCGCACGCCCGAGCGCGTCCTGATTGCCCCGCCGGACCTGCGCCTCGCCGATCCTCAGATCGCGCTCGAGATCTATTACGGCCGCTATCCGCTTTCGGGGCATCTGGTCGAGACCGGTGGCAAATCGCCCTTCCAGATCGACGTGCCCAACCCCGGCTGGCAAAAGACGCTGCATGGCTTTCGCTGGCTGCGCCATATGCGCGCCGCCGGCACCGAACTCGCCGCCGCCAACGCGCGGGCGCTGGTTTCCGACTGGATTGCAATCCATGGCAGCCATATTTCCGGCGTCGCCTGGGAGCCCGGCACGACGGCCAAGCGTGTCATTGCCTGGCTGCAGCATTCCTCGATCGTGTTGCAGGGCGCCGAATTTCCGTTCTACCGCGCCTTCCTGAAATCGCTCGCCGTCCAGATCCGCTATCTGCGCGCCATGGCGCGCGAGATGCCGGACGGCAAGGACAGGCTGCGCGCGCGCATTGCGCTGGCCTTTGCCGCTTTGTCGCTGCCGGCGCCGGCCTCGGCGCTGCGCGGTGCCACCCGCAATCTCGCCGAGGAGCTCGACCGCCAGATCCTGCCTGACGGAGGCCATATCTCGCGCAATCCGATGACCGTGCTTGAAATCCTCGCCGACCTTCTGCCGTTGCGCCAGACATACGCCAATCAGGCCGAGACGCCGCCGGCCGCCCTGATCGGCGCCATCGACCGGATGCTGCCGGCACTGCGCTTCTTTCGCCATCAGGATGGCAGCCTTGCCCGCTTCAACGGCATGGGCGCCACCATTCACGACCGTATCGCCAGCATCCTGCATCACGACGACACCGCCGGCGCACCGTTGCTGCACGCGCCGCATTCGGGTTATGAGCGCCTGTCGATGGGCGGTGTCACGGTGATCGCCGATACCGGCCCGCCACCCCCCGTCGACGTATCCAATGCCGCTCACGCCGGATGCCTCGCCTTCGAATTGTCGTCGGGCCGCCAGCACTACATCGTCAATGCCGGAATAGACACTTATGGCGCCGCCGAGTTCCGGCCGCTTGCGCGCGCCACCGCCGCCCACTCGACCGCCACCATCAACGACACGTCGTCGGCGCGCTTCAACCACTCCCTGCGCGTCAACGACCTGCTCGGCACGCCTTTGATCGGCGGACCGCAGCATGTACCTTGCAAGCGCACCGACCAGAGGGGCAGCCAAGGCTTCATCGCTCGCCATGACGGCTATGTGGCGCGCTTCGGCTTCCTGCATGAGCGTGAGCTGAAATTATCGACCGAGGGCAATGTGCTTGCTGGCAGGGATCGCTTCCTGCGGCCGGGCGGCGCTTCTATCCGCAACAATGGCCGTGATTTCGTTACGGTGCGTTTCCATGTCCATCCCGACATAAACCTGCTCCAGGATGAGCATGACCGTCTGGTGCTGGCCGCCGACCACGCCGACACCTGGGTGTTTACCTCTACCGAAGTGGCGCCCGAGGTCGAGGAATCGATCTATTTCGCCGGACTCGGCGGCCCGCGCCGCAGCCGCCAGATCGTGCTTGCGTTCAAGGCCTCGGAAATTTCCGAGGTCCACTGGCAATTGACGCGCACCATCATCGCCGGCCGTCCGGAAAAAGCTGAAGCCGGTGGCAACGGCAGACACTGATCAAGCCTTGCGGCTTGATTTCCGGGCCTCATATGCTACGGCCCGCGGACGCTCTCCAACCAGAACTGGAAAGGCCGCCAGCCCATGGCCGTCGTCGCCAAGAATATTCCCGCGCCCGACCTTGTACCCATCCGTCGCGCGCTGCTCTCCGTCTTCGACAAGACCGGCCTGATCGATTTCGCCAGGGCGCTGGTTTCGGCCGGCGTCGAGCTGGTCTCGACCGGCGGCACCGCAAGGGCGCTTGCCGAGGCAGGCATGGCGGTGCGCGACGTGTCCGAGCTCACCGGCTTTCCCGAGATCATGGACGGCCGCGTCAAGACGCTGCACCCGTCGGTGCACGGCGCACTGCTCGGTGTTCGCGACGATCCCGAGCACGCCGCGGCGATGCGCGACCACGGCATCGAGCCGATCGATCTCGTCGTCTCCAATCTCTATCCGTTCGAAGAGGTGCGTCGCTCCGGCGCCGACTACGCGGCGATAGTCGAGAACATCGACATCGGCGGCCCGGCGATGATCCGTGCCTCGGCCAAGAACCACGCCTATGTCGGCATCGTCACCGACCCCGATGACTATGCCTCGGTGCTCAACGCGCTGGAGATGAATTTCGGCTCGTTATCGCTGGATTTCCGCAAGAAGCTGGCAGCCAAGGCCTTTGCCCGCACCGCCACCTACGATGCGGCGATCTCGGGATGGTTCGCCGAGGCGCTTGAGATCGAGCATCCGACATGGCGCGCCTTCGGCGGCAAGCTGCAATCGGTGATGCGCTATGGCGAAAACCCGCATCAGGGCGCCGGCTTCTATGTCAATGGTGACAGGCGGCCGGGCGTCGCCACGGCGCGCCAGCTTCAGGGCAAGCAGCTTTCCTACAACAACATCAACGACACCGACGCTGCCTTCGAGCTGGTCGGCGAGTTCGATCCGTCACGCTCCGCAGCAATTGCCATTATCAAGCACGCCAACCCGTGCGGCGTCGCTGAGGACGCTTCGCTGCACGCGGCCTATGCCAAGGCGCTGGCCTGCGACCCGGTCTCGGCCTACGGCGGCATCGTCGCCATGAACCGCATCCTCGATGCCGCAACCGCCGAAGAGATCGTCAAGACCTTTACCGAGGTGATCATCGCACCGGAGGCGTCCGAAGAAGCAATCCGCATCATTGCCGCCAAGAAGAATCTACGCCTGCTGGTCACCGGCGGCCTGCCCGACCCGCGCGCGGCGGGCCTTGGCTTAAAATCGGTTGCCGGCGGCTTGCTGGTCCAGGGCCGCGACAATGCGGTGGTGGATGACCTCGACCTGAAAGTGGTGACCAGGCGCGCTCCGACGCCGGCCGAATTGGCCGATCTGAAATTCGCTTTTCGCGTGGCAAAGCACGTCAAGTCGAATGCCATCGTCTATGCCAGGGATGGCGCCACAGTCGGCATCGGCGCCGGCCAGATGAGCCGGGTCGATTCCTCGCGCATCGCCGCGCGCAAGGCGCTCGACGCGGCCGAGGCTGCCGGTCTGACGGAGCCTTTGACCAAGGGCTCGGTCGTCGCCTCGGATGCCTTTTTCCCGTTCGCGGATGGGCTTTTGTCGGCAATCGAAGCCGGCGCCACTGCCGTGATCCAGCCTGGCGGCTCGATGCGCGACGACGATGTCATCGCCGCTGCCGACGCCCACGGCATTGCCATGGTCTTCACCGGAGTGAGGCACTTCCGGCATTGAACTCCCTCCCTTCCCCCTCGTGGGGAGGGTAGGATCTTTGCGAAGCAAAGTTCGTGAGACGGGGTGGGGCAGCGCCGCCCCCACCCCGCTCCGCTTCGCGGATCTACCCTCCCACGGGGGTAAGCTCACTCCGCGGGCCGATCCGCCGGATAGGGCGTGCCGATCAGGATCGCCATGCCGGCGCCGAGGAACAGCACAATCGCCGCCATGCCGAGCCGCGCTGAGCCGCTGGCCAGGGTGATCGTGGCCACCATGAAGGGTGCGGCAAAACTCGTTGCCCGGCCGGCCAGCGCATAGATGCCGAAATAGCGGCCCGATTCGGCAGCGGTGACGCTGCGCGCCATGTAGGAGCGCGACGATGCCTGCACCGGCCCGAAGGCAAGCCCGATCAGCAGGCCGTAGAAAATGTAGGCTTTTTCAGCCGCCGTGCCGAACAATCCCCCGCCGTCCAGTCCGGGCATCACCCAGGCACCGAACAGCGTATAGCCCGGGCCGGTCGAGACGATGCCGATGGTGGCAATGCTCAGCATGACAAGCGAAATCATCACTATGGTCTTGGACCCCAGTGCTGTGTCGAGGCGTGCGGCAACCAGGCAGCCGACGATGGCAACGACGTTGAGGATGATGCCGAACAGGCCGATCTCGGTAATCGACCAATGGAACATTGCCGCCGCAAACGTTCCGCCCAGCGCCAGCAGTGCGTTGACGCCGTCCTGATAGATCATGCGGGCGACGAGAAAGCGAAAAATGCCGCTACGCTTGCGCACTTCGGCCAGCGTCGACTTCAGTTCCGATAGTCCCTCGCGCACCGCCGGCCCGATTGGAATGCCTTTGATCGCATCAGGCGTGAAGAAGAACATCGGCAGGATGAACAGGAAATACCAGGCCGCCGACAACGGTCCGGTGGCGCGCGCGTCCTCGCCTAGCCTGGGATCGAGGCCGAAGATCGGGTCGAGCCCAACGACGGTCTTGCCGGTTTCAGGCGAGCCGGCCATGACGGTAACGACGAAGATCAGCGCGATCATGCCGCCGAGATAGCCGAGCCCCCAGGCCATGTTCGAGATCCTGCCGATGTCGCTCTTCGGCACCAGGCGCGGCATCATCGAATCATTGAACACGGTCGAGAATTCCGCCGCGACCGACGCCAGCGAGAACAACGCCACGACCAGAAAAAGATTAGAGCCGGGCGCGGCGAACCACAGCAGAGTGAGGCAGGTGATCTTGACCGCGGCGAAGAAGGCTATCCACGGTTTGCGTGGTCCGGTCTGATCGGCGATCGAGCCGAGGACCGGCGACAAAACGGCAATGACGAGGCCGGCGGCGGCAATGCCGTAGCCCCAGGCCGCTTGCCCGGTCTCCGGATTGCTGGCCATGCGCGAGACGAAATAAGGACCGAAGATGAAGGTGGTGACGACCGTGAAAAACGGCTGTGCCGCCCAGTCGAACAGCATCCATCCCCAGATGCCGCGTCCCGATGCCCGCTGCACTGCCATCTCAGCCATGTCCCCTCCGCTGGAGCTTGCTCCATGCCGATCGAATCGGAATGATGCTCCGTCTTCTGTTGAGCACGATCTTGTCCAAAAGCCGATCGTCACTTTTTGGGATCATGCTCCGGCGCCCCCCAAAGCAGGGCGCCGTTCGCTCTATAGCGCAGTTCTTCCCGGCAATCCCGCGCGATGTGGAAGACGTCTCACAGCCCCGTCAGATCGCTCATCAGGCCGGACGCCACCGACAGCCGCGACACGGTGATGTCGCCGCCCTCGGTCAGAGCCTGCAGCCGCTCGCGGATGCGTCCGACCCGTTCGCCGCCGGCGTCCAGCCATGCCGTCACCGGATCCGCCGCCTCGGCATGACTGGTGAGTGCCGCCACGGCGATGCCGCGCCTGGCCGCGCCGATCGTGTCGGTGGCGCGGGAAAGCGCCAGTTGATCGTAATAATCCGAGGGCGTGATCGAGCGCGCCGCATCTTCGACGCGCGGGATGCGGAAGACATCGCTGACTGCAAAAAACGCCTTGGCGGCAGCGACGATGCCGGCATTTGACGTCCGCGCTGTCAGCGCAATGTCGGGGATGAGTTCCGCCACATCGGTCAACGCCAGCTGTTCGGCAACGCTCTCCGGCGCGCCGCCCTTTGACAGGCTGTGCCGCCGCTCCTCGATCCGCTCGCGCGAGAAGGCCGGCAGCAGCGAAACGAGCTTCGGCTCCAGCGCCTTGCGCGCATCCTGCAACTCGGTGATCCGCTGCCCAAGCGGTGCGGTGTCGGCATCGTTCTTCAGGTACCAGCCGCTGGTCACATAGATCAGCCGGCTGACCGCCTGATAGAGGTCGAGCTGGATCTGCCCGTCGATCTGGTTGTCGAGCGCGTCGATCTGGCGATAGAGCGCCGGCAGCGCAAAGCCATCCCGCACCACGGCGAACGTGCGCACGACATCGGCGGCACTGCGCCCGGTCGCTTCCTGCAGCCTGTTGACGAAGGACGGGCCGCCGCGATTGACCAGATCATTGGCGACGACACGGGCGATGATCTCGCGGCGGAGGCGATGGCCGTGGATTTCCGCAGCATATTTCTTTGCCATGCGGTCGGGAAAGTAACCCATCAGGTCGCGGTCGAAATGCGGATCGTCCGGTACGTCGCTTGCGACGATATCGGAAAACAGCACGATCTTGGCATAGGCAAGCAGCACGCCGAGCTCAGCCCGGGTCAGCGGCTCGCCGCGCGTCTCGCGCTCGGCAAGGGCCGCCGATGACGGCAGCGTCTCGACGGCACGGTCGAGCAGCCCGCGCGCCTCCAGCGCCGCCATGAAACGGCTCTGATGGGCAATGTCGGCAAGGCCGCGCTTGCGGGCAAGGGACAGCGCCAGCGTCTGCTGGTAATTGTTGGACAGCACCAGGGCGCTGACCTCATCGGTCATCTCGGCCAGCAATTTGTTGCGCGCTGTCCGGGTCAACGATCCCTTGCGCATGGCGGAAGCCAGCGCGATCTTGATGTTGACCTCAACGTCGGAGCAGTTCACGCCGCCCGAATTGTCGATCGCATCTGAGTTGCAGCGGCCGCCATTCAATCCGAATTCGATGCGCGCCCGCTGCGTGACGCCGAGATTGGCGCCCTCACCGATGACTTTGGCACGCAGGTCGAGCGCGGTAATGCGGATCGCGTCATTGGCACGGTCGCCGACGTCCTGGTTGGTCTCGCCCGATGCCCTGACATAGGTGCCTATGCCGCCGAACCACAAAAGGTCCGCCGGCGCCTTGAGGATGGCACTCATGATCTCGACCGGCGTGGCCGTTGTCTTGCCGAGGCCGATCGCTGCAGCCGCGGCGGCCGGCAAGGTGATCGACTTCTGGCTGCGCGAGACGATGATGCCGCCTTCTGACAGCTTCGTCTTGTCGTAATCCTGCCAGCTTGAGCGGGCGAGAGCGAACATACGCCGGCGCTCGGCCATCGAAGCCGCCATGTCGGGATCGGGATCGATGAAGATGTCGCGATGATCGAAGGCAGCGATCAGCCGGGTCTGCTCCGACAGCAGCATGCCGTTGCCGAACACGTCGCCCGACATGTCGCCGACGCCGACGACAGTGAACGGCGTGGTTTGGATGTCGCGGTTCATCTCGCGGAAATGGCGCTTGACCGCTTCCCAGGCGCCCTTCGCGGTGATGCCCATCTTCTTGTGGTCGTATCCGGCCGAACCGCCGCTGGCGAAAGCGTCATCGAGCCAGAAGCCGTGCTTTTCGCTGATGGCGTTGGCGGTGTCCGAGAAGGTCGCCGTGCCCTTGTCGGCGGCGACGACGAAATACGGATCGTCCTGGTCGCGCCGCACCACGCCGCCCGGCGGGATGACGCCGTCCAGCCCGATATTGTCGGTGATCGACAACAGGCTGGAGACGTAATTCTTGTAGGCGGCCGTGCCGGCCTCGAAAATGGCGTCGCGCCCGGCGCTCATCGGCAGCTTTTTCGGGTAGAAGCCGCCCTTGGCGCCAACCGGCACGATCACCGCATTCTTGACCTGCTGTGCCTTGACCAGGCCGAGCACCTCGGTGCGATAGTCCTGGGCACGGTCCGACCAGCGCAGGCCGCCGCGCGCGACCGGGCCGAAGCGCAGATGCACACCCTCGACCTCGGAGCCGTAGACGAAGATCTCCCGCCATGGCCGCGGCGCCGGCAGCCCGTCGACCGATTGCGAATCGAGTTTGATCGCCAGCGATTGGCCCTTCTCTTTCGTATCGGCAACGAAATGATTGGTGCGCAGCGAGGCCTCGATCAGGTTCAGATAACGGCGGATGATGGTATCATCATCGATGTTGGGAACGTCTTCCAGCGCATCCGTGATCTTGGCCTTCAGATGTTTGGCCTGGACGACGCCTTCCGTTTCAGCCGTCGGGCCGAGGCGGGCGACGAACAGCGCATGCAGGCCGCGGGCGATCTCGGGATAACGGTTGAGTGCGGCGGCGATGAAATCCTGGCTCTGCGGGATACCGGCCTGCTGCAGATAGCGGCCATAGGCGCGCAGGACGCTGATCTCGCCCGACCACAGGCCGGCGGTCTGGGCAAGGCCGTTATAGCCGTCATTGTCGACATCGCCGCGCCAGACGGAAAGGAACGCATCCTCGAACAGCGCGCCGCCATTGCCGAGGTCGATCGGCCTGCCGTAGCTGTTCTCGAGTTCCATGTCGTGGATGAAGACCATGCCGGATTGGTTGTCGCCGACCCCGAAAGTGCGCTCGCTGATGACGCGGAAACCGATGTTTTCCAGCACCGGCACGCGCCGCGACAGCGCCACCGGGCTGCCATGGTGATAGATCTTCAGCGCCGCCTGATGCGGCTTCTGGTCGGCATGACGGTAATAGTCGATGGCGATCGGATTTGACGCATCGAGCTTGGCGATGCGCCCGGCGTCGGCCAGCGCCACGCCCGGCGAAAAACTGTCGCGATAACTTTCCGAAAAACGCGAGGCGATGGCCGTGAGTCTCGCATCGGCGCCGGTCTCGGTCGCGGTCTCGCGCAGTGCATCGTCCCAGGTCCGTACGATGTCGCGGATCGCCGCCTCGATCGTCGCTTGCTCGACCTTCGGCGTCTTGCCGCCGGAGCGACCGATGATGAAATGGACGCGCGCCAGCCCGCCTTCCGGGAAGGCCGGATAATAGGCCGACAGCCGGCCTTCGAAGACGGTCTTCAGATAGGTGCCGATCTTCTCGCGCACGACGCTGTCGTAGCGGTCGCGCGGCACGAAGACGAGCACGGAGACGAAGCGGTCGAACTGGTCGACACGCACCAATGCCCTGACGCGCGGCCGCTCGATCAAGCCCAGGATGGCTTCGGCATGCTTGCGCAGGATCGGCACCGGAACCTGGAACAGCTCGTCGCGCGGATAGCTCTCCAGCACGTTGATCAAAGCTTTGCCGGAATGGTCGCTTGGATTGAAGCCGGATTTGGCAATGACGGTTTCCGCCTTCGAGCGCAGATAAGGGATTTTCATCACCGAGCGCGTATAGGCAGTCGAGGTGAACAGGCCGACGATGCGCAGCTCGCCTGAAAGCACGCCTTTGCCGGTGTAGGTCTTGATGCCGATGTAGTCGAGGTAGATGCGGCGGTGCACCGATGACTTGGCGTTGGCCTTGGTGACGATCAGCGGTTCCGGCCCATGCAGGAAGGCGCGGATTTCCGGCGTCGTGCTCACCGCTTCGGTGCCGCGCCTGAGCACCAGCACGTCGGGATCGGAAAGGATGCCGAGGCCGGGCTTTTCGGCGCGCTCGAGCATGCCGCTCGTCTCACCGCCGGTGTAGTTGAATTCGCGCATGCCGAGAAAGGTGAAATTGTCGTCGCGCAGCCATTCGAGGAACGCGATCGCCTCGGTGACATGGGCCTTGTCGAGCGGCACTGGCGAGTAGCGGAATTCCGAGATCGCCTGGTCGAGACGGGCGAGCATCGGCTTCCAGTCGGTGACGGCGGCGCGCACGTGGCCGAGCAGCTTCGTCAGGCGTGCGGCCAGGCCTTCGGCCTGCTCGGCCGAAAGGCGGCCGATATGGACATGGATGACGCTCAGTCGGTCATGGCTGTGGTCGCCCTTGGCATAACCGCCATCGCCGAGGATTTCCTCGACGCCGTTCTTGCCGTGCCTGACGACTATGACCGGGTGGGTAACCAGCAGCGGCTCGCCGGCGCTCTCGGTGATCTCGCCAAGGACGGAATCGAAAAGGAACGGCATGTTGTCGTTGACGACGGTGATCACCGTCATCGGCCGGCCCTGGCGGACGACTCCGGAATCGACGTCTATGGCAACGACGCAGTCGTCCTTCTTGTGCCTGGCCACGGCGCGGCCGGCGAGTTCGGCAGCACGTTCGAGATCGATGACGTCGTAAGCGGCGACATCTTCGGCCGGAGCTCGGGCCAGCAAGTAGTCGGCAAGCCTGCCGGGCTTTTCGCTACCCTTGGCCGCGCTCATCTTTTTCAACTGGCTTGCGGATTTCAGGCCGGCCATGAGCTAATTCCCTCCCGTCATGTTTTTACAACTATCGTAGCAGAAGACGGGTATTTGGCGACAAAGGTTTGACGGCTTGCGACGAAATGTCGGAATTCACCGGCAGCCTGGCGAAAAACGAGGAGAAATCCGCCATGACGGACAAAATCACCGCGCTTGACCTGGCACCGGCGGAGCTGAGCGACGCGACCAAGGCTTATTTCGCCAAATGCCGGGAGAAGCTCGGCCTCGTTCCCAATGTGCTGCTCGCCTATGCCTTCGACGAGAAGAAGCTGCGCGCTTTCACCGACATGTACAATGATTTGATGCTGGGTGAATCCGGCCTGTCGAAACTCGAGCGCGAGATGATCGCGGTGGCCGTCTCGTCGGTCAACCATTGCTACTATTGCCTGGTCGCGCATGGCGCGGCGGTGCGCCAGCTTTCCGGCGACCCGGCCTTCGGCGAAATGATGGTGATGAATTTTCGCGCCGCCAAGCTGTCGGACAGGCAACGCGCCATGCTCGAATTCGCGGTGAAGCTGACCGGACAGCCGGCAAAGATCGTCGAAGCGGACCGGGCGGCGCTGCGGCAAGTCGGCTTTTCCGACCGCGACATCTGGGACGTCGCCTCGACCGCGGCGTTCTTCAACATGTCGAACCGGCTGGCATCGGCGATCGATATGCGGCCGAACGATGAATACCACGCGATGGCGCGATAGGGCGCCGCTGATGGAATCCAACCGCACATTATATTAGCTACTTCGCATTCTCGTTGCTTGTTTGCCGGTTTGGTCCGATGATCGGCATGCGGCATGACCGCGTGCCGGTTCGATGCCGCCGATCAAAGGAGGAGAACATGGCGAAATTTCTCTACGTCTATCACGGCTCGGGCAAGATGCCGACCGAGGAGGCCGAACGGAAGGCAGCGATGGATGCCTGGAACGGCTGGTACGGCAAGCTTGGCTCAGCCGTGGTCGACGGTGGCAATCCAGTCGGCATGTCGAAGACCCTGCTGCCCGGCGGCAAGGTCGAGAACAATGGCGGCAGCAATCCGACCGCCGGTTACACCATCATCGAAGCGAAAGACATCGACGATGCCGTCGGCAAAGCCAAGGATTGTCCTATCCTGACGGACCCGGGTTTCAGCGTCGAGATTGCGCCGATAATCGAAATGGGTTGACGCGCCGGCTCAGGACCGCGCGGCGATCGCCGCTGCAGCGCCGGCCATGGTACCGGCGCTGACGCGGTTGGCGATCTTCATCGCCCGCTTGCTCCTCAAGAGCTTGCGCGCCTGCGATGCAGCGAGCACCCAGGTCAAATCGATGGCGACCAGGACCACGGCCATGGTCGCCGTCAGCTCGACCCAGCCGACCATGCTGACCGAACCGAGGTCGATGATGGTCGGCAGCAGCGCCAGATAGAACATCATGATCTTGGGGTTGCCGAGCGTCACCGCCATGCCGGCAAAGAACAGCTTAGCGGGAGAATCTTCGCGCGGCAGCGAACCTTCCTTTGCCTCGACCGGTGCCGTCCACATCTTCCAGGCAAGCCAGCCGAGATAGCCGACACCGACCCACTTCACGACGACAAAGGCAAAATGGAACGTCTGCGCCACCACGGCGAGGCCGAACACCGCCAGTGACAGCCAGATCGCTTCGCCGATCCACATGGCAAGCAGGAACGGAAACACGTCGCGAAAGCCCTTTGCGATGACCCGCGCCACAAGAGCGGCGATCGATGGGCCGGGCGAGCCGGCGGCAACAAGCAGGGCGCCGGCAAAAATCAGCAGCGACGTGAAATGCATGACGCGGATCTCGTTTGAAATGTTTGGGTCGTTCAACATAACCCAACTGTTCCGGCGACGGTAGCGTCCACCGAAACAAGGCTTGTCGGCCAGGCACCTCACGGCTAGAGATGTCGTCCCGAAATCCTTTCCGAGCTTCACTTTGCCTACGTAACCGCCGGTCTCGTCAACTCCCCCAACACAGAGCAGGGCGTCGCAGTCGCGGTGCCTGTTTTCACATCATGTGTTCCTCAGGGCGGCGGTTCGAGACCGGTTTGGCACTGCTGAACCGCTGTCGCGCATAACCACCCGCGACACCTGATTTCCAACTGCCGCAGTCTCTCGCCACGCCGTGCCCGCAAGGGTTCTCGATATCGCCGATCTGACGAACTTCCCGACGGGAAGGGCTTTTCGGCATGCCTTCGATACTGCGTATCCGCTGGGCGATCGCGCCCAAAACCGCACCTCGACCTCACCTCAACTGCAATCGCTGCGGCGGCCTGAAAGCCTATCGCTGCAGCGGCAAATTCCGCGTCAACGCCAATGGCAAACGCATTGACGCCTGGTTGATCTACCGCTGCATCGACTGCGACAATTCCTGGAATTTCGGCATTCTGGAGCGCTGCAGCCGCCGCGATATCGAACCGGCAATATTGCAGGCGCTCGAAAGCAACGATCCGGTCCTGGCGCGGCGCCATGCTTTCGATGTTGCCGCATTGCGAAGCAGGATTGGGCGCGTTGAGGAGTTTCCTGAAGCCATCGTTCATAAGCAGGTGCTCGGGGACAGGCCGGAAAATACCAGCGCTCTCGAACTTCAGCTCTGGCTCGAAATGCCGACAGCCTTGCGGCTCGACCGGTTGCTGGCCAGCGAACTCGGTGTCTCGCGATCGCGGCTTCAGGCTTGGGAAGAGAAGCGATTGCTGGTGGTTGGTCCGGACGGGGCCAAAGCCTTGCGCAGGCCGGCTCGGGCGGGAACGGCGATCCGCATCCACCTGTCTGGCGAACCAGACCGGGACGGCATTATCGCGGCTGCCGGCGGGTAAGATAAAAAGGGAGGAAGCACGCACGTGCTCCCTCCCTCATAATGGCTGAGAAAAGTGGCTTATGCCGCGCCGACCACTTTCGCTGATTTTTCAAAACGCTTGCGCTCGTTCGGGTCGAGATAGAGCTTGCGCAGGCGGATGGTCTTCGGCGTCACTTCGACCAGCTCGTCGTCCTGGATCCAGGCCAGCGCGCGTTCCAGCGTCATGCGGATCGGCGGCGTCAGCTTCACCGCCTCGTCCTTGCCGGCGGCGCGGATGTTGGTCAGCTTCTTGCCCTTCAGCACGTTGACTTCGAGGTCGTTGTCCCTGGAATGGATGCCGATGATCATGCCCTGATAAACCTTGACGCCGGGGTCGATGACCATCGGGCCGCGGTCTTCCAGGTTCCACATGGCGTAAGCCACCGATTCACCCTGTTCGTTGGAGATCAGCACGCCGTTGGTGCGGCCCGGCAATTCGCCCTTGTAGGGTTCATAGGCATGGAACAGCCGGTTCATGACAGCGGTACCGCGCGTGTCGGTCAGCAGCTCCGACTGGTAGCCGATCAGGCCGCGCGTCGGCGCGTGGAAGACGATGCGCTGGCGATTGCCGCCCGACGGGCGCAGTTCGACCATCTCGGCCTTGCGCTCCGACATCTTCTGCACGACGACGCCGGCATGCTCCTCGTCGACGTCGATGACGACTTCCTCTACCGGCTCCAGCAATTCGCCGTTCTCGCCCTTCTGCATGACGACGCGCGGCCGCGACACGGCGATCTCAAAACCTTCGCGGCGCATCGTCTCGATCAGCACGGCCAACTGCAATTCGCCGCGGCCGGAGACGAAGAACGAATCCTTGTCCGGCGATTCCTCGATCTTCAGCGCGACATTGCCTTCGGCCTCGCGCAGCAGGCGGTCGCGGATGACGCGGCTGGTCACCTTGTCGCCTTCGGTGCCGGCCAGCGGGGAATCGTTGACGAGGAACGACATCGTCACTGTCGGCGGATCGATCGGCTGCGCGTGCAGCGGCTCGGTCACCGACAGGTCGCAGAACGTGTCGGCGACAGTGCCTTTCGACAAGCCGGCGATGGCGACGATGTCGCCCGCCTGCGCTTCGTCGATCGGCTGGCGCTCGAGCCCGCGGAAAGCGAGGATCTTCGAGATGCGGCCGGTTTCGACCTGGGTGCCGTCATGGTGCAGCACCTTGACCGCCTGGTTGGATTTCAGCGTGCCGGATTCGATACGGCCGGTGATGATGCGGCCGAGGAACGGATTGGCTTCCAGAATGGTGCCGATCATGCGGAACGGGCCGGGATGAACGGTCGGCGCCGGTACGTGCTTGATGACGAGGTCGAACAGCGGCGCCAGAGCCTGGTCCTTCGGACCTTCGGGGTTTTCCGAGACCCAGCCGTCGCGGCCTGAACCGTAAAGGATCGGGAAGTCGAGCTGCTCGTCGGTCGCGTCAAGCGCCGCAAACAGGTCGAACACCTCGTTGACCACTTCGACGTGGCGGGCATCCGGCCGGTCGATCTTGTTGATGACGACGATAGGCTTCAGTCCGACCTTGAGCGCCTTGCCGACGACGAATTTGGTCTGCGGCATCGGCCCCTCGGCGGCGTCGACCAGCACGATGGCCGAATCCACCATCGACAGGATGCGCTCGACCTCGCCGCCGAAGTCGGCGTGGCCGGGCGTGTCGACGATATTGATGCGGGTATCCTTCCAGTCGACCGAGGTCGCCTTGGCCAGAATGGTGATGCCGCGTTCCTTTTCGAGATCGTTCGAATCCATGGCGCGCTCGGCGACGCGCTGGTTGTCTCGGAACGAGCCGGACTGTTTCAGAAGCTGATCGACGAGGGTGGTTTTTCCATGGTCGACGTGCGCGATGATCGCGATGTTGCGGATTTTCATGTTTTGGTCTCGGGAGCGTTGCAGGCAGCAGGCCAAAAGGCGCTGCCTCTTTCGGTTGGGCGGCTCATACAGGGTTTTTCGCAATTGCGAAAGAGGAGGCGAGCCACCAAATAAAGTCACCAAATCTTAAATGTCTTGGTGTGAAGTGGAATTATTAACCAAGGCGGAACCTTTCATGGTCCGGGCAGTTCGAATTTCATGATCGACGCAGGCATCAGACTCCGGCCGATTTTGGCATGTACCGCACTCGCCGTCCTCCTCGCGGCAGGCGCGGCGCAGTCGGCCGCGTCGCTCAAAGAGACGCGGCCTGCCCTGCAATCCGACACGCCTTCGGCCGAGCAGCTTTTTGCCGATGCTCCCGATGGCGTCGACCCGGTTGTGACCGGGCCAGTCAGCGCCGCCTTCAAGCAAAGGCAGCAAAACGCTGGATGCGACAGCGCCGTCTGGCCCAACATTCCCGTCGTTTGCTATCCCGATTGATGCCACCCTTTGGGTGATCCCAGGGTAACCTCACAGTAGCCTCACGCCGACCGCACCGGATCGAGCGTGACCTTGTAGAGTTCATTGTCGTCGCGATCCATCAGCCGCACCGTCAACTGCTCGGTGATGCCATCGATGTCGACAAGGCCGAAGAACTGCAGGCCGGCCGACGGTGGCAGGTTCTGGCCCTGTTCGGCAGTCGGTGCCTTGATGAACTTCAGCTCCGGGCCGAAGGTCATGTCGAAACCATTCGGTCCGAACGTACCGGAATGGATCGGACCCGAAACGAATTCCCAGAACGGATTGAAGTCCTGGAACTGCGCCTTGTCCGGATTGTAGTAATGCGCGGCTGTGTAATGCACGTCTGCGGTGAGCCAGACAGTGTTACTGATACCCACATTCTTTATATAGCGAAGAAGGTCGGCAATTTCCAGCTCACGCCCCTTGGCCGGGCCATTGTCGCCATTGCTGACTGCCTCGGCCCCGACCTTCTTGGTACCGTCATTCCAGACCACGAGGCCGAGCGGCATGTCCGCGGCGATGATTTTCCAGGTTGCGTTGGAATTCGCCAATTCACGCTTCAACCACTTGATCTGCTGCTCGCCGAGGATGCGCGATTCAGGCGTCATCGTCTCCTGCATGTCCGAACCGTTGGGGCCGCGGTAGGAACGCATGTCGAGGAAGAACACGTCGAGCAGCGGACCATAGGCGATCTTGCGGTAGACGCGGCCGGGCTCCGACGGTTCGTAGCGGATCGTCGTCATCTCGTGGAAGGCGCGCGCCGCACGTGCCGCAAGCACATGGATTGACTTTTCGGTGTAGCGGTCGTCGGCCGACAGGTCCTTCGAGTCCGACCAGTTGTTCAGCACCTCATGATCGTCCCACTGATAGAAAGTCGGGCAGATGGCGCTGAGCGCAAGAACGTTCTTGTCCATCATGTTGTATTTCCACTGCGCCCGGTATTCGTCCAGCGTCTCGGCAACCTTGCGCTTTTCGTCGATCAGCACTGTGTTTTTCCACTTGCCGCCATTGGGCAGGTCGACCTCGTCCTTCATCGCGCCATCGGCATAGATCGTATCGCCCGAATGCAGGAAGAAGTCGGGCGTGTGCTTCGCAATCGTGGCATAGGTCTTCATGCCGGTGTCATCGATGCCCCAGCCTTGGCCGGCGGTGTCGCCCGACCAGGCGAAACGTATGTCGCGCTTCGAGGCAGGTGCCGTGCGGAAGCGGCCGACGATCGGCTCGGAAACGGCGTTGATGTCGGAAAGATCGGCCGCGACCATGCGGTAGAAGATGTCCTGGTCGGAGGCGAGATCGGTAAGCAGCCGCTTCACCGTATAATCGCTGGCCGGCGAGGTGTCGAGCGGCGCCAGGCGGACGGCATTGGCGAAGCTTTCCGTCGACGACACTTCGAACATGACGCGCGACGGCCGGTCCGTGCGCGTCCAGACCATGCCGCTGGTCGCGTCGACGTCGCCGGACTGAATGCCATGGGTGAAGGCCGGGCGCTGATTGGCGCGCGAGTAATAGGGAAGGGCGAGACCCGAGGCGCCGACCAGGCCAACGGCGCTGGCCGACGTGACGAAAGCGCGCCGTGTCATCGAAATCTTGTCATGGCTGTCTCCTGGATGGCGTTGAACGTCGCCGCCAAGCTCCAGCTTCAATGTTTCAGGCACATTTCGAAACGATGAAGGTTTTCTGACGATCAACAGGCTGGCGAATCTCCCTCCTTGAGGGGGAGATGTCGCCGAAGGCGACAGAGGGGGTTGTCTCGCATGGAGCGCCGACCTCCTGCGCCTGCGATAAGGGGCCGAGCCCGGTCGGACCGACCCCCTCTGGCCGCTTCGCGGCCATCTCCCCCTCAAGGGGGGAGATTAGCGCTCAGCCGTCGCAGCTCAAGCCGCCTGCGGTTCCGGATCAAACGCCGGGCGGGCGGTGTTGATCAGCAGCGAGATGCAGGCGGCGGCTATTGCCGTCATGCCGGCGATCAGGAAGGCAAGCTCGTAATTGCCTTGCAGCTCGCGCATGGTGCCGCCGAAAAAGGCCGCTGTCGCCGCACCGACCTGATGGCCGGCGACGATCCAGCCGAAGACGATCGGCCCGCTGCGGTCGCCGAACGCCTCGTTGGAAAGCCTGAGCGTCGGCGGCACGGTGGCGATCCAGTCCAGTCCGTAAAACACGGCGAAGATGATCAGGCTGGTCGCCGAGAAGCCGGAATAAGGCAGATAGATCAGCGACAGGCCGCGAATACCGTAATAGACGCCGAGCAGCTTGCGGGGGTCGAAACGGTCGGTGAGCCAGCCCGACAGTGTCGTGCCGATAAGATCGAAGATGCCCATCATCGAGAGCAGGCCTGCGGCCTGCACTTCGCCGATGCCCATGTCGCCGCAAAAGGCGATCAGATGCGTGCCGACCAACCCGTTGGTGGTGAAGCCGCAAACAAAGAAGGTGGCGAACAGGTACCAGAACACGCGCGTACCGGCAGCTCGGCGCAACGTGCTCAGTGTATGCGCGAGGAAATTGCCTTGCGCGGCCGGCGGCGCCGGCGGCACGTCGTCGGCCTCGGCACCGTAACGCATCATGCCGATCGAGGCCGGGCGCTCCGGCACCAGCATGTAAACCAGCGGCACCAAGGCGGCGGTGGCCACGGCAATGGCAATGGCGACCGGCTTCCAGCCGCCCGACTGGGCGAGCGAGGCGAGCAGCGGCAGGAAGACCAGCAGACCGGTGGCGCTGGACGCCGACATCAGCCCCATCACCAGGCCGCGATTGGTCTTGAACCAGCGGTTGACGATGGTTGCGCCGAGCACGGTGGCGACAGCGCCCGAACTGATGCCGGAAAACACGCCCCAGGTGAGGAGCAGATGCCATGGCTTGGTCATCAGCAGGCTGAGCGCGGTCGATCCGGACATCAAAAGCAGCGCGGCAAGCAATGTGCGGCGCAGCCCGATCCGCTCCATCAGCGCTGCGGCAAAGGGCCCGGTCAGGCCATAGAGGAAGATGCCGGTGGCCGCCGCCAGCGAGACGACGTCGCGCCGCCAGCCGAAACTGTTCTCCAGCGGCAGCATCATGACTGCCGGCGCCGAACGCAGGCCCGCCGCGATGAGCAGGCAGAGGAAGATGACGGCGACCACGACGAAAGCGTAGCGCTGGCCAAACGGACGGGATTGAGCTATCATGTTACTGACCGGTACGTTGCAGGAGCGCGAAACATACGTACCGACCGGTAACATTGTCAACCAGGCAATCGGCAGACCAGGCATGAAAAACATTGAACCAACGATCAAAGCCAATGACGCACCGCCGCCTCGCGCCGCCGAACGGATCCTCCAGGTGGCGCGCGATCTGTTCTATAGGCAAGGCATCAGGGCAATAGGCGTCGATGAGATCGTGCGGCGTGCCGGCGTCACCAAACCCAGCCTCTACCGCAGCTTTCCGTCCAAGGATGAGCTGGCCGCATCCTACCTCCGGCACTATGACCTCGAATTCTGGGAACGCTTCGACGTGGCGGTGAATGCCCATCCCGGCGATCCGCGCGCCCAGATCGTCGCCTTCCTGACGCGTGTCGGCAAGCGCACGCAAAGGCCCGACTATCGCGGCTGCGGCATGACCAATGCGGCCGTCGAGTATCCCGAACATGGCCACCCGGCCCGCGTGGTGAGCGAGGCCAACAAGCAGGAATTGCGCCGACGCCTGCGCGCCATGGCGGCGGCAATGGGTGCCCGCGACGCCGACACGCTGGGCGACGGGCTGCTGCTTCTGATCGAGGGTGCCTATATCAGCGGGCAGCTGTTCGGTGCCGGCGGACCGGCGAAGTCCGTGGCCCGCAACGCCGACCTTCTGATCGAAGCAAGCTTGAAGAAATAGCGTTCCGTTTACCAGATCACTGTGAGCAGCCTGAGTTCGTCTAGGCTGCCGCTAAATTTGACGGTACGCTGCGGCAGCCCAAACGGAGTTGTCCGCCATGCGCGCTCTTTTGATCCCATTTGCCTTCGCTGGCTTCTGCAATGCCGCCCGGGCTGGCGACATATCCAGCGTCTATAGCGATCTCGTCTGGGAGAAGGACTGCGTGACCTATGCCCAGGCGGAGGAAGGCGACGGCGACTGGGCCGACCTCGCCTGTTCGGGCTATGGCGGCTACCCGGTGATGGTTTCCTACGACGATGCGCGGGAATCGCTGTTCTACGGCTTTCCACCTGGCGATATGACCACGGTCTGGGAAAGCTTTTCCGGTCTCAATTCGGCTGGACCCAAAGTCGAGTGGCGGATCGAAACCAACGGCAAAACTGTCGTCCCTTTCGCGGTCATCCATCGTCGCTCGATCAGCGATAGCGAGGGCGAGAACAAGTCGACGGAAGTCCTGATCGTCGCCAAGGTTGCCCAGCCTGACGCCCACGAAGGCTGCACGATCGCCCTTGTGCTCGCCACCGGCAATCCCGCCGCCAACGATCAGGCGCGCAAGCTTGCCGACGAGAAGGCCCGCACCTTCGCCTGTGGCAAGGACAAGCGTGTGGTGATCGGCAACACGCCCGATTTCGGCCGCGTCGATAACTGATTATTTGCGCCCGTTAATTACTTGCGCTTGGCCCGCTCGATTGCCTCGACGATCATCTTCTTGGCATAGGCGGCGTCGTACCAGCCCTCGATCTTGACCCATTTGCCGGGTTCGAGATCCTTGTAGTGCTCGAAGAAGTGCTGCACTTGCTGGCGGGTAATGTCGGGCAATTGCGTGTATTCGTGAACGTCCTCATAGCGCAAGGTCAGCTTGGGCGAAGGCACCGCGATGACCTTCTCGTCCTGGCCGGCATTGTCCTCCATCACCAGCACGCCGATCGGCCGCACATTGATGACACAGCCCGGCACCAGCGCGCGTGTGTTGCAGACCAGCACGTCGATCGGGTCGCCGTCGCCCGACAGCGTGTGCGGCACGAAACCGTAATTACCGGGATAACGCATCGACGTGTGCAGGAAGCGGTCGACGAACAGCGTGCCGGCCTCCTTGTCCATCTCGTACTTGATCGGCTCGCCGCCGATCGGCACCTCGATGATGACGTTGACGTCCTCGGGCGGGTTCTTTCCGCTGGCAATCGCTTCGATACGCATCGCTTTATCCCTCTCTCGATTGGAGATCGATAGCGGGCGACGGCGAATGGTGCAATGCGGCGAATGGTACGGGGAGATCGTCCGAACCGAAAACCGGCCGGATCATGCGCTGGCCGTCATTCCCAGACGAAAGCGACCTTCTTCAGCGCTTTCTGCTCGAATATCTCGACGCCCTCGGCAACATCGCGGCCACCGGCGCCGGCATAGAAGGCAAGTGCGTTCTGATTGTCTTCCAGCGCCCAGACCACCATGCCTTTCAGGCCATGGTCGGCCAGCCGTGCCCGTGCGGCCGAGAACAGCCGGCTGCCGAGCCCGATGCCTTGATATTCCGGCCGCAGGTAAAGTTCGTAGATCTCGCCCTGCTGCCTGAGTTCGCGGGCGCGGTTCTTGCCGATCGTCGCATAGCCGGCAATTTTGCCGCCGATTTCGACGACCAGGACGGTGGCAGCGCGGCGAATGGCATTCGCCCACCAGTCGGCGCCGCGGCGGTTGATCATCGATGTCAGCGTGCGGTGCGGGATGATGCCCGAATAGGCGCCGCGCCAGGCCTCGAGATGCACGTCGGCGATGGCGGCTGCATCGCGCGGTTCGGCTTTCCTGATGTCGATGCTCAGCGTATTCATGATTGGTTAACCATAAACCCGCTGCGCCCGATTGCAAGAGTCCGGTCAGCCGCCGCGATGCTTTCACACAGCCGGACGGTGCGTCCTTGAGACGCTGCAAAACCGCTTTTGGCGAGATCAAATCTCGACCAGATGGTCGTCCAGTTCGTTGCTGTCGCCGGTCGAGACCGGAAAATGCTCGGCCAGTACCGCACCGACCGCTTGGATCGCCTTGACGAACCCCTCGGCAAGCCGATCGTCGCCGGCATGCGCCGTAAGGTCGCGGACGACACCGTCCCAGACATGCTGGCCGACACGAGAATCGATCCCGCTGTCGGCGACCACCTCGGCATAGCGCTCCGCAATCGAGACGAACACCAGCACGCCGGTGCGCGCCGTGGTGCGGTGGACGTTGCGAGCGAGGAACTGCTTCATCGCATTGGCGTGGGCGGCCTGGTAGCGCAGACGCCTCGGCACCAAATGGATGCGCAATGCGGGCAGTGCCCACAACAGGATGAGCACACTGGCAAGCGCCAGAAGCTCGGCGATGACGAAATGCGGCAAGCGGATCGACAGCCACCAGGCTTCCAGCCCGTAACCGACGCCGAGACTGACGACGAGCATGCCGAGCATCGCCATGAAAGCGGCCGGGAAGAAATAGCCGTCGCTGGCGTGCGCCACGACGCAGTAGATCTCGCCGTCGGTCTTTGATTCGGCAGCGCGGATCGCATCGGCGATGCGCTCATGATCCTCGGGGCTGATCGGTCGTGTTGCCATGATTGATGTCTCACCAGCTTCCTGAAGAACCGCCGCCGCCGGACGAACCGCCGCCGCCTGAAAACCCGCCGCCGGAACTTCCGGACGACCAACCGCTGCCGGAACTTCCAGACGACCAGCCACTGCCGGACGAGGTCCCCGACGTCCAGCCCCCGCCACCGGAGGGTGACGAACCTGGCCCACGGCCGTAGCGGAACGTCATGCCCAGCCATTTGTACACGCCCGGCGACAGTTTCGTGCCGAAGATCGGCGGCAGGAACGCCATTGCCAAGCCGCCGAAGAACATCGTCGCCCACAGGACGATGAACAGCACGAAGATGGGATCGACAGGGTTGTCATTCGCCGGATTGCGCTTGCCGCGCGCCTCCAGTTCTTCGGGATTGCCTTCCAGCACCATGATCATGTCGTCGACGGCCTTGCTGATGCCGCCTGAGAAATCGCCGGCACGGAAAAGCCGGCACCATGTCGTTTTCGATGATCAGCTTGGTGTGCAGATCGGTCAGCGTGCCTTCCAGCCCATAGCCGACCTCGATGCGCATCTTGCGGTCGTTCGGCGCCACCAGCAAAAGCACGCCGTTGTTCTCCTTCGCCTGGCCGAGTTTCCAGGCGCGAAACAGCCGGTTGGCGTAAGGCTCGATCTCCTCGCCGTCGAGGCTGGGGATGGTCGCGACGACGATCTGGTCGGACCCCTTGGTCTCGAAATCGGCAAGCTTCTGCGTCAGCGCCGCCTTGGTCGCGGTATCGATGATGCCGGCATTGTCGACGACCCGTCCGGTCAGCGCCGGCAGTTCGGCGGCGAAGGCCGCGAAGCCGACCAGCAGCACCGCCATGGCCATAAGCGCGGTGCCGATCATTTTTATGAAACGGCCGGATTCCACCGGGCTGATGGCGTGTCTTGTCATCTCGTCACCAGCTCCCCGAGGAGCCGCCGCCGCCGGACGAACCGCCGCCGCCGGAAAACCCGCCACCGCTTGAACCCGACGACCATCCCCCGCCGGAACCTCCCGACCAGCCGCCGGACGACCGCCGGCTTGGCTCGAAGGTCATGTCCAGCCAGCGATAGCGGCCGGGACCGATCTTCTGGCCGAAGATCGGCGGCAGGATGGAGGCTGCGAGGCCGCCGAAAAAGATGATTGCCCAGATGGCTATGAAGATCGTGAAGAACAGATCGTCGCTGTTGAACGGCGGCTGCTGGTTGCGTTCGCCGCGCGCCTCCAGCTCTTCGGGATTGCCTTCCAGCACCATGATCATGTCGTCGACGGCCTTGCTGATGCCGCCGGAGAAATCGCCGGCGCGGAAGGCCGGTACCATGTCGTTTTCGATGATCAGCTTGGTGTGCAGGTCGGTCAGCGTGCCTTCAAGCCCATAGCCGACCTCGATGCGCATCTTGCGGTCGTTCGGCGCCACCAGCAAAAGCACGCCGTTGTTCTCCTTCGCCTGGCCGAGTTTCCAGGCGCGAAACAGCCGGTTGGCGTAAGGCTCGATCTCCTCGCCGTCGAGGCTGGGAATGGTCGCGACGACGATCTGGTCGGACCCCTTGGTCTCGAAATCGGCAAGCTTCTGCGTCAGCGCCGCCTTGGCCGCGGCATCGATGATGCCGGCGTTGTCGACGACTCGTCCGGTCAGCGCCGGCAGTTCGGCGGCAAGAGCGGTAAGCGGGAGAAAGAGGCTAAGGCAAAGAAAGATGATCCGCAGTGATGCCAGGCTGGCGTTCCTTCGCGCCCCTCTCTGTCCTGCCCTCTTTGCCAAAACTTGGCATCTCCCCCACTTGCGGGGAGATCGACTACGGCGCTGGCTTTCGCTAGCTTTGAATGTTGCAGGAGTGGACAGGACGCAGAAGACTGCCAATCTCCCCACTTGCGGGGGAGATGTCCGGCGGGACAGAGGGGGCGCGACGGAGTGCAAGGCCAGCGGAGACCGCGCTCACCAGGTGTTCTTCACCCGCCCTGCTGCGTGCCGAAATCGACCTTCGGCGGCTGCATCTTATCCTCCTCGATGGTGAAATTCGCAAACGGCTGGTTGCCGCGGAACCACAAGGTCGCCCAGATCACCGAGGGGAAGGTCCTCAGCGTCAGATTGTACTCTCTCACTGCCTGGATATAGTCGCGGCGGGCGACCGTGATGCGGTTCTCGGTGCCTTCGAGTTGTGCTTGCAGTGCCAGAAAGTTCTGGTTGGCCTTGAGATCGGGGTAGTTCTCCACCACCGCCAGCAGGCGCGACAGTGCGCTGGTCAGGCCGGCCTGGCTGTCCTGGAATTTCTTGAAGGCTTCCGGATTGTTCAGCGTTTCCGGCGTCACGGTCACCTGCGTCGCCTTGGCGCGCGCTTCGACGACGGCATCGAGCGTGTCCTTCTCGTGCGCGGCGTAGCCCTTGACCGTGTTGACCAGATTGGGGATGAGATCGGCGCGGCGCTGGTATTGATTCAACACCTCGCTCCATGCTGCCTTGGCGTTTTCCTCAGCCGTCGGGATGGTGTTGTAGCCGCAGCCGGCAAGCAGCGGCAGCATGACGGCCATGACCAGGAACGCAGCTAAATTACGGAAGATTGGCGGTGAAGAAAGGCGCTGGACAAGCATGATAAGGTCCCCTCGATAGCATTGGCACGGGAAGCATTAGCACAATCCTTGCGCAAGAAAATGACTTCGGCCGAGAAGTGTTACTGGTTTTCTACCATTCGCCGTCGGGCCCTGTGACAGACGAGGCGAACGGGTTAAGCTCGGCATAAAACGGGACATCACCATGGCGAAACGCCACGACAGCGACGCGGAATCGCGCCGCATCATCGAACGGGTGGCACGCGAGACCGACCCGGGCGGCACCTCGTTCCTTGCACGAACCACTAAAGGCGCGCGCGACCACGTCACCGCGGCCGATGCCGACCGGTCGGACCCGATCGAATATTGGGGCACCCGCATCGGTCGCGCAGCGGGCTTGCTTATTGCCATCGGCCTGTTGATCTGGCTCGTGCTTTTCGTCACCAGGGGCAGTTAGGAAAAATCAATGAGTGCCGAAAAAGCCGACGCGCCGCGCGCGGTCATCGTCGTCTCCAGCCATGTCGCACGTGGCTCGGTCGGCAACCGTGCCGCCGTCTTTGCGCTGGAGACGCTCGGCTTTCCGGTTTGGGCGGTGCCGACCGTCATTCTGCCCTGGCATCCGGGGCATGGCCGGGCCACCCGCATCGTGCCGCCGCTGGACCAGTTCAAGGCGCTGATGACCGACCTCGAGCGCGCGCCGTGGCTGGGCGAGGTCGGCGCCGTGCTGTCCGGCTATCTCGGCGAGGCTGGCCAGGCCGAAGTCGTCGCTTCGCTGGTCGGTGCGGTCAAGGCGAAGACGCCGGACGCCCTCTATATCTGCGACCCGGTGATGGGCGATTCGGGCGGGCTCTACGTACCTGAGCCGACCGCAATCGCCATGCGCGACCGGCTGATGCCGATCGCCGATATTGCCACGCCCAACCGCTACGAGCTGGAATGGATGGCCGGAGCGCCGCTGCCCGACTTGAAATCGGCAATGGCTGCAGCCCTGCAAGCCGGCCCACCGGCAATGCTGGTCACTTCGGCACCAGCGATGATGGCCGGCGGCACGGGCAATTTACTGCTCACCGGCAGAGAGGCACTGCTTGCCGAACACCGGCTCATCGACAAGCCGCCGAATGGGCTCGGCGACCTGACGGCGGCCGTCTACCTGGCGCGGATCCTGTCCGGCCAGCCGGCCGCCAAGGCGCTGCAATCGACCACGGCAGCGGTCTACGAGATCCTGGCGCGCACCGCCAAGCGCGGCGGCGACGAATTGCAGCTCGAGACCGATGCCCAGAGCCTGTCGCACCCGATGGCGATGGTGCAGCTTCGCCATCTCCTGCATCCGGAACGGGACCGCCGGGCGTGAGGCAGGCCGAAGACGGTGCGCCCCAGGATGATGCGCCCAAGGATGTTGTGCCCGATCATGTTGTGCCTGGGGATGTTGCGCCCAGGGGTGTTGTGCCCAGGGGTGTGGTGCTAGTCGGCGTCGACGGTTGCAAGGCCGGCTGGATAGCCGTCCGCCGCGATCCCGGTGCGGCACCGTCGACAGCCGTTTTCCCAAGCTTCGCGGCGTTGCTCGACCGACTGCCCGTCAATGCGATCGTGGCGGTCGATATGCCAATCGGCCTGCCCGATTTCTCCCAAAGAGGCGGCCGCGGCCCGGAGGCACTGGTGCGGCGGCTGCTTGGGGCCCGGCAGTCCAGTGTCTTTGCCATCCCCTCCCGCGCCGCGCTCTACGCGGAGATCGAGGCCTTCACCACGGTCGACGCCTGGTACGCCGCACATCGCAAGGCAAGTGAGGTGGCCAAGACGACATCAGATCCGCCGCGCGGCGTCTCGATCCAGGCCTTCGGCATCTTCGCCAAGATCCGCGAGATCGATTCGCTGCTGATCGCGCGCCCCGAACTGCGCAGCCGCGTCTTCGAATCGCATCCGGAAGTTGCCTTCTGCAAACTGAACGGCAACCGGGCGATGCGCCTGCCAAAGAAGATCAGGGGCAACATCAATCCGGCCGGCATGGCCGAACGCAAGGCGCTGCTTGCCCAGCATGGTTATAGCCAGGATTTTCTCGACCAGAGGCCGCCGCGCGGCGCGGGCGCCGACGATTTCCTCGACGCCGCGGCGATGATGCTGATTGCCGGACGCATCGCCAGAGGCGAGGCAATGCCGTTTCCGGATCCGCCGGTCGCCGATCGTTACGGCATTCCCGTCGCCATCTGGGCCTGAGGACCAAGGCTAACATTTTGGGCAGCATGCGTCAGGAGCGTGATCTGAGCGCCTCATTGAGCGACCACATATCCTTCTCCTCGGGCGCGGTCTCCAATCCGAGCACGGGAATTTGCTTGCGCAAATGGTCGTGGTGGGTGCGCACCCCATATTCGAGATCGGAAAAGTAAAAACCTCCGAAGGCTTCGGACAGCATGGATTCGTTGGACCATATCGAAAGCTGTACATCCTCAGCCAGCGTGTCGCGGTCGATGCGGTAGGATAGGTAACGGGCAGCCGCCTGCTCCCTGGGCTCGTCGCGATAGCGGTAGATGGCGCCGCGCAGCAGCGTCTCACCCGTCGACAGCGGGAATTCCTGATAGAACTGCACCGATTCCGGCATGATCGACAGCGCGTTGTTCGGGAAGATGCCGTAGTAGATCCAGGCCTTGCGCAGGTACTCCGGCAAGTGCTTCGCCTCGGGTGCGAGCTTGATGTATTGCGCGACGCTCCAGCGCCGTCCGGCATGCGGATTGTAAGTGGCGAACGAGCGCGACACGCCGTTGACGAACGGCTCGTCGAAATAGGTCGCACCGTAAAGATCCTGCAGCGCCGGATGCGCCATGGCGACGTGGTAGCCTTCATTGTCGACATCGCGCACCGACTTCCAGTTGACCGGCGTCTTTTGGGTCCACATGCCCCAGGACGGCACCATCTCGGCCACGCCGTAATAAGCAATCTCGGCTTCGATCGGCTTCAACAGCTCGGCCACAGATGGCTGCGGCCCACCCTTGCGGAAGCGGATGAAGATGAAGCCCATCCAGATTTCGAGCTCGAGCGGCATCAGGCCGAATTCGGTCTTGTCGAGGTCGGGGAAGGAACGCGGGCGGGCAGCACCGCGCAGCGTGCCGTCGAGATTGTAGACCCAGCCATGGAAAGGGCAGACCAGCGCATTCTTGCAAGTGCCCTGGCTGTCGGCAACGACGCGACTGCCGCGGTGGCGGCACATATTGTTGAAGGCGCGCACCACGCCATCCTTGCCGCGCACGATCAGCGCCCGTTCGCCGACCACATCCATCGTCAGATAGTCACCGGCGTTCGGCACGTCGCAGACATGGCCGGCGATCTGCCAATGGTTGCGGAAGACGTGCTCTTTCTCGAGCTCGAGCAGGGCGTCGGAATGATAGCTCCAGCCCGGCAGGCCCCGCCGATCCCAATCGTTGGGGATTGCCACGTCACGCAGATGCGGGTTCATAAAAAGCTCTTTATTTATTGAATGATCGTTCAATAAAAGCATATTTTCCGTTGAAATGCAATGGCTTGTGAAAATGGGGCGAATTCTTGACGGGAAATCGAGCGGGATTTGAGAGCCGAGTCCGAACGATCGAAGCCGGGAAAATCCCGGGAATTCCAGACGTTAATCCCCTCACGCGTGTTAAACGCCCGACGCTCTGTGGGCCTGGAAAGGCGACGTGGATCTGGTGCCGTGGATAGCGGAAAGCGAGCACAGAATGCCACCGGTGCTGCCAGCTACGCCTGATCGGTTTGCCCAGGAATGGCCCCGGGCTTGGTTTCATGCCGGTTACACAATCGTTAATCCATCATCGTTGGCCGGTTACAAGGTGCGATTAAGTTCGTTTCAACAGGGAAAAGAAGAAGACCGAAGGAAACGACGATGCGTACGAAAATCCAGATCACCGATACCGACCTTCGCCAGCAGGGTCCCCAGCGTAACGACCGGCGCCCGAAGCTGGCGCTGCGCCAGCGCGCCAGTGATCATCCAATGGCGATGTTCATGCTGCTGGCGGCTGCCGCATTTGCCGGCATGGCGCTGACGCCAACCGTCGGTCCGGCCTTCGCCTCACTGAACCCGCCGGCCAACCTCATCGATGGCGCGACAACCACCACCAAGACGGCGCGCCTGCCGATGCCGGAGATCGATTTTGCCTGCAAGGGGCAGGCCTGGGGCGCCGAGAGCCTGGATTGCCTGCGCGTCATCGCTGCCCAGTCGGGCAAGGCACGACCGGTCCGCATGATCGCCAATGCCGCCCCGCTGGCTGATACGCCGAACGTTTTTTGATTTTTTGCGAGCGCCCTCCAGCACTCCAGTCAGGCTCCCGCCGCAATGTCGGCCGGGAGCCTTTTTTCTTCCGGGGAGAGATCGCGGAGTCTAGCCGCCCAGAGCGACCTGCTCGGCAATGGCCGAGAGCACGCCGCGCACATCCAGCGTGCTGAACGGTTTTTCGAGGATTGGCGGTCGCTGCTGCGCCGGCAGCGCTTCGATCTCGCCTTTCGCGCCGATCAGATCGCCGGTGACAAGCACGAAGCGCCGCGCCAGACCCGGCAGTTCGGCGAGTAGCTCGCGATAGGCGGCTATGCCGCTGGTGCCGGGCATGCGCAAATCGGAAAACACGATGTCCGGCGGCACATGGCCGCTCAGCGTCGCGTCGGCCGAGACCCAGGCCGGCACGATCCGCGACTTGATGCCCATCAACTCCAGAATGTCGGACAGCGACGCCGCGACATCCGGCTCATCGTCTATGATCAGGGCGTGACGCAAGCCGCTCGACCGTGACGGAGCTTCGCCGGCGGCGGCGGCGACGGCCGCGATAGCCGGCAGCTGCACGACAAAACGCACACCTCTCGGCGAAACCTCCTCGAACCAGATATTGCCATTGTGCCGCTCGATGATCGATTTCGAGATCGACAGGCCGATGCCGGTACCGACACCGACCGGCTTGGTGGTGAAATAGGACTCGAATATGCGTGAACGTATCGCTTCCGGCACGCCTGGGCCGTTGTCCTCGACCGAGAATCCGGGATTGCCGCGGTCGCTGCGAAACGTCCGGACCTTGATCCGCCGGTCGCCGGCAATGCCGGCCAAGGCGTGCTGGCTGTTGATGAGGAAGTTGGCGGCCACCTGCGTCACGTGGTCGGCATCGGCCATCGCCAGCAGCGGGCCGCTGGCGAAATCGGTGTCGATGATGATGCCGCTCGACCGTGCGCCATAGGCGGTCACTTCGAGTGCGGCGCGGATCACCTGGTTGAGGTCGGTTTCGGCCTGCGCGGCCGGGTGCAGGCGGACCATCGACAGGAAGCTCTTGACGATACGGCCGCAGCGCTCGGCGGCGGCGCGTACCTTTTCGGCGCGCACCTTGGTCTGCGGATCGGCGGCGAATTCGTGCAGCAGCGTCGACTGGGCGACAACCACGGCCAGCGGATTGTTGAGCTCGTGCGAAACGCCGGCAAGCAGCGAGCCCATCGCCGCCATCTTCTCGTTCTGGTGCAGTTTTTCGCGCTGGCGGTTGATTTCCTCCTCAGCCCGCAACTTATCGCGCAGGTCGCGGATGGAGCCGAAAATCAGCTGGCGATCGGCGACGCGCATCTCGGTTGCCGTCAGCTCGATCGGAAAAACCTCGCCGGCGGCATTCTGGGTGACCGTTTCGAGCCGCTGGCCGACCATCGGCGCGCCGCGGCCCGACATGTACTCGGCGCCCGACGCATAGCCCTTGCGGTAATATTCCGGCACGACCGTGTCGAGCAGGTCCTTGCCGAGGATATCGCTGCGTCGATAGCCGAACATCTTCTCGGCGGCCGGATTGAATTCGATGATCGAGCCGGTCTCGTCGATGACGATGATGGCGTCGAGCGAGGCCTGCAGCATGGTGCGGCGAATGACGTCGCTGGCATGCGCGTCGGAGGGCGACCGTTCGATGGCATCGCCGATGGCGAGTGCCACCATGTGCAGCGCCGCCTCTTCCTGGTCGGTCCATTCGCGTTCGTTAACGCAGTCGTTGACCGCCAGCGTGCCCCACAAATTACCGTGCGAAAAGACCGACACCGACAGGAACGACTTGATGTTCTGCTTTTCGAAATCGGTCCGCAGAAAGCCTTCGAGATCGCGTGTGTGCCCGGCGAATATCTTGCCTTGGCGCTCGTCCTCCGCCAGCTGTTCCAGCAATGGGTCCGAATCGACGACCGACTGCATGATGACGGTCGGTGACGCCAGTTCGCCGCCAAACCGGGAGGCGATCCAATAAGCGGCGACCGACTGGGCGAAGCCCTGGCCGGGCAGTTCGCGCAGGCGAAACAGGATGCCGCGGTGACAATCCATGGCTTCGCAAAGCGTCTGGAGGATGCCCTCCATCTCGCGCTGCCAGTCGCCGGCTTCGCGCAGCCGGCGAACCACATGCACGGCCGCCATCGCCGCGCCCTGCCTGGCGCCCTGCGTGTCCGCGCGTGCTGTTTCAGCCGTCATGGTCATTTCCTGGCCGTGGCTTGCTCAAGCCGCCGCGCCTTAGTTGTTTTCACCGGCTGGCAGCGAGAAGATATAGCCTTCGCCGCGCACCGTGCGCAGGAATTTCGGATTGGCCGGATCCGCCTCGATCTTCTTTCTCAGCCGCATGATGCGGATGTCGACGGCGCGGGATGATTCCGGGTCCTCGACGAAACCGATCGCCTCGGAGATCGCCGCCCGCGTCAACAGCCGGTTGGCGCGCGTCAGGAACACCTCCAGCACGTCGAACTCGCTCTTGGCCATGTCGATGACCGCGCCGTTGGCGCCGGTGACGAGCCTGCCGTCAAGATCGGCGTGAAAGGGTCCGAAGCTCACGGACCGGCGGCCGCCGGATGTTTCAGCCTTGGCCTTTTGTGGCTCGGTCGGCTCCGGAACGCGACGCAGCACGCTGCGCACCCTGGCTAGCACTTCGCGCAATTCGTAAGGCTTGACGATGTAATCGTCAGCGCCGAGCTCCAATCCGACGATGCGGTCGAGCGCGGTACCGGCGGCCGTCGCATAGATGATGCCGATCGGCATTTTCGACCGCATCCAACGGCCGAGCGACAGGCCGTCCTCGCCCGGCATGGCGATGTCGAGAATGGCCAGATGGAAGGACTGCGTTTCCAAAAGGTCCCGCGCCGCCGCCGCACTTTCGGCCGTGGCCACATCATAGCCGCTGGCGCCGAGATATTCGGCGACCGCATCCCTCAGGTCTGGCTCGTCCTCGACAATGACAATTCGTGCCCGCACGATGCTTTCGCTCCCGCTTTCAGCGGAAAGTAGATTGGGTATAAACATGATGTCCAGCACTCTTCTTGGGTTGCCGTTTGCGGGGTAGAAAAACATGGCTGCACGATCCGTCATCGCGCTTGTTTCCGTCGCTGAAGTAATTGCGACCGATCTCGCCGATCATCTCGAGCGGCGCGGTCATGACGTCCGTGCGGCGCGACAGCCGTGGGAAGCCGAATCGCTGCTTTCGGAAAAGGGCATCGACGTCGTGGTTGTCGGCGACAGCGTCAGCCAGGCGGAGGGGCGCGACCTGCTCAGGCGACATGGCGGCGAAGGTGGACCGGATTTCATCCTGATCTGCCGACCGGCCGATCTGGTCGACAAGGTTCTCGCGCTCGAACTCGGCGCCGCCGACGTCGTCGAAAGCCCGCTCAATGTCAGGGAGCTTGCCGCTCGCGTCGGCGGCCTTCTGGCTCGGCGCGGCAGGAGCGCCGGGGAACTGATCGTGCTGGAGAACGCGACCGTCGATCTTAGATCGGCCATCGTCATGCACCGCTCGGGCACGGAAGAACAGCTGTCCCCGGGGCAGGTGGCGCTGCTCAGGCTGTTCCTGGCCAGCCCGCGCAAGGTGCTGACGCGGGACGACATCATCGCCGCCGCACCCGCCGAAAATGCCGAAGCCTTCGACCGGTCGATCGATTCGCGCATCGTGCGGTTGCGCCGCAAGCTCGATACCGAAACCATCACCACCATACGAGGTGCGGGTTACCGGTTCGATCCGCCTACGCAATTCGCCGATTGAATGCAGGGCACCCACCCTTTTGTTTTGAGCATCGGGTTTTCCCAAAACCGGTTTCCACTTTGGGGTCCGATGCTCTTCAGCGCACCACGAGAAGCGACGGGCCGGACGGCATGTCATTGTTCGAGCTGACCTCGCCGGCATGGGCACGTTCCTTCAGCAGCACGGTGGCGAGGCCGGCAATGCCGAGCAGGCCCTGCACGTAGAGCAAGGCAGAAAGCACGGAAGCGGCGAATTTCGTTTTCATCCTGTTCGTTCCTCAAAATTGGAATTTGCGGGCACTTCAGGGGACCCCCCGAAGCGCCCGCGCCGCCAGCGGAGCCCCCCGTTGCGGCGCGGGCCTTCGGTCCTCTCGGCTGCAAGTTGCCGGAGGCGCCGCGCATCCTCAACGGCTCTAAGCCGCCCCCGCCAGAGGGGCTTGAGCCGGTCGACGCGCAGGCTGGAAACTGTCCAGACCAATCCAGACCGTAGCGAAAACAGTGTAGGCTTCCGATCGTTCGTTGCCGGCTGTTTTCGTTAGGTCAACTTTGCCTGTTCGCTGTATCCGGATCATGCCGCCAAGGCCGCGCTTTGTTGCAGCTCGGTTTCGGAGTCAGGTGAATTCCTCTCAAACGAAAGGCAATCGCGTATTCGTGCCGCGGTTTGGCCGATCTGCTTAGGCAAACACGCCACCGTCATGACAACGTCGCGCAACTGCAAGCCGCTTTGCACGGACCTTTTTCTGTTAACCAGGGGAAACAGAATCGAAACAGAAACGAGCATCCAACGAAATCGGCTTGAAACATGACGCCCCGATAAGCCGGTCATCGAATTGAGCCGGTCCCGACCGGCAGAATAGGGGAGACATCATGTACACTGCCATTTCCGCCAAGCTCATCAACATCGCCGCCGCGGTCATCACCGGTGCTGCCTTGCTTGTCAGTGCCGGCAACAGTGCAGCCCACGCCGCCGCCAACAAGATCGTCGCGCGTGTGTCGCTATCGCAGCAGACCATGGAAATCCTGGTCGACGGCCGGCCGACATTCGCCTGGAAGGTCTCGACCGGCGACAGGACGCACGTCACGCCGACCAGGTTCGTTCAAGCCGACCCGCATGCATGAAATGTGGTATTCGAAGAAATACGACAACGCCCCGATGCCGCATTCGGTGTTCTTCAGCGGCGGCTACGCCGTACATGCGACAAGCGCCATCAAGCGCCTCGGCCAGCCAGCCTCGCATGGCTGCGTGCGTCTGCATCCGGACAACGCCGCCGATTTCTACCAGCTCGTGGAGGTCTTCGGCCCGGCCAACACCAGCATCGTCATCGTCAAATGAGCGATGCTTCTCGTCGCTCCCAGGAAAAGGCCGGAAATCCGGCCTTTCTTTATTAGCGCAGTCTAATTCGGCATTACCGGCATCAGCTTCGGATCCGGCTTTTCGGCGTGATGCGGCAGGTCCTTGCTGGCGATAAAGGTGTAGAACATCGG
Source organism: Mesorhizobium sp. M0991 (assembly GCF_040318915.1). Classification (NCBI taxonomy): domain Bacteria; kingdom Pseudomonadati; phylum Pseudomonadota; class Alphaproteobacteria; order Hyphomicrobiales; family Phyllobacteriaceae; genus Mesorhizobium; species Mesorhizobium sp. M0991. The sequence continues at coordinate 191,049 of NZ_JAMYNE010000012.1, forward strand.
CACCACGAACAGCGTGAACATGGTTCCGACCAGGATGCCGGTGAAGATCACCAGGCCCATCGAATAGCGTGCCGCGGCACCCGCGCCGCTGGAGATGATCAGCGGCACCACGCCGAGCGCCATCGCCGCCGTCGTCATCAGGATCGGCCGCAGCCGCACCTTGGCCGAGGCGATGATCGCATCACGCCGCCGCATGCCGTGCATTTCACGCTGCTGGTTGGCGAACTCGACCAGAAGGATGCCGTGCTTGGTGATCAGGCCGATCAGCGTGATCAAGCCGACCTGGGTGTAGATGTTGAGCGTGCCGAGCCCGATATTAAGCGGCACGATCGCGCCAAAGATCGAGAGCGGCACCGCCATCATAATGATCAACGGATCGCGGAAGCTTTCGAACTGCGCCGCCAGCACCAGGTAGATGACGAGCACAGCCGCCGCGAAGGCGATGATGATCGTGTAGCCCTGTTGCTTCTCCTGCCTCGACTGGCCGGTATAGTCGATGAAGAACGTGTCGGGCAGACTTTCCCTGGCGATGTCCTCGATGGTCTTCAGCCCGTCACCGGTGGTGACGGTGGGCAATGGCAGAGCGGAAATCGTGGCGGAGTTCAACTGGTTGAACTGCTCGATGGCGGCCGGCGACGCGTTGGTCGAGATCTTCACCACCGCCGAGAGCGGCACCATCTCGCCCGACACGCTGCGCACGAAATACTCCCCCAGCTTTTCGGGATTGTCGCGGAATTGCTGCGGTACCTGCGGGATGATGTCGTAGCTGTTGGATTCGCGGTCGAATTGCGCCACCTCGGCGCCACCGACCAACAGGGTCAGCGTCCGGCCGATGTCGGCGATCGGCAGGTTGAGCGCGGCGGCGCGATCGCGGTCGATCGTCACCGTCACTTCCGGCGCGTCGTAGGACATCGAATTCTGCACGGCGAGGAAGCGACCGGAGGCCTGCGCCTTGTTCTTGATGTTCTCGGCCGCCTCGTACACCTGGGAGGCCTCGCCGGTCGAGCGCACCGCCATTGTGATTGGCAGGCCGCCGCCGGAGCCGGGCAGCGTCGGCGGCGCGAAGACGAAAGCCTCGACGCCTGCCACCTTGGCAAGGCGGGCAGTGATGTCTTCCTGAAGTTCCTTCGAGCTGCGCGCGCGCTCGGCCCAGTCCTTGAACGCAAAGCCGACGAAAGCGCTGTTCGTCGGGCCTTGGAACGCGACGGCGGAGAACCGCGCCCTGGTTTCGGGGATATCATTCACCAGCCCGAGAATCTGGTTCACATAGGTCTCGGTGTAGTCCGACGTCGCATAGCGCGGCGCGTTCACAATAGACAGCAAGAAGCCCTGGTCTTCTTCCGGCGCCAGTTCGCTCGAGGTCTTGGTGAACATGAAACCGGTGGTGGCGACCAGCGCGAGGACGATCATCAGCGTCACCGGGCGATAGTTCAACGAACCGGTGACCAGCCGCTCATAGACGTGTTCGACGCGCCCGAACGTATTGTCGACAATGCGCTGGAAGCGGCTGTGCGAGCCGGACCTCAGGATACGTGCCGACATCATCGGCGTGATGGTGAGGGCGACGACACCCGAAAGCACCACCGAGCCGGCAAGCGTCACCGCGAATTCGCGAAACAGTGCGCCTGTCAGACCGCCGGTGAAGGCCAGCGGCGCGAACACCGCGGCCAGGGTTATCGTCATGGCGACGACGGCGGACGAGATCTCCCGCATGCCGTTGAAGGCCGCCTGCATCGGCGACAAGCCGTCTTCCTCCATGTGGCGGTGGATGTTTTCCACCACCACGATAGCATCGTCAACAACCAGTCCGATCGCCAGCACCATGGCCAGCAACGACAATAGGTTGATCGAATAACCCAAAGAAAACAGCAGGAAACAGACGCCGATCAGCGACAGCGGAATGGTCACGATCGGCATCAGCACCGAGCGGAACGAGCCGAGGAAGAGCAGGATGACGACGATGACGATGGCGACCGCCTCGCCGATGGTCTTGAACACCTCCTCGATCGACGCGCTGATCTGCTCGGTCGAATCATAGACGATCTCGATCGTCATGCCGAGCGGCAGCGTCTCCTGGATGGTCGGCACAATCTTGTGGATCGCCGCCGCGGTGGTCAGCGGATTGGCGGCCGGCGTCGGAAAGATGGCGAGAAAGATGCCGGGCTTGCCGTTGAAGGTGACCCTGGTGTCGGTGCTCACCGCGGCGAGCTCGACGCGGGCCACGTCGCGCAGTCTCACCACATTGCCGTCTTTCGAGCGGAGCGGAAGGGCAGCGAAAGCCTCCGGCGTCTGCAGGGTCGAGCGAACCGTGATCGAGGAAGCCACATATTTGTTTTCGGTATCGCCGGGCGCAGAGAGGAAATTCGATTCGTTGATGGCCGTCAGCACTTCCGCCGCCGTCACGCCGCGCGCCGCCAGTTTGATCGGGTCGATCCAGACACGCATCGAATATTCGGCGGCGCCGAAAATCTGCACGTCGGCGACACCTTCGACCGTCGAGATACGCGGCCGCACGACACGCTCGATATATTCGGTGAGCTGTTCCGGCGTCATGTTCGGGTTCTGCATCGAGATGTACATCATCGCGAACTGCTGGCCGGTGCCCTTGACGATCACCGGGTCTTTGGTTTCGTCCGGCAGATCGCCGCGAACGCTCTGAACCTTCGACAAGACTTCGTTCAGCGCGACGTCGGGGTCGGAGCCGAGCTTCATCTGCACTGTCACGGTGCTGGAGGACGGCCGGCTCGACGACGTGACATAATCGATGTTTTCGGTCGAAGCGACGGCACGCGCGATCGGCGCGGAAATGAACCCCTGGATTAGGTCGGCGCTGGCGCCGGGATAGGCCGTGGTGATCGTGATGGCCGTTTCTTCAACCTCTGGATACTGCCGGATCGAAAGGTTGAAAATGCCCTGAAAACCCAGAAGCAGGATCATGCAGGCAAGCACGGTCGAAAGGACCGGGCGGCGGATGAAGAGGTCGGAAAAGCTCATTGCTGGGCTGCCTGCTGGTTCCCTGGCTTGCTCGGATCGATCGTGTTGTCGACGGCAACGGACATGCCGTTCGAGAGCCGGTTCTGGCCGGCGGTAACGACTTCGTCGCCGGGCTGGATGCCTTCCAGGATCTCGACCAGGCCGGCGTTGTGGCGGCCTGGCTTGACGAACACCTGGGCGAGCACGAGCTGTGGCTTCTGTTCTTCCGCTGCCGGTTTGGCTTCCGCTGCCGGTTTGGCTGGGGTAGCGGCCGGCTTTTCTTCGGGTTTTGCCGCGGGTGCTTCGGCTGCGGGCTTGGCAGCATCTGCAGCCGGCTTTTCCTCCGGCTTCGCCTCGGGAGCCGCCCCGTTGGCTTCGGCGGATTTCGCCGCGCGCACCACGAAGACGAAGTCGCCGTACAGGCTGGAAGTCAGTGCCGTCTGCGGCAGCGCCAGCACGTTGTTCTCCTCGGGCAGTTCGATGCGCACCTGGACGAACTGGCCCGGCGTCAGCTTGCCTTCCGGATTGCCAACCTCCGCCCTCACCGTCACCAGCCGGCTCGTCGGGTCGATCTTCGGATCGATACCGCGGATGCTACCGGCGAACGGCATGTCGCCGCCGCCGACGCCCAGCCGCACCGTCTGTCCGATCTTCAGCTGCGGAAGCTGCTGCTCCGGCACGGTGAAATCGACACGCATCGTATCCATGTCCTGCAAGGTCACCACAGCGGTGCCGGGTGTGAGATACTGCCCAAGGTCGATTTTCGGAATACCGACGGTACCCTTGAAGGGGGCCGTCAACTGCTTTTGGTCGAGCACCGCTTGCAGCTTGTTTACCTGCGCGGCGGAGACCGATGCTGCTGCCTGCGCCGTGTCGAGCGTAGCGTCGGTGCCGACCCCGCGCTTCTGCAACTCAAGAGCGCGCATCAGCGTCGTCTGGTCGGATGTGGCTTGCGCCTTCGACGCAACGAGATCGGCTCGCTCGACGGCATCGTCGAGCTGCAGCAGCACGGCGTTGGCGGCGACCTTCTGATTGGCATGGAACAGGATGTCCTTGACGATGCCGGCAGTTTCGACCGTGAGGTCGACACCGCGTACGGCACTGACAGTGCCGATCGCCTCGATGCCGGGCGTCCAGGACATAGGTTTGACAATGACCGTCGACACGGTCGCGGCTGGCGGCTTCATGGTGGCGAAGAACTGTTTGATTGCATTGTCGCGGAACAGGTTGAAGCCGACGATGCCGCCGCACACCAGCACGAGCAGAATGAAGGCGATGATGAAGCGCTTGATCACGAACAGTCCCCTCGGCCATGGCCCAGCATAACGGTCGGACGACCGGAACACATACCTGTGACTGGTCCCAATTTCAAATGACGGCGATCTTACTGTACCGTCTGGACGGTCTTGTCAATTCCGCCTAAGCTAATGAATGGGGAACGCTTGATGAAGGCCCGCAGAGCAAATTCGCGCGAGAAGATTCTCGCCGCCGCCGCCGACGTGGCGCGCGAGACGGGTCCTGGCAGCCTTTCGCTGGATGCGGTCGCCAGCCGTGCCGGCGTGTCGAAAGGTGGTCTTCTCTACAATTTCCCGACCAAGGCGAAATTGATGCAGGCGCTGGTGGAGGATTACCTCAGTGCGTTCCAACAGGCGCTTGAGGCCGCCCGCACCAACGGTGTCAGCGGTGAGAGCCCGCTTGCGGCCTATATCAGGCTTTCGGCCGAGCATGCGGAGGAGTCGAAACCGTCTGCGTCCTGGATATTTTCGGCGATTGCCGAGGATCCCGATTTCCTGACGCCGATAAAATCGTTCAGGCGGCAGCTGTTCCAGCGGCTGAAGGGGGAGACTCCTAACCTCAGGGCGCTGCTGGTCTGCTATCTCGCCATCGAAGGGCTTCGCAGCATGAACCTGTTCGGTTCGGACATTCTCTCCGCCGAAGAGCGCCGGCTGCTGATATCGACGCTGCTGGAGATCGCGGAATAGTCCAGGAATGCGCCGGCCGGGTTCAGTTGCCTCGGTCGCTTCGATCGCCCGTTTGCGTCGACCCAAAGTGCCTGCCGTCACACAGGCTTCATTGTGCCGACATAGCGTCCTCCCATTCTTTGCTGCAACGCAGGAGGAGTGGGTATGGTCGATATTGTTTCAAGCGAGGCAGGAATTCCAAGGCCGGAGCATCCGCTCGACCGGCCAAGCGGCACCGGCAAATGGTTTCTGCCGGCCTTTGCCGTCATTGTTCTGGGCGGCCTTGCCTATGTCGGCTACGCGCTCAGCCAGGACCTGACCAGCACCGTCGCGGTGCCGTGGATCCTGCTTGGCCTGGCGCTGCTGATCGCGCTCGGCTTCGAATTCGTCAACGGTTTTCACGACACCGCCAATGCGGTGGCAACCGTGATCTACACGCATTCCATGCCGGCCGAGCTTGCGGTGATGTGGTCCGGCTTCTTCAACTTCCTCGGCGTGCTTACCGCCAGCGGAGCGGTCGCCTTCGGCATCATATCGCTGCTGCCGGTCGAGCTGATCCTTCAGGTCGGCTCGAGCGCGGGGCTAGCCATGGTTTTCGCGCTGCTGGTCGCAGCGATCATGTGGAACCTCGGAACCTGGTATCTCGGCCTGCCTGCCTCGAGCTCGCACACGCTGATCGGTTCGATCATCGGCGTCGGTCTCGCCAACCAGTTCATGGCCCCGGCCGGCTCCGTCACTAGCGGCGTCGACTGGTCACAGGCATCCAATGTCGGCCTGTCGCTTCTGATCTCGCCGCTGGTCGGATTCGGCCTGGCCGCGCTGCTGCTTCTGGTGATGAAGCTGCTGGTCAGGAACCGCGAGCTCTACGAGGCGCCCAAGTCGAGCGCTCCGCCGCCACTGTGGATTCGCGCGCTGCTTATCTTCACCTGCACCGGCGTGAGCTTTGCCCACGGCTCCAATGACGGGCAAAAGGGCATGGGCCTCATCATGCTCATCCTGATCGGCGTGGTGCCGACCGCCTTCGCGCTCAACCGCACACCGGACGTGAACTATCTCGAAGCTTACAAATCCGCGGCGACCCAGGTCGAAACGGTACTCGGCAAATACGTCAAGCCCGGCGTCGCTGTGACCGACGCGGCGACCGTGGTCGGCGACGCCGTTCGCACCAAGACCTGGAAGGACGAGACCACGCCTGCCCTGCAGAGCTTCATCCACGACACCAGCGCCATGTTGTCGCCCTATCCGTCCGTGGAAAAGCTGCCGACAACGCTGGTCAGCAACGCCCGCAACAACATCTATCTTACCGGTGAAGCGCTGAAGCTGATCGACAAGAGGAAGCTGCTGCCGATGCAGGCAGACGACCTGAAGGCGGTGACGACCTATCATAAGGCCGTCGACAACGCGACGAAGTTCATCCCGCTCTGGGTCAAGGTCGCCATCGCGCTGGCGCTCGGCCTCGGCACCATGGTCGGCTGGAAGCGCATCGTCGTCACCGTCGGCGAGAAGATCGGCAAAAGCCATCTGACCTACGGCCAGGGCGCGTCCGCCGAGCTTGTCGCGATGGCGACGATCGCATCGGCCGACTATCTCGGCCTGCCGGTCTCAACCACCCATGTGCTGTCGTCGGGCGTTGCCGGCACCATGGCGGCGAATGGTTCGGGCCTGCAATGGTCGACGGTGCGCAACATGCTGATGGCCTGGATACTGACCCTTCCGGCCTCCATCTGTCTTGCCTTCGTGCTGTTCGTCATCTTCCGCCAGGTATTCTGAGCGGGGGCAGGGTTTGACCAGAATGTCGCGGCGCCGCCCGGATCATCTGAACGTGCATCGTTTCGGCCGGCCATGAATGACGCATCGCATCTGACATTGCTCGCCGCGGACGATCAGCACCATACTCCTGGGCTGGTCTGGGCCTATCATGCCGCTCCCGGCAAAGCTCCCGAACCGCTGGCGCCCCGAGACATAGAACCCGCGCTGGCCTCAGCGGACGGCTGGGTCTGGCTGCATGTCGACCTAGTCGACCGGCGCGCCCATTCCTGGGTCAGCCACGCCTGCGCGCTGCCGGCGTCGGCTCATGCGATCCTCGAAGGACATGAGGACAGCCTGGTGCTGGCGCATGAGAATGGCGTCGTTCACGGCATTTCGGCCGACCTGCATGGCGAGATCGCCCATCAGTCGACGACCATCGGCAGATTGCATTTTGCGGTCTCGGAGCGGCTGCTGGTCACCGGCCGCCGGCATCCGCTGGCGGCGGTGGAGGAAGTGCACACTGCCCTTGCCGCGGGGCTGCGGCCGGCCACGGCATTCGAGCTGTTCGAAACGCTGGTCATGGCTTTTTGCAAGACCACCAGCCTGCGGCTCGCCGCGGCGACGAAGCGCCTGGACGCAGTCGAGGATCATCTCGTGACCGAGCGGCTTGCAGACGAAAGACGGCAGCTGAAGGATGTGCGCCGCCTTGCCGTATCCCTGCATCGGCCGATCTCGGCCCTGGCAGCGCTTTTCCAGGATGAAGACCGTTCCGCGTGGAACCTTTCCGCCGGCGCACATGAAGTTCTGCGCCGGCTTGCTGCGCGCCTTGAACGGCTCGACCGCGAGGTCGTCATGATCAACGACCGGGCAAGGCTGCTGCAGGAGGAGCTTGCGGCTGAGCTTGCCGACGAATCGAACCGCAGCCTCAAGGCGCTGGCGGTGATGAGCGCGCTGCTTTTGCCGGGAACGCTGATCGTCGGCATTTTCGGCATGAACACTGGCGGGCTGCCATTCACCGAGAGCCCCAGCGGCTTCTTCCTGGCGATGCTGCTCGCGGTCGGCGCGACCGCCCTGTTCTACTGGCTTCTGCTGCGCGCCGGCGCCAATCTGCGGTTCTGAGGCCGATTAATGGCGCCGTTCGTTCACCTGTATGCAAAGTACGGGCTGGCACGTCGAAACCACGCCATCCCGCCTTCCGAAAATCGGTTCCGATTTTCGGGCCGATGCGCTAGAGCCTTTCGGGATTGAACCGTGCCTTTAACCCGGAAAGGCTCCCGCCGCTGCCCATGCCCCACCTTCCCGAGCATCTTCTCACCGGCTATCGCAGTTTCATGAGCGGTCGGTATCTCACCGAAAGCGGGCGTTATCGCGCGCTGGCGCGGGAGGGCCAGGCACCGGAAACGATGATCGTCGCCTGTTGCGATTCCCGCGCCGCGCCTGAAGCGATCTTCGATGCCGGGCCAGGCGAGTTGTTCGTGCTGCGCAATGTCGGCAATCTGGTGCCGCCCTATGCGCCCGACGATCAGTTCCACTCGACATCGGCGGCGCTCGAATTTGCCGTGCAGAGCCTCAAGGTCAAGAACATCGTGGTGATGGGTCACGGCCGCTGCGGCGGCATCCGCGCAGCACTCGACACCACGGCCGCGCCGTTGTCGCCGGGTGATTTCATCGGCAAATGGATGAGCCTGATCGCGCCGGCGGCCGAGACCGTATCGTCGAGCACCTTCATGACCGCGACCGAGCGCCAGACGGCGCTGGAGCGCATCTCGATCCGCTATTCCATCGCCAATCTGCGCACCTTCCCTTGCGTCTCGATCCTCGAAGGCAAGGGGCGGCTGTCGCTGCACGGCGCCTGGTTCGACATCTCGACCGGCGAGCTTTGGGTGATGAACAAGGACACCGGCGATTTCGAGCGGCCCGACACGGAGTAGGAGGCTGGGCATGGTGCGACTTCGGGACGCGTTCGCGGCTGCGGCACTGCTCTGCTCGGCAGATTTCGCCCGTGCCGACGACAGCGCGATCATCGACCGCTGGTATTCGGCACTGCTCGTCGCCGACCGCAGCGAATTGTCGGACCTGCTCGCCGACAACGTCCGCATCAAGCTCGATGACCTCGGCGTCGTGCAAAGCAAGCAGGAATTCATCGCCTCGATCGCCGAGTGGCAAGGCGCCGTCGCCGGGGCCGAAATCCGCCATCGGATCGAGAAATCGGAAGGCGGCGTCACCACTGTGATCGCCTGCTATGATTTTCCCAGCAACGACATGCTGATGCAGGAGACCTTTGCGGTCGCCAACGACCAGATCACCGCCAGTTCGCAAGCCGCGATCGCCGAAAACTGCGACGGTTACTGACCGAGTTTTCCGCCCAGGGCTTTTTTGGTGACGGGCGCTGGAATTGCCGATGTTATTTCGCGTCTAGGCCGTAGACTCATAAGCGCGAAGCCACAGTCGCATTGAGGCGAGTTGGATCATGGCGAGGAAGTTGGCTGCCAGTTTGTCGTACCGTGTAGCGACACGGCGGAAATGTTTCAGCTTGGAGAAGAAGCGCTCGATCAGGTTTCGCTCGCGATAGAGGCGCCTGCTGAAGCAAGGTTTCCACTTCCGGTTCCGCTTGGCGGGAATGTTGGGGCGTCGCACCGTGCTGCTGGATCAACTCCCGGATACGGTCGGCATCGTAGGCCTTGTCGGCCAGGACGATGATGCGCGGGCCG